>ONGB01000028.1 GCA_900317295.1 uncultured Erysipelotrichaceae bacterium
ATTGGATCGGCGAGACTTGGGATGAGCCCCGCTTCTCCAAACGCGATTCCCAAGTGATCATCCATGGGCTCAATTACGCCTCTGAGGACACGAGCCGTCCTTTGCCTTTATCTTTGAAGCTCGCCATGGCCCGCATCTTGCTGAAATACCATCTCAGTCCCGACGAGGTTCCGGCGATCTACGCCAAATACATCGCCTCTTGGGGCGAAGAGGCCACCGTTTTCGAATTCGCCGGCTATAAAAACGGCAAGGAAGTCTGCCGCAAACGCATCGGCCCGAGCGGAGAAGCCCATCTTTCCTTCCGCGCGGTCAATCCCGTTTTGGTGAACGGGGAAACCTATGACGCGATGCGCGTCGAGGTGCTCAAAAAAGACGAATACGGCGTTCGCGTTCCCTTTGGGGATGATGCGATCGAGGTCTCCGTCAAAGGTCCGATCGCCCTGATGGGCCCGCGCCTACTATCTTTATCCGGCGGCGGAACGTCCCTCTTCGTCCGTTCTCTCCCCGTGGAGAAGCCTAGCAAAGCCACGCTCACCGTCAGAAGCGAAGAAGAGGAAATCTCTCTGCAAATCGAAGTCCGTTAAGGAAATCTATCGTTTTCTTTTCGTCCGTCATGCGTGGGCGATTACCCGCGAAAAGTAAGCATCCATCGAAGAATTGGAAACTCGTTTCATTTCTTTGGTTTCCTCAAAAATCCGATAAATTAGCCATTTTTCCTTTTTAGTGTTGCATTGTAAGCGCTACCAAAGTAAAATCTTTGAGCATAGCCATAGGAGGTAAAATATGGCCTTAGTCAATAAGACATTCGAAGGGAACAAGGTACCTCGCCTGACGAAGTTCCTCTACCCCTTCTCAGGCATTTTCCGCGATGCCTGCTACGCCCTCGTCGGCAGTTTCTTGCTGCAGTACACCATCACTTCCGGTGTTCTCTCCTCGGATCCTGCCACCTTCTCCGCCCAATACGGGGTCATCACCATCGCGATGATGATCGCTCTCGTCTGGGACGGCATCAACGACCCCATCATGGGCTTCATCGTCGAGAAGGTACATTTCAAACTGGGCAAATTCAAACCATGGATCTTGATCGGCGCGATCGGCAATTCGCTTGCCGTCATATTGTTGTTCTTGGTTCGTCCGGGCAACGGATGGGTCTATGTCGGTTTGATGATCGCCTTCTACGTCCTATGGGATACGTTCTTCACGATGAACGACATCGGCTACTGGGCGATGCTCCCCTCCCTCACCAATGATGATAAGGAGCGCGCTTCCCTCACTTCCCACGTCTCCATCTGCGCCGCCATCGGTGGCTTCTTGATGACCGCCGCCGCCACCTTGCTTCCCACCGCTTTCGGCGGTTCCACCGGCAAAGGCGCCGCCGCCGTCTATGGCGTGATGGCCATCGTCATCAGTTTGCTCTTCCTTCTCTCCCAGGTCGGCGTGTTCTTCCTCTGCCGCGAAAGGGCGAGAAACGTCGAACAGGAAGAAGCCTCCGAAAAATCGAGCCTCCTCGACCTCTTCCGCGTCGTTGGCAAAAACGGCCAAGTCCGCGTCGTCGTCATCTCGATGTTCCTTTATTACCTTGCCTCTGGCGTCCTCACCGGTGGCATCGGCCTCAACTACTACTACCTCTCCGTCGGTTACGGCACCGCTTCCGGTGGTCTCGTCGTCACCCTCATCTCCGTCTTCTATGTCGCCGCGACCATCGCTTCGCAGGCCCTCTATCCCGTGCTTGCTAAGCGCTTCGCGAAGAAAAAGATTCTCACCGTCTCCGTCATCGTCGCGATGGTCGGCGCGATCGGATTCTTCCTCACCTGCTTCCCGATGTTCGGGGATACCCCGCTTTCCCTCAGCATGAATTCCTACACCCCCGCTTATGGCGAAGACATGAATTTGGGCTGGGCCTTCGGCGGCTTGATGTTCGTCAACTACCTCTTCCCGTTCATCTTCTTCTTGGGCTCGGGCATGGTCTACATGGTCATCCTCGTCATGTTCCAAGACTCCATCGACTTCAACGAATACACGTTTGGGGAGCGCAAGGAGTCGCTTATCTCCGCTTGGCGTCCCCTCACCGTTAAGCTCGGCAGCGCCTTGCTCCGCGGTTTCCAATATCTCATCTTCTTAACCGCCGGCGTCATGGCGATCGTCAATGGCATCTCCACCGCCGAAGGCGAACTCAATTCGGGCGCCATTACCAAAGAAGCTTTTGCTACGAGGATCGAAGATCTCCGTGCCGCCGTCACTCCGGATTCCCTCCGTATCATCGGCGTCTGGATCCTTGTCATCCTTGCCGTCAGCTTTGTCGCGAGCTTCATCCTCCTCCGCTTCTTCTACAAGCTTGACGAGGAAAAGCATCGCGAAATCGTCGCCGAACTCGAAGTCCGTCATCAACATGACAAGATGGACCCCGTTGACGAAGAGAACGTCAAGGTCGTCGAGGAAGAGCCCGTCGTCGAAAGCGAAGAGCTCCCTAAGGAATAACTTCCTCTTCCAACTTAGCCCAGGCTTCAAACCTGGGCTTTTGTTTTGAAGCAAGGGAATGATAGAGATTAGGCCGCGTAATTAGTAGTTTTTTGGTAATTGGGGCACGGGTTGTGCCCCAATTTACTTTTTGCATGTATTTCTTCGGCCTTTAGTCGCTTATTTCGTTTAATTTACCTGCTAAGTATGAAGGTATTTCTTCCAGTAATTTGTATTTGGAAACACCGATTGGATTTCTTATGCCGTGAATTGAGGTTTCCACCACATATTTATCCGCGTTTCTGCAAAGTAGAATGCCGACGGTAGGGTTATCTTGATCCGTCTTTTCAACGCCATCGATGGCGTTCACATAGAAGTTCAATTGCCCAAAATCCGCAGGAAGTATTTCGTCGAGTTTGACCTCGATGACCACGTAGGCGTGGACCTTTGTGTGATACATAAGAAGATCGATATAAAAGTTCTTGCCCGTGGGCGTGACCAGGCGGTACTCCTTTCCGACGAGCGCGAAGCCGGGACCCAGTTCTTGCAAGAATTCGATGATGTTGTTGACGAGTTTTTCTTTAAGGTCCTTTTCGCGGGAAATCTCCTTTTCGCTTATGAAATCCAATGCCAATGTGTCTTTTATGACGTCTTGAACGAAAGATTCTTGGTTTGTCTGTGCGGGGATAATACCGCGTTGATAAGCCTCCAGTTTGAATTGTTTCAAAAGGACTGTGCGGGACCACTTGTTGGCGTAGGCTTGATTCACATACCAAAGAGCCTCCTCTTTTGAGGATGTCTTGTTCATGATTTCGATGAGTGAGCTCCATGGAATTTGAGAAAGCGGCTGCAATCTCATTTCGGTTTCCGAAAAGGTATTCGCGAAACGTTGCATTCTTTTCAGTTGGTCTCTGGAGTAGCCGCGCCCGAATTCTCGGAGGTCTTCCGCTAATCGGTCAAGGTAGAGATTCCCCCACGCTTTTCTTTTGTTGATGATTTGGCCAACGCGGTAATAGGTGATGATCATCGCGTTGTTGACGACAACCATGGCTTTGTAGCGATTCTCTTTGATGGTTTCTTTGATCGCTTTCAAGTCGGCCATGTATTCGACTTCTGCTTTTTGTTCCATTTCTTTCTCCTTTCTATTTTGGAAAAGCATTGGCATTCCCGAAAGGAGATATAAAAAGCCGTCACCTAACGAAAACACCGGGTGTGGCTATCGACTAAGTCCTGTAGCCGCTGGTGTTACGTCATCCCTGTGACGGCCTCATGTTCAGAATCGAGATTCTGTGCGGAGCGTAGGGCAATCGCTAAGCCGGACCCCGAATGATTACGGAACGTTCCCGGTTTCGCTTTCGCCCATGGGCGTTGCTACCCGCATCGATGCGCCCTAACACGCAGCGCATCGGCTAGGCAAACCCATGGGCCACGTATATTAGACGCTGGATACTCAGCCCGCCCGTAGTCTAGGTTTGTTAGCAAAAGGATTATAAAACGAGGTAAGCAAAACTGTATACGGGCGAAGCCGGCATTTCTTTATACAATGGCTAATTCGTTTGAAGATACATAGCGAAAAGAAAGGAGCCCCGAAGGGCTCCCTTGCTTGTCAGGAGGGTTCGCTTATTTGCGGTTCTTCTTGACGGTCTCGATGCATTTTTTCGTCGGATCGAGATCCCAAGCGGGGAAACCGTTCGCGTATTCGGCGAGGTCTTCGGTGACGGAGACTTCTTCTTCCGGAAGCGCGGCGGCGTCCGCTTCGAATTGTTTTTCGAGTTCAGCTTCGAAGTCGAAGTCAGTGCTCTCGAGGTCTTCCGCGGTTAACGCGGTGATTTTTTCTTCATCTGCCATGGTTTGCACTCCTTACTCTTTACTTTCTTCGACGGGCTCTTCAGCCGGTTCTTCCACGGGTTCTTCGACGGGCTCTTCAGCAGGCTCCTCGACGGGTTCTTCCGGGATGGGCTCGGCCGCGGGGGCGGCTTCGACCGTCGGGACATCGAGGTCGTGGAGGTTGATCTCTTCGCTGCCTTCGCGGGCTTGGAAGGTTTCGACGATGTTATTGGCATCGGCGCGGGCTTCTAGGGCCTTGTCGAGGAGGTCGACTTTCTCGCGTTCCTTGCGGCCGAAGTACTCGTTGATGGTGGCGCGATCGGCGTCGTTCTTGGCGAGGATCTTCTTGCCTTGGCTGCGCATATAGAGGCCGACGATGAGGCCGACGATGGTCCAGCAGAGGGTGATGGCCACGATGGTGCCGGCCTTTTTCTTCTTGTTGCCGGCTTCATCGGAAATCTTGTCGAGGGACTTCTTGGTGGAATCGGCGTAGAGTTTGCGGATTTCCCCGGCCATTTCGTCGCGGTTTTCGCCGTTGGTGGTCTGGTTCTTCCAATCGAATCCGACGTGACCGACGGGGTCACCGGCTTCTTTGAAGGCCAGTTCGATGGTTTCGGGGTAATCGCCCTTGCGAGCGGTGATGAAGTGGCCGAAGGCTTCGCTGATGTAGGGACGGAGCAAGGTGAGCGCGGTCTTCCTGGCGGAAGGATCGGCGTCCTTGTTGACGATAGCTTCGTCTAGACGTAGGGCGAAGTTGACGTCTTCGTCGCGCATCTTGGCCTTCTTGGCTTCGATGAGGTTGCGGGCGCGGGCTTCGTCGCCTTCGAAATCCTTGACGAGCTGGAGGTATTCCTCTTCTTCGCGAAGCGGACGCTCGGCTTCTTCGTAGTCATCGACGAGGCGGATCAACTGCTTATCGATGTCTTCGATGAGCTTGTCGAGGTCGACTTTGGTGTGGAGGATCTCGCCGAGGTAGTTGCGGATGCCGGATTGGGAATCCGCGGCGGCGATGCGGGAGATGTATTGGTCGATCTCGTTATATTGCGGGGAGAGCTGGGCCAAGGCGGCGTAGCGATCATCGTTGGGGTGGACGACGAAGGAGTCGAATAGGCCAAGCCAGTACTGCTTCTGTTCTTCCGCGAAGTTGGTGTTCTTCTCTTTGAGGCGCTCCATCCAGTGGTTGATGTGGCCTTCGCAGACGCCATTCTTATCTTCGCCGAAGACGCCGTTGGAATACGCGTCGATGAACGAGATGATCGAGGTGCGCATCTTGAACGGGTCCTGCTGCTCGAAGTAGAGGTCGAGCCAGCGGAAGGTGGCGCCGTCATCATAGGGCTTGCCCGCTTGGGCGCGGCCAGCGTTGACGCGGCGGGAGATGAGGGCGAAGAGGAGCGAAGTCTTCTCCGGATCGCGCTTGATCGCCTCTTCTAGCGCCTTCTCGGCGAGCGGGCGGTTGTCGCTGATCCAGCTGGCCAAGGCGATGAGGGCCGGGGCGAGCCAGTACTTCGGCGCGGAGAGCATGAGCTCTTCGGTGCACTTGGAGATCGTCGACTTCGTGATGAGGCCGAGGTCGGTGGCCTGAAGGATGCCGAGCATGTATTCGCGGACAAGCTTCTGGGTGCCGAACTTGGCTTCGAGCTCCTGGCGGACGCGGACGATTTCGGTGAGGGCGCGTTGCAAGGCGGCGCGGAGTTTTGCGGAGCGTTCCATCTCGAAGAGCTGCTTCTTAACGTTGTTGAGCTCACGCGCGGTGAATTCCCTGAGGACATTCACGTTGTTGTTGATGATGTTTTGGTTATCGATGGCGATCCCGACATTGCGTTGGACGTTCGACACTTGGTCGGAGACGACTCTTACCGCGTTAATGACTGGACTAAGATCGATATAAGCTTCATCGGCCATATTATTCTTCTCCTTTCTTTATATAAATAATGTGGCTAACCCTGTTTTAAACCGGTTTCGTAAGCCCCCTTCATTTGCCCATAGAAACCTTCGAATTTCGCCCGGAGCTCCGGATCGCGGATCTGGGCGATGATATCGCTTAATTTGAGAACAAATCGATTGTAGATCTCCTCCGCCTTCTGACGGATGAAGAATTTCCCGGTGTTCAGTGGGCTCTCCGGGTTGCCCTTGATCGCCTTGACGAGGGCGAGGGTCGTCTTCGGGATCGCGCCGGTATGGGCGATCTGCGCATAGATGGTGGCCATCTCTGGGGTGAACCAGGAGAGGTTCTGCCGCTCGGCGATCATCGTCGGGGAGAAGGATTCCACGAAGGTCGATAACTCTTTCGGGTCATCGTATTCGGAGAATTTCTTCAAGATGGTGCATTCGTGGTCGCTAAGGTGGGGACGGGTGTAGAGGAAAAGCTCCTTCAAAGCTTCCTCTTCTTCGATCTCCATCTCCGCCTCCGGGAGGGTCGTCTCGAAGAATTGGTAAAGCCGGCCGGAGCTCTTGGGGGAGGCGCGGTAGGCGTTGTAATAGGCGACGACGTAAAGCGCGGCGACGTTCTTCTCTGAGACGCCGGTGATTTCGCTTGCTAGATGCAAAGCGTTTTCGTTATCGCCGTTTTTGAAGAAGGTGACCATTTGGGGCAAGGCGACCGGGAGGTCGACGTTCCCCACCACCTTCGAGTGGCGTTTAGGGAAAACAGAGGGTTGGCGGCACCAAACGCAATAACCGGTACGGCGCTTCAGATCGAGATGCTGGGGTTCGAACGGTTCACCGCATTTGGGGCAGCAATAGGTTTCGGCCATAAAGAGGTCCTTTCTGTTTCCTTATTTGGAACGCGTGAGGATTTGGTTGCGCTGCACGAGCAAGGCTTCGCCGATTTGGACGGCTTTGAGGACCTGTTCCTCTTCGGCGTCGTTTTTCAGTAACGACTTGATCGTGACGATCTGCTCGTTGAGCTCGCCTTCGATCTGGACGGTCTTCTCGGTGGAGCGGGAGCTCGACATCTTGATGTTGTCGGCGAATTTCGCTAGGGCCTTCTTCAAGGTTTCGTTGGTGGTGAAGTTTTGAAGGGCATAAGCATCGGAGAAGGTGCCGGACCAAGTATCCATGCGCTCCTCGCGGGCGATCGTCTTTTCTTCGACGAGGTGTTTGGAGCGGGCGAAGATGAGGAAGAGGATGATGAAGCCGATCATGAAGATGGCGTTGATGAGGCAGGTGATGACGATATGCGGATCATATTTGTCGACGGCCATCATGATGATGTTGAAGATGAGGGAAAGCACGAGGTAGCCAACGGTGATCGCGAAGATCGGGACGATGGTGACGACCGCGTTTTTCGTGCGGAGTTTGGTGAAGGAAACGGCCCCGACGGCGCAGAAGGCGACCATCAAGAAGGCAAAGGATGCCCAGAAGTTGGCGTGCGCTCCAGGATCTTTGAGGTAGCCGGAGACGGAGGGCCAGAAGGCGATGTTGAAGATGATGAACACGCCGATGACGATGAGGAAGGGGATGTGGGCGAAGATCCAATTACGGAATTTTTCCATGGTGTTTATCTCCTACGGGTTATTCGTTTTTCGCGCCGCAATTCGGGCAGAATTTCGCGCCGGGGGCGAGTTCGGTGCCGCACTGGGCGCAGACTTTCACGAGTTTTTCGCCGCAATTGGGGCAGAATTTCGCGCCAGGGGCGAGTTCCGCACCGCACTTCGGGCAGAAATTGCCGACCTTGTTGCCGCAATTCGGGCAGAACTTGGTGCCGGCGGGGACGGGGTTGCCGCAGCTTGGGCAAGTGGCACCCGGAGCGGGTTGCGCCGCGGTCTGCGGGCCGCCCATCGGCTGGTTCTGCATGCCGCCCTGCTGGGCGCCGCCCATCGATTGATTGGCGAGATCGCCAAAGGCCGGGCCAAGGCCGCGACCGACGCCGAATCCGACGCCAAGGCCCATCATCTGACCGATCTGGGCTTCGTTGCCCGCGGCGGTCTGCATGACGTCCATGCCGCGTTCTTGTTGATAGGTATAGCCCTCGCGCTGACGCCTCGCGGCTTCGGCGATGGAGACTTGGGTCATCTGGTCCGCGGTGCCGGCGCCGGTGAATTGCATTTCGCGCATCTTGGCTTGGGCAGCGGCCATCTGCTCTTCGTAACGATTGATGAAATCTTGGCTCTCTTCATCGAAATCAAGGCGATGGAAGGAGAATTTCTCGAAGACGATGCCCCAACGGGAGAAGTATTCCTTCATCCTTTCGGTGAAGGCTTTCGCGATTTCGGGGCGATAGGAGGTGAGCTCGTTGAGGGGGATCTTTTGGCCGTTGACGTAATCGGTGATGCCAGCGGCGAGTTCATCGGCGGTCTGGGCGGCGAGGTAATCCGCGAGCTTATCCTTGGTGAGGATCGGCTCCTGGCCCATGACGCGGGTGATTAAAGGAATGACGCCCTTGCCATCGCCCGCATCGTTATCGATGTGGACGTGCATCAAGCCGGAAGCTTGGAGGCGGAGGGTGCGGGAAGCGACGGGACGGCCGGGGATGGCGTCGGGGTCGGTCCAGCGGAAGGGGATCGGGTTCGGGGAAGCGCAGCGGAGGTCCACGAAGTCAACCGCGTTGACGAAGGTGACGGTGCAATGGAAAGAGGATTCGCCATTGCTGAACATCCGGCGGAATTTGTTGATGATGCGGAAGGCGGAGTTGTTCGAGTCATCGAGGGTGTAGTGACCCGGGCCGAAGACGGCGATTTCGCCTTCGTTCATGAAGTAGGCCATTTGGCCTGGCGAAACAAGAAGCTGCGCTTTGTTGCCGAAATCCTCTTTGGGATGGCGATAAGCGACGACCTCATTGCTGGCTACTGCGCCAGTATCGCATTTGATAATCTCAATATCGGGCATTTTGAAGAATCTCCTTTGTGCGTTAATTGAGCGGTTAAAATCATTATAGCCGACGGACCTCCAAAAAAAAGGAAAAACAAGTAATTTTCCTTATTTTTAGCGCTTTTTTAGCACTTTTTTCAGGAGTCAAATGTCAATGGAAGATCACCACTTGTTGTAGACTTTCTCGGCAAAACCGGGAAGACCCTCGAATTCAAAGGGTTTTTCGTCGATGTTAATGTATCCAGAGAATTGTCCGAAGACCTGATGCTGGTTGGAGCGGAGCACGAGGGCGTTGGTGTCGCTATGGCGGTCGATGACGGGCACGAAACGGATGCGGAGATCATGGCTATGGCTGCGGATCGTCCACGGGGAAAGGAAATCGTCGCGGTTCCCCTTGCCGATCGGGATATCGAAGATGACGTCATCTAGCTTATAGACCTTCTCGCCAAAGAAGACCATGTTCTCGCTGGCGGATGTCGTGTCGCCGAAACCATACCCGAAATTCCACCCGAAGGGCACGCCTTCGAGCTCGGCGTTAAGCGAGCTCCAATACCAAGTGTTTCGGTAGGTCCACACTCCCCTACCCCAATCGAGGACGCCATAAGTGCCCTGATTGAAATCGATGACGCGCTCCCCGACTTTCGCATACCCAGAGGCGCGCAGGCAATTGATCTTTTGGTTGTAATAGAAATGGGCCTTCTTCTTGAAGGGGGTGGCGATCACCATGGAATTCGGGGAGGTCTCCGCCAATAAGACGTCGCAACGGAAGGGAATGCCCTTCCCGAGGAAATCATCGAAATGGACGATCAGGCGCCTTTTCCCTTCGCCCGTGTGGGCGAAAGAGAAGGAAAAGCCCTTCCCTTCATAGAACACGTCCCCGACTTTCGAAGATGGGGGCATCTTCAGATTCCCTTTGGGGAACAGACCGATCTTTGAGACGGTCTTCTCCTTCTTCGCCTCGAAGTCGAGGAAGGAGGCGGAGACCATCGACATGTAGCCGTTGTCCGCGACGGTGAGGGCGATGCCATAGGAGGCGTTGCCAACGTAATAGTAGTCCCATTCCTTGATGCGGAGGGGGGAGGTGGCGATCATCTTCCGGTCATAGGTCTTCACCAAAGAATAGGCATAGCCCGCCTCGACGAGGTTGCCTTCTTCGTTTAGCAAAGGCCCTGGGGAAAGAAGATGCTGCTCATTCATGCCATTATTATGGGGAAAATCGCGTAAAAAGGAAAGAAAGGCGAAAGAAAAGGCGGCCTAATGACCGCCTTCTCGTCGTTTTGGCTTAGTCCTCCGGGAAGCAGGGACGATCGCTCACATAGGAGGTATGGAGCAATTCTTCCGAGAGCTCGGAGCACGGCTCGCCGAGGAAGTCCTCGTAGAGCCTCTTGATGTCGGGGTTATTGTGCGACTGACGGATCGTCTTCCTCTCGTCGATGCCATAGAGGATGTCCGCCCTCTTCTGGCGGTAGGTCTCGAGGATGTCGGCGCCTTCCTCCGGCTTGAGGGAGGGCTTGACGAAGGGTTGGCCGCCGCCATTGATGCAGCCGCCGGGGCAGCACATGATCTCGATGAAGGCGTAGGGCGATTTCCCCGCGCGGATCTCGTCGAGGAGCACATGGGCTTCGGCCATGCCGGAGGCCACGGCGACTTTGACCTTGGTGCCGTCGATGTCGATCTCGGCGTCGCGGACGGACTTGAAGCCGCGGACTTCGTGGAATTCGATCGGGCCGTATTCTTTGCCGGTGAGGGCGTGGTAGGCGGTGCGGAGCGCCGCTTCCATGACGCCGCCGGTGACGCCGAAGATGACGCCGGCGCCGGTGTATTCGCCGAGCAGATCGTCATCGAATTCCTCTTCGGGCAGTTCGCGGAAGAGGATGCCCGCGCGCTTGATCATCGCGGCGAGCTCGCGGGTGGTGATGACCGCGTCGACGTCGGGGAGATGCTCCACCGCCGCATTCTGCGGGCGCTTGGCTTCGTACTTCTTTGCGGTGCAGGGCATGACGGAGACGACGAAGAGGTCCTTCGGGTCGAGGTCGTGCTTCTTGGCGAAATAGGACTTGGTGATGGCGCCTTGCATTTCGTGCGGGGATTTGCAGGTGGAGACGTTCGGGATCAAATCGGAATAGAAATACTCCATGTAGTTGATCCAGCCCGGGGAGCACGAGGTGATCTGCGGGAGCACGCCTTTGTTCTTGATGCGATGGAGCAATTCGGTGGCCTCTTCCATGATGGTGAGGTCGGCGCCGAAGTTGACGTCGAAGACGCGGTAGAAGCCGAGGCGATGGAGCGCCGCGACCATCTTGCCGGTGGCGTTGAGCTCGCCGATCTTGTAGCCGAATTCTTCGGCCAAGGCCGCGCGGACCGCGGGGGCGACTTGGACGATGACCTTCTTGCCGGCGGCCATCGCGGCGTCGACCTTGGTGATCTCGCGCTTCTCGGAGAGGGCGCCGGTCGGGCAGACGTTGATGCACTGGCCGCACTGGAGGCAGGGAACCTTGGCGAAGCTGCGGTTCGCCGCCGGGGCGACGATGGTCTTGAAGCCGCGCCTCTCGAAGCCGAGGATGCCGATGCCCTGGGCTTCCTTGCAGCGCTCGATGCAGCGACCGCAGAGGATGCACTTGGAGGTATCGCGGATGATGCCGGGGGCGACGTCGTCATAGGTGGTCGGGGTCTTCTCGCCGAGGAAGCGGTTATCTTCCGCGCCGGTGACTTTGGCGACCTCGAGCAATTCGCATTGCCCGTTCTTGACGCAGGTCTGGCAGTCTTTGGAGTGGTTGGAGAGCAATAGCTCGACCGAGGCTTTCCTCGCCGCGGTGGCCATCGGGGAGGAGATGAGGACTTCGAAGCCCTTCTCCGCCGGGATGTCGGCGACGGGGTAGACGCAGGAGGCGAAGAGGCGGCCTCCGCGGGCGGTGCGGATCTCGACCAAGCAGACGCGGCAGCTCGCGAGGGAGTTCTTGCCGTGGTTCCAGTAGCAAAGGGTCGGGATGTTGAAGCCGACCGAGCGGGCGGCTTCCAAGACGGTCATATTCTTGTCGACGGAATAGACGCGCCCTTCGATTTTGACATTGATTTTTTCCATGGTGTTCTTCCCTCCCGATCAGTCTTTGTGGATCGCGCCGAAGTGGCAGTTGCTCATGCAGGTGCCGCACTTGATGCACTTGCTCTGATCGATGACGTGGACGAATTTGTTCGGCAGCGGGCGGACGGTGACGGGCTCGGTGCCGGCGGCGATGCAGCTGACGGGGCAGTTGCGGGCGCAGAGGGTGCAGCCCATGCACTTCGCCGGGTCGATGAGGTATTGCATGAGGCCCTTGCACACGTGGGCGGGGCACTTCTTCTCATTGACGTGGGCGGCGTATTCTTCGGGGAAGCTATTCATCGTCGAGAGGATCGGGTTGGCCGCGGTCTGGCCGAGGGCGCATAGCGAGCCGGCCTTGATGACGTTGGCGAGTTCCTTCATATCGGAGAGGGTCTTCTCGGTGCCGCGGCCTTCGACGACGTCGGTGAGCATCTCATAGAGGCGCTTGGTGCCGATGCGGCAGGGCGAGCACTTCCCGCAGGATTCGGAGCAGATGAAGTCCATGTAGAAATGGGCGACGTCGACCATGCAGTTGTCTTCGTCCATGACGATGGCGCCGCCGGAGCCCATCATGGAGCCGCGGGCGACGAGGGTGTCATAGTCGATCGGGGTGTCGAGGTCTTTCTCGGTCAAGCAGCCGCCGGAAGGACCGCCGGTCTGGATGGCCTTGAAGGCCTTCCCGCCGGGGATGCCGCCGCCGATTTCATAGATCAGCGTGCGAAGGGTAGTGCCCATCGGGACTTCGACGAGGCCGACGTTGTTGATCTTTCCGCCGAGGGCGAAGACCTTGGTGCCTTTGCTGCCTTCGGTGCCCATCTTCGCGAATTCGGCGGCGCCGACGCGGAGGATATAGGGGACCGTGGCGAGGGTCTCGACGTTATTGACGCAGGTGGGTTTGCCCCAGAGGCCTTTGATGGCCGGGAAGGGCGGACGGGGGCGCGGCATGCCGCGTTTGCCCTCGATGGAGTTGAGCAAGGCGGTCTCTTCGCCGCAGACGAAGGCGCCGGCGCCCAAACGGAGATGGGCGCGGAAGGAGAAGCCGGTGCCGAGGATGTTATCCCCGAGGAGCCCCGCTTCTTCCATGTCCTTGATGGCGTGCTGCAAACGTTCGACGGCGATCGGGTATTCGGCGCGGACGTAGAAATAGCCTTCGCTGGCGCCATAGGCGTAGCCGGCGATCATCATGCCCTCGATGACCTGGAAGGGGTTGCCTTCGAGGATCGAGCGGTCCATGAACGCGCCGGGGTCGCCTTCATCGCCGTTGCAGACGACGTATTTCTGATCGGCTTGGACATTGGCGGCGAACTGCCATTTCCTGCCGGTGGGGAATCCGCCGCCGCCGCGGCCGCGAAGGCCGGAGGCGATGACTTCGTCGATGACCTGCTGCGGGGTCATCTCGGTGAGGACTTTCTTCAAGGCTTTGAAGCCGTCCAAGCCGAGGGATTCCTCGAGGAGGTCGGGGTTGATGAGCGAGCAGCCGTGGAGGGCGACGCGCACTTGCTTCTTGTAGAAGTTGATGTCGTCTTGGCGGACGACTTTCTCGTGGGTGGTCGGGTCGACGTAGAGGAGATTCTCGCAGATCTTGCCGCCGAGGAGGTCATCCTCGACGATCTGCTTGCAATCCTTGACGGTGACGCCGCGATAGAGGGTGTCTTCCGGGAAGATCTTCACGAACGGGCCCTGCGAGCAGAAGCCGAAGCAGCCGACGTGGTTGATCGTGACTTTGTCTTGGAGGCCGTGTTCCTTGATGAGCTTCTCCAACTCCTCTTGGATGGCCGCGGAATCGTTGGCCAAGCAGCCGGTGCCGCCACAGACGACGATGGCGCGTTTGCCGCCTTCGCCCTTGATCTTGCCTTCGAATTCCTTGGTGTATTTGTCGATGCAGGTCGACAGGACTTCTTTGCTGGTGATGCGTTCCATATTCGCTTATGCCTCCAAAGACTTGTATTCCGCGATGATTTTGTCGACGTCGTTCGGGGTCACTTTGGAGTAGACCTTGCCGTTGACCGACATCGCCGGGGCCAAAGCGCAGGCGCCCATGCAGCGGACCGCTTCGACGGTGAAGAGGCCGTCGGGGGTCGTCTCGCCTTCCTTGACGCCGAGCAGGGTCTGGAACTTATCGATGACGGCCTGCGAGTTCTTGACGTAGCAGGCGGTGCCGAGGCAGATGCCGACGACGTATTTGCCCTTCGGTTCGAGCGAGAAGAAGGAATAGAAGGTCACGACGCCGTAGATCTCGGCGACGGGGATTCCCATTTCCGCGGAGATGACCTCCTGCAGCTCGAGGGGGATGTACCCATATTTTTTCTGGACGGTGGACAAGACGATCATCAACGGGCTCGGTTCGTTCTTGACCGAGGCGCAGATGGACTTGACGTCTGCCACCACTTCGGGACGGATTGCCATGTGTTTTCCTCCTTGGCCGCGGAGAAAGCGGCCGTAAATTGGCTATCGGGGTTATTTTAAGCGCACCCGCGAATGAAGGAAAGATGGAAATGCGGTCAAAGGCTGTGGGGATTACTGCCTTTTTACACTGTATAAAAATGGACAAAAATCCTCGATAAACAAAAGAAAAGGGCCCGTTGGGCCCTAGACTTTATGAATTTTACTCCGCGGCGGGTTCTTTTTTCTTGGGGCAGAGCAAGCGGATGGCGCCCGGGATTACGGTCGCGGTCATGTCGGTGCCGTGGACCATCTCGCCGTCGACGCAGATGGCGCTGCGCTTCTTGCAGACGATGCGGACTTCCTTCGCGCGGCGATAGGAGAAACGCTTCGCGGTCTTCGGGTCATCGAGGTGTTTGCCGACTTCGTAGGTCTTCATCAAACCCATGAAGGAGAAGAGGCTCATGCAGTGGGCGACGCTGACGTCCATTAGGCCGTCTTCGTTGTCGCTTTTGGGGGCGCAGCAGAATTTGCCGCCGACGTATTTGCCGTGGGCGAGGCAGGAGAGCAGCATGACTTTCTCATTGAGCTTCTCCCCGTCCGCGTAGACTTCGATCTTGTTGCGGCGGGCTTTGAGGATCGCTTCGGGGATCGCGCGGTCGAAGGGGTTCTTCTTGCCTTGGGAGGCATAGATGGCGCCGCGCTCGCCGACGACGGCGTCGAAGCCGAAGTTGATGACGTTGATCGAGGCGATCTCGCCTTCTTCCGCGCCTTTGAGGACAGAGACGTCGACTTTGTGGATCTCGCCGTGGATGACGTCATCGGGATTCTCGTAAGCGGCGACGCCGCCATAGACTTTCACGAAGTCGTTGCCGGTGCCGATCGGGAAGATCGCCATGATGGCCTGGGGGAAACCGATGAGGCCGTTGACGACTTCGTTGATCGTCCCATCGCCGCCACAGGCGTAGACGGTGACTTCGTCTTTGTTCTCCGTGAGATATTCGCGGAGGAAGGTGGTGGCTTCATGCGGGGCGGTGGTGTAATGGATAACGGGGTCGAGGCCCTCGAAATGCTTAAGGATTTCGGCGATCTGCAGGGCTTTGATTTCCCGTTTGGCGCCGTTGATAATCAAAAGGTGTTTCATATGGACTCCTAGCCAGGATGGTTGACTTATTTTAAAGCTTATCGGAGAAAAATGGGGGATTTTTTTACGTGAGTTCAAATCCGTTTGGTCAGATTTCCCAGATGGCGACGTCGCCGTCGCTGCAGTTGACGGCGCGGACGACGGTTTCTTTGCGGTAGGGGGGATACCAGCTTCCGAACTCGCTCTTGCTCACCTTGCCCCACTGCTCCATCGTGCCCTCGAATTCGATCGCGGTTATGGACAGATCGCCTTCGAACGCCCAGTCAGCGATGGTGAGGTTGGGGTCGCCGAGCAGTTTCATGACCTCTTTCTTGCTCATGCCCATGCTCACGTGGTTAGACGATGAAGCAGGCGCGGAAAGAACAGGCGGGCAGGCAGGAAAGCAATAGCGGCAAAACAAAGGCTAAAACGGTTTTTCTTTTCATCGGGTCATCCTCAATGTTTCGTTAAATAGGAATATAGCACATCCGCCTGCATGGGTGGGATATCACTTACCCGCGAATAGCCCGTCGATCAGGCGATGGTAGTCGATCGGGTTTTCGATGCGCATGATCGTCGTGACTTTGCCCCCGGCGTCTTTGGAAGAGGTGCCGCAGTGATAGAGGGTTTCTTGATCCGTCCCGTAATCCAAAAAGATATAACGATCGTGGAAGCGCCCGTTCGTGGGAAGCAGAGTGATGGGGTTATTCCCCTCCCCGTCTTTGGCGAAGCGGGTGAGGTCGGATTCTCCTAAGGGCAACGCGGCGCGGTTATCGGATGCGAGGATGATGGATACGCCGGGGCGGCAGGCTTTCAATAGATGGAGGGTTTCTTTTCCAATGTAGTCATCGATGACCAATACGGTCTTCTCGGCCTTCGCATAGATGCTTTGGTAGGCGATGGCCGCCTCGACGCGTTCACCGTCGCGGATCAGCCAGCCATGCGGGGGCACGGGGTCTTGGAACCGGTCGATGATCAGCGATAATTCCGACTTTATCTCCCCTACTTCTTTTCTCCCTCTTTTGATGGCCCTGCCTTGGGTTTCGACCTTTTGCTCTAGGGCGCCCAAACGGATGGGGATAAGGTCATTGGGCACGGGAATGTCTCCGGCGATCGCCGCATCCTTCAGGGATTTGAACGCCTTGATGAGGGCGATGCTCTGCTTGACAGCGAGGTCGCCCTTTAATACGGTCATGAGCATGTATACGCCTTGTTCGGTGAATGCGTAGGGGAGGTATTTGAAGTGTTGGCCACGGCCATTAGTTTTTTCTAAGATCACAAAATGTGACCTTAAAACGTTAGACGCTTCTTCTTTCGATAGTTTGAACCTGAACTCAGGCGGGAATCTTTCGGCGTTCCTTAAAACTTGTTGGTTAAATGCCCTGGTCTCGTACCCGTATATCCTCGCTAGGTCATAGTCCAGCATGACCTTCTGGCCGCGGACCTCATAGACCATGTCCTTGATGCTTTCTTCGTCGATGATGGCGATTTCGTTCGCTTTCTTTTCTGTTTTCTGTTTTTTCTTCCATTGGTTGCTCCTTTCTATATGCGTGTCCCTCCCGGCAAAGGCGGATGGGTTGTATCTTCTTGGAAGATAGGGGAGTTGCGGTGAAATTTTTGCACCGCAAAAGCTTGATGATGGCGATGGTTCAGAGACGAACCCCTTCCTCGGTTTTGTTTAAGGTCGGAATTTTCGACCTTAAAACCGCTTGCCTTTGGCAACTTGATATCGCAACTTGTGATTTCAAACTCGGTTTTTGGCCCCAAAAGCTCGATAGAATCGCCGATGTAAAAATTCTTGATATCGGCAAACATGCAATTCCTGCCTCCATAAAAGTCCTCCCACTATTCCTATACACAGCAAAGGGCAAAACGGCCGAAAGTTTTCAGAAGGATAGGCGATTTCCCCTGTATCCATCGAAAGAAAAAGCCAAGGGATGATCCTTGGCCTTTGCAATGAAAATAGGATAAGTCTTGCCAAGTATTTTTTTCTCTTTTCGGGCTTTTTCTTTTGAAGGCGCGCCGAAAACGGGGCATAAAATCCCTTTTAAAATCTCTGCTGTTTGCTAGACTATCTCTCGAAGCAGGACCCGCTGCGAAGCATTCCCCAGATCGTGACTAGGAGCTTCCTGCAGGCCGCAGTCGCAGCCGCCTTGTGGC
>ONGB01000030.1 GCA_900317295.1 uncultured Erysipelotrichaceae bacterium
GCCTTGGCCCACCATGGAAGAAAAGAATCCGAGCCGTTCGACGGCTCGGATTTTTTCTTTATTTCCCGATGTAATTGCCGATGATCGTCCCCGGGCCGGAGGAGGCCCCGATGATCGGGCCTAAGGGCAGGGCGATGACCGAACGGACGGGCACCTCGGAGAGGATCGCTTTCTTGAAAGCCTCGATCTCCGCCTCAGAGCAATCCGCATGCATGAGGTATACGTCTTGCTTCTCCGGCTCGACGATGTCCTCTTTGATGTATTTGGCCATGGTCGCGTAGGCCTTCTTCTTGCCGATGGCCTTCTCCAGCACGCCATTGCAGCCTTTGTCGTCCCAGATGAGGATCGGCTTCAGCTGGATCAGGTTCCCCATGATCGCCGCCGCGCCGGAGACGCGCCCGGCCCGTTTGAGATAGGTCAAGGTCTCGGGGATTCCGATCTCCTTATAATGGAGTTTCCTCTTCTCGACGAAATCGACGACCTCGTCGAGGGTTTTGCCCTCGTCTTTGAGGCGTTGGGCGTCCATGATGATCATCCCCAAGGACATCCCCGCGCGGAGGGTATCGACGACGATGACGCGCTGATCGGGATAATCTTCTTTAAGCGCGCCTTCCGCGAGGATCTTCGCGGTGTTGATTGAGGCGCTTAAGCCGCTGGAGCAGGCAAGATAAAGCACATCCTCGCCTTTTTTAAGGTGGGGGAGAAAGAGGTCAAGGTAATCCTGTGGGGGCGGAGGATGTCATAGAAGGCTTTGCTAGAAAGCGTCTCCCAGTCGAGGTCGGCGATGTTCTCGCGGACGGTGCCGTCCTTCTCGGTCCAATTGAGCATCATCTTGACGTAATCGATGCCGTGGGCCTGACGGAAGTCCTTCGGGAGGTCGGAACAGGAATCGGCGACGATGGCGAAGGGTTTCATATCGTTCTCCTTTTTCTAAGGATTCTAGCATAAAACACGCGCGGGGATTAATATATGCGTCAAGCCAAAAAGGCGGAAGGAGGGCAGCCTATGGGATGCACCACGATGCTCGTCGGTAGGAAGGCGAGCCTGAACGGGGCGACGTTGATCGCCCGAAACGACGATTCCCCGTCCGGGGTTTTCGTCGCGAAGAAATGGGTCGTCGTCTCCCCCGAGGACCAGCCAAAGCACTATAAAGCCGTCCGCTCGAAACTAGAGCTCGACCTCCCGAAGGACCCGCTTCGCTACACCGCCACGCCTAACGCGCGGGAAGGCGAAGGCTTCTGGGGCGCCTCCGGCATCAATGCCGCTAACGTCGCGATGACCGCGACCGAGACCACGACGAGCAACCCTCGCGTCTACGCCGGGGATCCTTTGCTCGACCCCAAAACCGAAGGGGGCATCGGGGAAGAGGATATCCTCTTGCTCGTCTTGCCCTATATCCATTCGGCGAAAGAAGGCGTCCTGCGCCTAGGCGAATTACTAGAGACCTATGGCACCTACGAGAGAAACGGCATCGCCTTCTCCGATAGCAAGGATATCTGGTGGCTGGAGACCATCGGGGGCCACCACTGGATGGCCTACCGCCTCCCCGAGGATTGCTACGCCGTCTTGCCTAACGAATTCTCCTTAGACCGCTTCGACTTCAAGGATGCCTTTGGCAAAGCCAAGGACCATCTTTGCTCCAAAGACCTCCGCGAATTCATCATCAATAATGATTTAGGGGACCCTGAGCACTTCAATCCCCGCGAGAGCTTCGGCTCCCATCGCGATGCCGACCACGTCTATAACACCCCCCGCGCCTATTTCCTCCAACGTCTCTTCTCCCCGAAAGCGGTCGAGGAAAAGAAGCTCACCCCCGCCTCGGAGGATTGGGCATTCTGTCTGAAGCCCGAACGCCTATTGACCCCCGAAGACGTCAAATACGCGCTTTCTTACCATTACCAAGGCACGCCCCATGACCCCTATGCCAAGGGAAGCGAGGCCATCTACCGCCCGATCGGCATCTCGCGGACCGATGACATGTCGATCCTTGAGCTCAAAGAAGAGGCCAGGCCCATCGAATGGGTGAGCCTAGGCTGCAATGTCTATTCGCCTAGCTGCCCCTTCTTCGCCGACGTGAGCCAGACCCCGGAATACCTCCATAACGCGGTCAACCGCGTCGACACGGAGAATTTCTATTGGGCGATCCGCGTGATTTCTGGGCTCGCCGATAGCCACTTTAACCTCGTCTCGCCCTATATCGACCGTTATCAGGAATCGGTGTCTTCCAAAGGAAGGGCCCTCATCAAGGAGGCCCTCAAGGAAGGAAGATCCTCCGAACTCACCAATCAGCGCATCGCCGACATGCTCCGCAAGGAGACCGACGAATGCCTCTTCTTAGTTTTGCTATCCGTCTCCAAAGTGATGAAGAACGGCTTTTCCAGGAGCGATGATTGATTATGGAACCTAGCCCAAGATTATTAGAGCTGAAGAAGCCCTTCAGCTTCCGCCGGATGATCGCCTTGATCCTCTGGGGCTTGTCTTTGACCGCGATGATCGTCTTGATCATCCTTTCCTTCGTTTCCTCCGGCACCGGCGGGGTGATGGCCCTCTTCTTTATCAGCCTCGTCTTCTTCCTCGCGGCGATCGTCTTCACGGTCATCGCCTATTTGGCCTACCGTCCCTACCGCGACTTGCGGAAAGAGGAAGAAGCGGCCGCGAAAATCAAAAAGAAATAACCCCGCATGAAGAAAATCGCCATTTTCACGATGGACGTCGAGGACTTCGGCGATACTTTCTGTTTGCAGGGCAAATCCGAAGGGCTCCCTTCCGCGGAAGACGGGGCCTATTTCTTCTTAGAAGAATGCGAAGCCCACGGGGCGAAGGCCACCCTCTTTGCCGTGATGGAGCATTACGAAAGGGATAAGGCCCTCCTCCAATACGCGAAGATGCACGGCCACCATATCGGGGTGCATGGCTATCGCCACGCCCGGCCTAGCGAAATGGGCAGGGAAGCCTTTGGGAAAGAGCTATCCAAGGCCAAAGAGGTCTACCGCGAAGCCTTCCTAGAAGACCCCAAATTCTTCCGCGCCCCCGGCTGGGCGATCGATGATGAATGCCTAGAAGAACTAAAGGAGCAGGGGTTCCTGCTCGATAATTCCCGCGTCCCCCATAGCGGGAAATACCCGATGTACGTCAAAGCCGCGCCTTTAGAAGGCTATAAAGAAGTCTCGCCCAATCTCCACGAAAAGGATGGGTTCTTCACCCTCGATATGCCCTCGGGGCGCTTGCTATGGTATCAACAGGCTCCTTTAGGAGGCGGGGTGTTGATCCGCTTCGCCTCATGGCTAAGCGTACGGCAAAACCTCAAAGCCTATCTCAAGACGGGCAAGCCCTTCGTCTTCGCCGCCCATCCGCTGGAATTCTCTTTGGCGAAGCTCCCGGATCTAAGGAAACGATTGAACTTCCACGAACGTTATTACGTCGCCGCGCGGCATAAGGGATACCGCAGAAGGCTTAGGAAAATCTTCCGCCTATTGAAGAAAATGGGTTACGCGCTAGGCATGTACGAAGACCTTCTAAAAGAATAGGCGCGAAATTCCCCGTTGTCGGGGAAGGAAAGCGCGCCTATAATACACAAGCACTCGCCCCGAAGGGCGGGGGCAAGTAGAACACACTTGGGTCTTTAGCTCAGCTGGGAGAGCGCGTCCTTTGCAAGGATGAGGTCGTCGGTTCGAGCCCGATAAGATCCACCAGGTTCTGGCTGAGTAGCCCAGTTGGTTAGAGCAACCGGCTCATACCCGGTATGTCGAGGGTTCGAGTCCCCCCTCAGCCACCACATCGAAAACAATCCCCGAACCCATTGCGGCATCGGGGATTTTTCGTTCTTTTTGCAAAACGACAATCCAGGATTCCAATCGATAACGGGCACATCGAAATCGAATACAATTGGAAAGATGAATATGCAAATGCACAAATGGGTTGGGCAAATGCTTTCTAAACGCACAATTTGAGCCAAATGTATTCCATTGAAAGCGCTAACAAGGTAACTTGATGTTAGATATCGCTCTTAAAGGAGAAAACCATGAACAAAAGAAAAGGCTTTATCTTAGGCGGAGCGCTCCTCGCTAGCGCCGCCGCCCTTTGCGCTTTGGCCTACGGAAGCGTCGCTTTCAGGAAGAACGCCCTCGGAACCCAGGCCGTCGCCTACAACACCTTGGATTTCGATATGCGCATCGAAAAAGACGGAGAAGGTGACCCTTATTATCAATACACCAAGTCCTATGGCGACGAAGGCTTAGTCCTCAACGTGACCGGCGGCGACAAGACCGATTGGCACTTCGGCATCGCGAACTGGAGCTTCCCCACGCCTCTAGGCGAGGACGCCGATTATTATTGCGAATTCGTCATGCATGTCGACGTCGCCGGAGGGGGCGCCTATGAAAGCCAAGTCGTCCTCGAAGCCGGCAAAGGCGACAACGTGTATATGAGCGATTTCGCCGCGAATTCGACATTCACGATCTCCAAGGCTTTCAAAGCAAAGGGAGCCACCACCGGGATCGTCTTGAGCCTCGGCGCGCTTAAGAACGCCGGCGGGAATAACGTTTTCAACGCCTGCATCGAGAAGTTCGTCTTGAAACAAGGCGGCGCCGATGGGGCGATCGTGAATCGCATCAACTTCCAAAACGCCAATGGCTTCACCACAAAGTGGAAGGCCAGTCATGACGCCAGCTTCTGCGCATCCAAAGCAGGCGTGGAAGAACTGATCTATGACTTCTGCGCCCTCCGTCCCGCGGAACGCGCCTTGATCACGGGAGACTTCCAAAACCTCACCGGAACGGTCATCAACGAGCCAGCGGGCGAAGCTTCGTCCGAAATGAAGAGCAATGCCTGGGTAGCCGGAGGAGGCAACGAGGCCCACGCCGAAGTCACCGTCAAATCGACGAAGCCTGAGCATTCTCGCACCTGGATTGATTTGTCTCATCTTGGGCTTGCGGCAGGAAAAACGTACAAGCTAAGCTTCGACATTTGGAAATTGACCGAAGAGGGCTTTGAGCTCATCACCCAGCCCTTGAAGTGGACCGCTGTAGAGAACCGCTATGGCTTCTTCAATACTCCGGGTTATCACGAGCAAGAGATCACCATTCCTAGTGGCGGTTCTCTCTGGTTCCTCGCCCAATTAGGCAATGTCGTCAACGAAATCAGCGTCTACAATATTGCGGTGCGCTCCCTCGAATTGGATATCGATGGCAAATCGTCCATCATCGAATCCGTCCGTTATTTCGCCAACCGCTACAACATCGAATTGGGCGCCTAAGCCCTAACGAAAACAAAGCACCTCATCGCGAGGTGCTTTTTTCTTAAGAAGGTGAATTTACCGTTCAAGTGCAACGCCTGACGAAATAGAAAAGGCCCATCGGATCCGTAGTAAGATTAGGTTGCTACATCCATCTTACGGAGGACTTTAATGGGCTACATACATCTTACCATAGAGGAGAGGGCCGCGATTTCCTTTTTGAGGATCCAAGGCGCCTCCATCCGGGCCATCGCCCGGGCAATAGGGAGGAACCCCTCCACGGTGAAGAGGGAGCTGGACAGGAACTTCACCCCCAACCGCGAGGGGACGAGGAGCTACTACCCCCATTCCTCGCAGAAGAGGTACGAGGCGCGGGTATCCAAGGCCCATAACATAGTCCAATTCCCATTGGAGGTCGTCCAAATCATAGAGCGGAGGATAAGGGAGACCTGGTCCCCGGAGCAGATAGCGGCCTTCTACAAAGGCCAGGGGTTCCCTTGCTTCAAGACCATCTACAAATGGATCGGCGACGGGACGATCATCGGCGGGGACAGGAAGCTCCTCCGCAGGAAGGGCAAGGGAGGATGGTACGAGACCAGGGGCAAGTTCAACAAGGGCAAATCCATCAGGAAAAGGGACAAAAAGGTCTACAAAAGGGCGGATTACGGCCATTGGGAGCTCGACACGGTCGTTTCCGGGCTGGGCAAGTCGAAGGCGTGCTTCGTGACCTTGGTGGAAAGGAAGTCCAGGTTCTACAAGGCCATCAAATCCCCGAACCGGCGCGCGGACGTCGTGGCGAATCTGGTCATAGGCTACCTGAAGCGCTTCCCCCCGGAGCTGGTCAAGACGATCACGACGGACAACGGGGCCGAATTCGCGGATTGGGAGAGGATAGAAGGCGAGCTCGGGTGCCAGGTCTACTTCTGCGACACGTTCTGCGCATGGCAGAAGGGGTCGAACGAGAACTCCAACGGCCTCCTCAGGGAGTTCTTCCCGAAAGGCTACAACCTGAGCAGATATACGCAGGCCTACATTGATAAAAAGGTGGATTTGATTAACAATAGGCCAAGGAAATGTAACAACTGGATATCCCCGGCGAAGCTGATGTCTGAAGCTATCTCGAAGTGTTGCACTTAAGATTACAATTTACTAAGAAAACTTGTCTATTTCC
The DNA here is from genome assembly GCA_900317295.1 of uncultured Erysipelotrichaceae bacterium. GTDB lineage: Bacteria > Bacillota_I > Bacilli_A > RFN20 > CAG-826 > Alloenteromonas. The sequence goes on from ONGB01000030.1 coordinate 6,405, forward strand.
CCGTGGATTCCCGCTCGATCAAATCGCAGTCGACCATGATGGTTTTCGTCGGGCTTTTCGGCATTTCGATGCGATCGATCAAGGTGCGGGTGGCTAAGATGCCAAGGTAAGTCTTATCCACGTTGAAGGTGGTGATCGCGGGGGATTCCCCCTCGGAGATATAGGTGTTGTCGAAGCCCATCACCATCGCGTCCTCCGGGATGCGCTTCCCCATCGATAGGAGGGCGCGGGCCACCATTCTCGCCACGAAATCGTTGCAGCATACGAAGCACTGCGGAAGGGTTTTGAAGGACGAGATCCGTTGCTTCAATGCATCGACGCTTCCGAAGTCGAAGGCGCTTTCGGAATCCAGGATGTCGCTAGTTTGACTATGGGGGATGCCGGAGCGGTACAAAGCCCGAAGCATCCCCAGATAACGCTCATGGAAGGATAGGCAGTGCCGATAATCCCCGACGAAGCAGAAGCGACGGAGACGCCGGTTTTGGATCAAAGACTTCACGTATTCGCACACCGCCTTTTGATCGGAGCATAGGATCAGATCGTGATGGTCTTGGAAATCGAATTTGACCCCGGGAAAATCAACATAGCAGGTTGGGATATTGAGTCCGCAGAGGAAGGTGATGAAGTCGGGGTCGAAGCATTCGATGGCGACGATGCCGTCGATATGGAGGCTTTTCAGATGCCCGCGGATGCTTCCCAAACTCGTGATTTCGGAACTATAGCTATAAAGGAAAACCTCGTAATGGTGCTTAAGGCAATAGTTCTCCACCGCGTTGACCAGAGTGATGTAGTAGCTGAAGTTCGATAACGGTTTGCCCGAAAGCAAAAGGATGCGGTATTTCTTTTGCTGTTCCACCTCGATGTTGATGGCCTTGTAATTGAGTTCGCTTGCTTTGCGCAAGACGATTTCTCTTGTCTTCTCGGGCACCGCGCCCCCGTTAAGCACCTTCGAAACCGTGTTCCGCGATAATCCTAGCGCCTCGGCGATGTCTTTGATGGTGGTGGCTTTTCTCATGGTCTTTTTGTCGTTCTTCAGTTGCACAATATCATAGGACAAAGTTGGCATTTGCACAAATGAACCTCTTTTTTGCTTGGTGGATGCATAAATTTACCAAGTGCCCTTGTAAGGGCTTACATCGTCCTTTACGATTCAGGAAATGGTTCAGTAGAGCCCCCTTCTTTTTGGGGTTCACCCGCACATGTGCAGGAGGATGCAGACGTGAGAAGAATTAACGCCCTTGCCAAATTGCCTTTGCTGTTTTTGTCCGCGCTCGCGCTTAGCGCTTGCGGCGGCGAAACCGTCCCGGAGCATGAACATCAATGGGACGAAGGCACCGTCACCGTCGTCCCCAATTGCCACGAGACCGGCACGATGACCTACAAGTGCACGGTCGCCAAATGCAAGCAGACGATGCTCAAGACTTTGGAGATGACCCCCCATAATTGGGATGCCGGCGTCATCACCAAGCCCGCGACCTGCGCCGAAACCGGCGAGCAGACCTTCACCTGCCAAAACGACGGCTGCGACCAGGTCAAAGTCGTCACCGTCCCCAAAGGAGAACACCATTACGAGGAAGTCGGCTTGACCCGCACCCCCGATCTATTCGAAGACGGGGAGATGGGCTATCGCTGCAGCGAATGCGGCCACGAATCCGGGCAAACCGTCCACGCCCGCGCCGACTTCGCCGAGCAATTCGCCTCCGATAACTGGAGCGTGGGATACCTCGCCTCCTTCGATCCCTCCGCCACTTCCCTCGCGGCCACCGTCGTTCCCTTCGACGCGGAGAAACAGGTTTACGAAGATGCCCACGTGACCGTCTCAGAAAACACCATCGATTTGAAAGACGGCGCTTTGCTGCTTAGCTATCGCGTCCAAACCGACGCGGAGAATTCCATTAACCTCGATGCCTCATTCCTCGGCCTGACCGCCACGGATAAACTCGCGGCCATGGCCCTCGTTTTGGATAGCCTTGGCAACGTCAAATCCGCGGTGGCCGTTTCCGAGCTGGCCGCCTCTTGGGATTATGAACAAGAAGCGGTGGTGGACGTCACCTCCGACGACATCCTCGCCCTGGTCTATTACGGCGGGGCGGCCGCCGGGGAATTCTCCCTCACCTGGAGCCCCAAATGCGTCCACGTCTTCGACCAAGGCCATGTGAAGACCCCGTCGACCTGCAGCACCGAAGGCGTCTATGAATACACCTGCATCGTCTGCGGCCAGACCAAGACCCGCCCGATCGCCAAGGGCGAACACGTTTGGGGCGAAGGCGAAGTCATCACCCCGGCCACCGAAGAAAGCGAAGGCGTCATGCGCTATACCTGCGACGAATGCGGCGAGACCAAAGACGAGCCGATCCCGATGCTCCGTCACCGCATCGCCTCCTTCTATGAAGATTTCTCCACGACCGGCGCGACCCCGTGGAAATACGGCTATTCCAGCGACTATAACTTCCTCGACAACACCTTCGAATTCACCGCGCTAGAAGGCGCAGGCGAAGAATACAATTCCGAAGACGGCATCATCATCAAGAAGGATTGGCTCTGCACCGAAGCCGAGGGCAAAGACCTCGCCGTCTCTTACGCCGTCCCCGACGGAAAAGATGAGATCACCGTCGAGATCGCCTTCCAGGGCACCGATGAATCGACCCGCCTCTCCGCCCGCTTGCTGCAACTTGGGCAAGACGGCACGCTTAAGAACCTCCATTTCTTCGCTGAAGGCGCGGAGAATGCCGCCTGGGAAGGCAGTTTGGACCTCACCGCCGAAAACGGCGACGTCCTCTATCTCATCCTCTTCCGCGAAAGCGGATCCTGGCCGCAAGGCAGGCTCGACATCGACATCTATGGGCCGAAGGACGCCGAAAGCTCCGGCGGCTATGTCGATCTGCAGGCCGATGGCGTCGTCCGCAACGAGATCGACACCTCCACCGGCGTGGCCGGCAACGTCTGGGCCAACGAATGGGGCGCCCACCTCAAGGTCGAGACCGCCTGCTCACAGGATTGGCCCGCCCGCATGTTCATCAAGACGGGCGTGACCCTGACCGCCGGAGAGAAATACTACGTCGGCATGGATCTTTCCAAAGATGCCGAAGTCCCCTTCACCCTCATCTTGGCCAACCAGTATTGGGATGGCTTTGAATTCCATTACCAAAACGATGGGGAAGCGGGGCATCTCGGCTTCGAGATCAGCGTCCCCGAAGGCAAGGGCGGCGAGCTCTTCGTCAAGGTCCAATGCGGCTTGGACAAAGTGGAGATCACCGTCGACAACATCCGCGTTTTGAAGAAATAGAAGGAAGGGAGCATCGATGAATCAACCAAAGGTCAATTACCTCTCCGCGCCCGTAGGCGGGGGCAAAACTTATAAGGATTTCTTCTATTCGGTCACCGTGAAGGCGAGCGATCCCTCCGCCAAGCGCTTCTCCATCGAATTCGGGAAGTCGGGCGAGAAATCCTACCTCGCCACCTTTGATTTCGAGCAGGGCCTAGTGAAGATCGGTAACCAAGCGATGGCGGAGATCAAGTCGGAATACTACGATTTCGCCTACGACGCCGATTACAAAATCGACCTCATCCTCAACGACGGGGTCGCGAAGATCTACATCAACGAATACAGCACCCCGATTCTTTTGCTCGCCCTCGAGGGCTATGAAGGCGGGGAACTCAGCACCGACCTCGACGTGGCGGGCTTCGACCGCGGGGTGGAATCGATCACGCGGCTAGACACCCTCGAAGGCGATTATTTCGTCGGGGGCTACGCCGTCTCCAAAGTCGTCAACCTGACCGACGGCAACTACCGCCTTTCCGCCGACCAATTCCAAGTCGACGCCGGGGTCATCACGATCGACCGCGCCTATTTGGACACCCTCGAGGTCGACACCCTTTACAAATTCCGCGCCGTCACCTCTTTGACGGACTTCGATTTCTTCGTGCGGACCGACGAGGTGGGCACCGAGGCCGTCGCCCAGGTCGCCCAGTATTACCGCGGCTCCGACGTGAGCTTCGAGCTAAGCGAACCTAGCCTCGTCTCCAAAGTGCTCATCGACGGCGAGGATTTCGCCTTCACCCAAAACGACCAATTGACGCTCGTCACCGTCGGCAGCGACTCCTTGTCCTCTTTGCCCGCGGGCGACCATAACGTCAAGCTCTATACCGCCAACGGACGCCCGGAAGCAAAGCTTTCCCTCTATTCCACGGTGGAGATCATCCCCGAGCTCCCCGTGCCCGCCAACCATATGTATTTCTTCATCGACATCGCCATCTTCGGCGTTTTGATCGTGGGATATCTCCTCTTCTCGCAGATCAAAAAGCGCGGCAAGGCGAACTAAGGAAGGAGGCTGACCATGAAACAGACACAAGCCACCAAGCCCCTCACCGACCTGGAATTGCTCGGGCTCGAGGAGCAACCCCGCTCCAAATGGCAGGAGTGGAAGGACAACTTCAAAAGGAGGGGATGGATCCTCCTGTTCATCCTTCCCGCCCTCATCTACGTCATCGTCTTCTGCTATCTGCCGATGTATGGCATCCTCATCGCCTTTCAAAACTACATGCCGGGCGATGAGATCGTCGGGGCCTCGACCGAATGGGTCGGTTGGGATAACTTCAAGACGTTCTTCTCCGACCAAAACTTCCTGACGTATTTCAAAAATACGTTCCTGCTTTGCGTTTTGGGCTTCATCGTGGGCTTCCCCCTGCCCATCATCGTCGCGTTGCTTCTGAATTCGGTGCGGAGCCCCAAGGTCAAAAAAGGCCTGCAGATCCTCTACTATGCCCCGCACTTCATCTCCCTCGTCGTTTTGGTCGGGATGATGAAGTTGATCTTCGGCTCCAGCGGCTTGCTCGATCAACTCTCCAACAAGATGACCGGCTCCACGCAGGGCTTAGGGCTCTTCCTCTCCGCCGAAGCGTTCCGCCCCTTGTTCATCTTCTCCGGGAACTGGCAGGACTTCGGCTGGTCGGCGATCATCTACCTCGCCGCCCTCTCCGGCGTCGACCCCGCCCTCCACGAAGCCGCGAAGATCGACGGCGCCTCGCGTTTCCGCCGCATCTTCAGCGTCGACCTCCCCGCCATCATGCCCACCATCGTCATGCTGATGATTCTCTCCGTCGGCAACCTGATGAGCTGCGGATACGAGAAGGTGTTGCTTATGCAAACCGCAGAAAATAGCGCCACCTCCGAAATTTTGTCCACCTACGTTTACAAAATCGGCCTCATCGGCGGCCAATACGGCGTCGGCACCGCGGCGGGGTTGTTCAACTCCGTCATCAACGTCGCCTTATTGCTTATCGCCAACTTCACCTCCAAGCGCCTTTCCGGCAATGGCATGTTCTAAAGGAGAAAGACCATGGACACTAAGGAACTCAAACGCTTAAGCAAGCAAAACAAGATCAAGGAGAGCAAGCGCGACTATGTCTATTACATCGTCGCCGGCGTCGTCCTCGCCATTTTGGCCATCGTCGTCATCTATCCCCTTTGGTACATCGTCATCGCCTCGATCTCCGATGCGGACGAGGTCATGCGCGGCGCCGTGTGGCTTTACCCCGTCAAGATCACCTTCCGCGGCTACCAAAGCCTCTTCGAGCGCGAGGATGTCTGGCGCGGCTATTTCAACACGCTCGCCTACACGATCCTCGGCACCCTCTTCAACGTCGCCCTCACCATCCCGGCCGGCTGGGCGCTTTCCCGCAAATACCTGCCTTTTAGGAAGGTCATCATGGCGCTGCTCATCATCACGATGTTCTTCGGCGGCGGCTTGGTCCCTTATATCGTCATCTGCCGCATGCTCGGGCTCTATCAGAACCCCTTGATCCTCATCATCGGCGGCGGCGTCAGCGTCTATAACGTCTTCATGTGCAAGTCGTTCTTCGAATCCAACGTCCCCAACGAAGTCCTCGAGGCCGCGCAGATCGACGGGGCGGGCGAGATCCGCGTCTTCTTCGATCTGATCCTCCCGATCGCGAGCTCCATCGTCTCCGTCATGGTGCTCTTCTACGCCGTCGGGCATTGGAACAACTACATCGACGCCTACATCTTCAACATCGACAAAGCCTTCTATCCTCTGCAAACCGTCATCGATGGCCTTTTGAAGGCCAACCAAGGCGGGGAAGGCGACGTGGCCTTGGAGCAGATGCGCATCGCCACCCAGATCAAATTCACGTCCATCATCGTCGCCACCTTGCCGATTCTCATCCTCTACCCGATGATCGAGAAGCATTTCGGACAGGGCGTCTTGGTGGGCTCGTTCAAGTAAGGAGGGGGACCGGATATGAAGAAACTCATCATCGGAGCCGTCGTCTTCGCCGGCTGGCTCGCCGCCTCCATCGCCTTCGCCGTCGTGGGCACCTCCTCTTCGGAGACCGAAGGCAGCCAATTCGTCGTTCTCACCGTCAAGGAGGACGCGGTCAAGGACTACAACACCATGCCGGTGTTCCAAGACCTCGCCAAGGACACGGGGATCGACGTGAAATGGATCTACAACACCTCGACCCAATACTCCAACAACACCGACCCCGTCGGCATTAAGAACATCGACGCGATCTACCATTCGGGCTTCACGAACCTTCAGCTTTACCAATACGGGAGCAGAAACCGCATCGCCAAGATCGACGAGTATTTGACCGTGATGCCCAATTTCTCGGCGATCCTGAACAAGCGCCCCGACATCAAAGAGGCGCTCAAATCCCCCGACGGCCACATCTATTCGCTCCCCCGCGTCGAGGAGATGGGACTGAAGCAGTACCCCAACATCCTTTATCTAAATAAGGCGTGGGTGAATAAACTCATCGATAACGGCCAACTCCCGGAAGGGGTGAGCCTGACCGCCGATGACCTCAAAAACGGCCTCGACCTCACCCGCAACCAGTTCAAGGCCATCCTCGGGAAATTCCAATCGCTCGACATGGACGGGGACGGCGATAGCACCGACGAGATCCCCCTCACCTTCCTCAGCGGAAACTGGCAGGGGAACGAATCTGACCTCATCGCTTCCTTCGGCGTGCCCGAGAACCGCGAGCACAAGACGATCGTCAACAAGAAAGTCACCTTCACTTTCGAGGACGAAAACTGGCTTAAGGCCGTCCAAGAGCTCCACGAATGGTATGACCAATCCCTATTCCGCCCCACCGTCATGGAGCAGACCGACAACGACTTCCTCGCCAAAGGGCAAGACGGCCATTACGGCTCCTTCTATTGGTGGGAGAAGGACACCGTCCTCAAGAAGGACATCCGCGACGACTACATCATCGTCAAGCCCCTCATCGATGACGAGACCGGGCTCCGCCACGTGGGCATCTCCAACGAATTGGAGGTCGAAAAAGGCGCGGCCGTCATCCTCGAGACCTGTGAGGACAAGGAAGGGTTGCTTAGCTACTTCGACCATTTCTTCGAGCCCAAAATCTCGGCCCAGCTGAACTATGGCTCCATCAAATCCGGCGCCTTCCTGCCCGAGCTCGTCGGGGGCAAGCTGATCCCCAACCCCGACCATGGCGAGCAATCCGCGGACGATTTCCGCATGAAGAACGCCCCCTATGGCGTCGTCTACCTGACCGCCGAGGAGTGGGAGAAATCCGTGGAGATGGAACCTCGCGCGAAGCTCCGCCTGGAGAATCTTGAGCATTACGTCAAGCCCTATAGCTACGCGGAATCCGAAAACCCCGCCGAGCGGGCGGAGGCCATCCCCAACCTCAACTACACCAAAGAGCAGCTCACCACGCTCAACATCTACGAACGGAGCCTCTCCGACGCCGTGGCGCTTTGGTACGCCACCGCGGTCAGAAAAGGCGGGGCCACCGTGAAATCGTGGCAGAAGATGCTCAAGGACAACGCCACCGCCATCGAGACGGTCAAGTCCATCAACCAAAGCGCATTCGACGCCTATGAGCAGGCGATCTCGGGGGGCAAAACGAACGCATGAACGGCCTCGTCAAGATCGGTGAATACATATTGGAATTCGTCGTCGTGACGTTGCTCGTGGCGCTTTCGGCCGCCACGGTGGTCTTCTTCATCCCGATGATGGTGGGGCTCAATGGCTTCTTCAAGAACAAGAAGTCCGTGCGCCTATTCCGCGATATCTTCTACACCATCAAAGAGAACTGGGTCATCCTGATCCCCTTCACCATCTTCGAGCTGTTGATCACCGTCTTCCCCATCCTCAACATCTATTACTTCAACAACCACCTCGACCAGATGAACCCCTTCATCCTCGCGGTGAGCTACGTGGCCCTGGTCATCGGCGTCATCTACTTCGCCACCGGGCCGACCATCATCGTCAACATGGAAGTGGGCTTCTTCCAATTGCTCCGCAACGGCTTCATGCTGCTATTCGGCGGATTGTGGCGGAGCCTGCTCTCCCTCGCCCTCGTCGCCGGGGTCGTCGCCCTCATCGTGCTATACCCCTACGCGATCGTGCTGACCCTCTACCTCATCCCGCTCGCGGTGACGAAGCTGATGACCGAGAACCTCTATGTCCTGAAGGCGAGGGCGATGGGCACCAACGTCTACACCCTCAAAAAAGCCGAGCAGGATGACGACTACTTCAAACAACCCACCCCCGTCCAAGTGAAACCGAAAGAAAAAGAAGGAGGAGAACAAGATGACTAATAAGAAATACCTCTTCGCCCTGGCGTGCGTATGCCTGACTTCCTGCGCCGGAGGCGGCTCCTCGGAGGCGGGGAACGTCGCCCCAAAGCTCGTCGGGATCAAGGATTTCCAATGCCTCGTCAACCAACGGGTCGATTTCTATGACGGCATCGCCGCCCTCGACAAAGAAGACGGCGACCTCACCCCGATCCTCGACATCTCCCTTTCCCCATCGGTGGAGATCGTCGATGGCTATGCGACCTTCGACAAAGTCGGGGATTACGTCGCGACCTACAAGGTCACGGATTCCAAAGGCCGCACCGCGCAGAAGAAAGCCAACATCAACGTCGTCGAGCGCGAGTGCTACACCGATTTCGCCCTTCCCCAAGGCTTCAAGGCGGAGAAGAAAGGCCAAGCCGCCTTCGATCACGTCGGCATGGCCGATGGCCATTTCCTCGTCCAAGCCCACGGCCACGAAGTCGCCGAGGACGTCACGATCACCCGCGTCTTCACCTTGGCCACCAATGTGCAATATACCTTCTCCTACACGATCGATTTCCGCTGCGGGGGGAAAGTCAAGGCCTTGGCCGACGGCATCGCCTGCTCCGAGCAGGCCGTGGAACCCGGGCAGCGCGTCTATTCCTTCAAGCACATCGTCCTCGATGAGGAAAAGGAAAGCCGCGACGTCGCGATTTCCCTCGCTTTCGGCGGCATCGATGGGCCGATCGACCTCACGATCCTCGGCTTGAAGACCGAAAACCCGCAGGATACGACCGTCACCGACCTCACGGAAGGCTTCTCCTTCAAGGATAAACTCGACCCGCGCTTCGACCGCGGCTCCGCCGGATCGGTGAACGTCGAGGACAATAACCAAACCGCGGTCCTCCGCGTCACCACCCCCTGCCCGAACGAAGGGGACCTCTGGGCCGGCGGCATGTTCGTCAACCCCGGTTTCGCGTTGCAGGCCGGGAGCACCTACCAGGTGTCCTTCGATCTCGAGATGAAGGAGGCTTTGCCCTGCGAAATCCAGGTTTTGCCGGACAAATGGGCGGCGAAAGAGCAATCCTATCACGTCTTCTATTCCGTCGAGACCGGGCATTATCAGACCGAATTCGTCGTCCCTGACGATAACCTCGGCAACCTTTGGATCTACATCATGTCCGGCACCAGCGTGAACACGATTAAAATGAAGAATCTGAAGGTGCTGGAGACCCTCGCGCCGATCAACCGCCAATTCATCGCCATCGAGGATTACAAGGAATTCCACGTCGATTCCCATCCGGCGACCTTCACCTCGAATTACGGCTCCTACAAATACGTCGCGGAGTCCTTCGGCTCGATCGATAGCGAAGCCGTCGTCACCAGCCCCGCCTTCTATTTGAACGGCAGCGGATCCAATTACGTCCTCTCCTTCCTCGCCAGGGCCGACCAACCGGTCGAAGTGGTGGTGGCCGCCCCGGTCGCCGGGGGATGGGAGCCCACGACCCTTTGGGCCAAGATCACCCTCACCCCGGACTTCACGCCCTATAGCTTCCCGATGCACGGGCCGGGCGCCGACCGCGATTACGTCATCGTCTGGCAATACGGCGGGGTCAATAATGCCTCCTTCCAGAACGTGACCATCGAAGTGCAGAACGTCGCGATCGATTATCGTCATCCGGAGCTTGATTAAAGAAGATGGATAGGGAAGAGCTGAACCTCCACATAGCGAATAAGGAACCCGCGATCGTCAACACCTATCGCCCGCTTTTCCATATGTCCCCGCGCGTAGGGTGGATGAACGATCCTAACGGCCTCATCTTTAAAGATGGCGCCTACCACCTCTATTACCAAGCCAATCCATTAAGGACGCGGCCGGGTCAGATGGCGTGGGGCCATTTCGTCTCGGAGGACCTCATTTCCTTCCACGATCTCGGCATCGCCCTCGCCTTCCCCGAAGCGGGGGAAAACGCCTATTCCGGCGGGGCAATCG
>ONGB01000031.1:0-15911 GCA_900317295.1 uncultured Erysipelotrichaceae bacterium
CCTTCATGTATTCGGCGAGGACGACGTAATCGGCGTCGATATAATCCGATATCCCCTCGCAATCCGCGAACATCAATAAGCCGCAGCCGGACTCTTTTAGGAGGTAATTGGATCCGCCGACGCAGTATTCCTTCTCCGGGTCGAAGGGGACGTAGGCCTTGGCTTCCCGATCGAATACCTTGACGTTTTTCACGCGATAATCGCCGGTGACGGAGACGAACATCCCATTCTCGTCCGTGACCACGGAAGAGGGGATGGCGGTGTCGATATCGTAGGTGATTCCCGCTAGGTGGAGGAAGCCGCCGTTTTCGGAGGGGCCGTCGCGATCGGTATCCCATTGGCCGGAGACGATGGCACCCATCTCGATCGCGTCGAGGATATCTTGCCCCGAGGCTTTCACCAAACAAATCTGGTTGCCGAAAGGATGGACGGACATCGCATCGAGGTAGGTCACTTCCCCGGCGGGGATTCCCGCGCGGATTCCGCCGCCATTGACGAGGGTGAGGTCGCAGGGCAATTCCTTCCGCTCATTGAGGTACCAATACATCGAATCAGAGCATAGGTCGGCGAGGTTGGTCTCCTTAGCGCGAATTAAGCGTCTAGAAGGCACTTCGGGATCGGCGATATAGAAGGGGTTCTCCAAGGTGGCGAAAGATTGCCCCATCTCCTCTTTCACGCGGGAAATCAATGTGTTTTCCATGCTTTGGACCTTCGTATCGATGAAGGGGCTATCGGAAACTAGGCGCGAGGAGAAGGCGCCATTTGGGGAGATGGTGAGCTGCCCGAAAGAGGCGAGGTAGCAGCCGGTTTGGGTGAGGAGGCAGCGGTTCCCTTTCTTATCGATGACCCACCGCTGCTCCATCGTCGTGTGGGAATGGCCGTCGATGAAGGCGTTTAGCCCAGAGGTGTTGGCGATGACGTCGGGGCTGCTATAACCCCGGGCGATGCATTCGGCGTTCACCCCGACGTGGCCGAGGGCGATCAGATAATCGGTTTGGTCTTTTAATTCATCGATGGTCAGCTGCACCCGTTGATAGAGGTCATTCGGGTCTTCGTAGCCTAAGAAGGCGTAGATATATTCCCCCTCATCGTTTTGGAAAAAACGCGGGGTGGAGGAGGTGATCGTCTCGGGGGTGGAGATGCCGATGAAACCGACTTTGACCCCATCGAAATCGAAGATCTTATAGGGTTCTAGCACCAATTCCTCATCCGGGAGGGAGACGAAATTACAGGAGATATAGGGGAAAGAGGCGGTTTCGACGAAGGACTCAAAGCCCTCCATCCCGAAATCGAAGTCGTGGTTGCCCGGGGTGGCGAGCTGATACCCCACTTCATTCATGATCGGGATGATCTCCTTGCCGCGGTCCAAAGAGCCGTAGACGGCCCCCTGCACCTCGTCCCCGGCGTCGACGAGGAGGACGTTTTTGTCTTTCTTTCTCAGTTCTTTCACATAGCCGGAAAGCTTGCTGAAGCGCAAAGCGTCCACCTCTTCTCCCGCCTCGTCTTTGGTGGCGTTATCGATATAGCCGTGGATGTCGTTGGTGTAGACGATGGTGATCGCAGGTTTTGCCTTTTTGGGGGCGCAGGAGCCTAGCGGGAGCAAAAGGGATAAAAGAGCGAGGCAAAGAAAGGGTTTGTTCATGGGTTTTCCTTCGATGGCCATTTTAGCCTTTGGGCGCGCTTTATCAAAGAAAGAAAAGCGGTTGTCGGCTTTCACGGGGAAAACGGCGGGATGATTTACATTTGCCCCCAAATGTTATATATTGGCGGAGGTGGACAACTATGTTTCGTCAGCAAGATTACATCAACGGCTTCATCAAGGAGCATTACAAGGAATATAAAATCCGCGTCCGAAAAGACGATAGGCTCCTGATGCACAAGCTTGGGGAGGTCGATAACGTGAACCGTTACATCCTTTCCTTGGTTCTGGAGGATATTTACAAAAACCGCGTCTACCGTTTCCTCGACGGATCGGTCGACATCGACTTCGAATTGTCGAAGACGATGCGGGATCTCGTGGATGAGGCGGAGAAGGCGGATATCCTCGGGGACTACGGCCTTTATATGAACCTCGCGGATGCGATCGATTCGCAAGGGAAAAAGGAAACGGCCCACCACATCCTTCGAGAAAGCCAATGGAAGAAGCTGACGAGGAGGTACCATTTATGAAGGCGGGTCCGAATTCATCGCCTTCAAGCCTCTAAGCGCCAGCGAAATCGGCTTCTATAACAAAAATAAACGCGGGAATTCGCGTTTATTTTTCATAATGGGACCACATCGAGTCTACATAAACGATCTGGTTGTTCTCGTCTACCCGATATACCAATCGATGTTGACGGTTGATGCGACGAGAATAAAAGCCAGACAAATCTCCCACGAGCTTCTCATAAGAGGGCGGGTTCTGAAAGGGATTGAAGATGAGGACCTCAAGGAGCTGCTTGGCTTTTTTATCTAAGCCCGCGCTTTTAAGAAGCGCCTTGTCCTTGACCGCCCTTTTGCTGAGCTTGACCAACCACATCTCACCACTCCTGTTTTGGATCGTAATCCTCATATTCGGAAGGATCGGCTTTCTTCGCCTTCATCAATTCCTCATAAACCCCAGGAGCGGACATGAGATAAAGCGTCTCCATCATGGAGTTATATTCCGATTCCGAAAGAATGACGACATTCCCAGACTTCGAGGTGACGGTGACGGCCTCGTTATACTGAGCGACGTTTTCTACGGTGCCATATAGGTTCTTTCTCAAAGCCGTGACGTTGGTGATGGACATGATGTTTACCTCTTTCCTCTCTTATTGTATACGAACGCTTTAGCGTACGCAATAGTTTGGATAGTTTTTCTGTTCTTTTTGGAAATCGTGGGATATGGCGGGTTTGGTATCAAAAAAAGCCGACATGATCGGCTTTTCGTGGTTTTTAAGGTTTTCCTATTCCGCGATCGGATGGGGGCCGTCGTTGAGATAGAGGATGCCGAGGGTGTTGGGGCCGCAGTGGCAGGCGATGGTGCCGCCGGCGGTCGTGACTTCGATGCGCTCAAAGCCTTCTTTCTCCAGGCGTTTCCGCACCGTCTCGATGATCCCCTGCTTATCCGCGTCCATCGTCGTGGTGATGAAGATGAGCGAGGGGTCGAAATTCGGGAATTCCTTGAGGGTGTCTTCGACATAGGCCTGGATGGCGCGCTCGATATTGCCGCGGTACTTCTTCCCGGTGGACATGCTGCCGTTGGCCATGATGATCTGCGGCTTGATGGCGAGGAGATTGGCCCCGAAACGCTGAAGCGCGGTGCACCTTCCGCCTTTATAGAGGTAATCGAGGGTCTCGAGGACGAAGGAGGTCTGATCGTGGGGGATGCGCTCCTTTACCGCGGAGACGATCTCCTCGGAGGTCTTGCCGGCTTTGACGAGCTTCGAGCCATAGATGGCGAGCAAGGCGATGCCGGTGGATAAAGAAAGGGTGTCGATGACGTGGACCTTGCCTTTGAATTCGTCTTTTTGGGCGACTGCGGCGGCGTTTTTATAGGCCGCGGAGATCTTGCTAGACAAAGCGAAATGCACCACTTCGTCATGGGTTTTGAGCAGTTCGGCGAAGAATTCCTCGAATTGGAATTCGTTGACCGCGGCGGTGCGCGGGAGCTGGCCGGTCTTCTTCACGAAGGCGTAGAGGTCGTCTTTGCCGACTTCCCCGTCCATGTATTGGTCCTCGCCCATGATGAGGGCGAAGGGGAGGGTATGGATATCGAATTCCTCGAGCAGGTTCTTGGGCAAATCGATGGTCGTCTCGGCGGATATGGCGATGCGCATGAAAGGATCTCCTTATTTTTACTATTGGCTATTATAGCCTAGGCCCGCCTTCTTGTCTTGCGGGCCCGATGTTCATTTCTTATAGGCTTTCTCGAACCTCAGGACGTTATAAGGCCCGATTCGGGCGTAATCGATGATGTCGAGCGCGTTCTTCGCGACGAGGATCCCGAGGCCCCCGGGGACGTTATCGATATCCTCGTTAGGCACCTTCTCCAAGGGGTTGAAGGGGATGCCTTTGTCGATCAAGGCCCCTTCGATCCGCTGCTTCCGCTTATCGACGTGCAGGTGGAGGTAATAGACGCCCTTCTCGCCCTGATAGGCGTAGGAGATGACGTTGGAGAGCAATTCGTCTAGGGCGAGGCGGAGGTTCGTCACCGCTTCTTCGTCTTCGATCCCCTTCGTGTTCCGCGTGATGAAATCCTGGGCCTCTTCGATGCTAGGGAGGTCATTAGGCAGACGCGCATAGGCTTCGGGATGGTAAGAGAAAGACACCATGCAGATGTCGTCGCTTTGCTCTTTGCCCTCCTGGAAGCGCCCCACTTCCTCTAACAACGCGGAAACAAGGGCCTCATCGGGCAGGATCGAGAGGGCGTTCAAGGCTTTCCCGATCCGTTCCTTGCCATAGAATTCGCCTTGTTTGCTCTCGGCTTCGGACACCCCATCGGTATAAAGGAAGAGACGGTCGCCTTTGCCAAGTTTCAAGGTGCCCATCTCGAATTCCAAGCCTTCCGCGGCGCCCAAAGGCAAATTGGAAGCCCCATGAAGCATCCGATATTCGCCATCATGGTAGAAGAAGGCTTCCTCGTGCCCGCAGTTGACGTAGGAAAGCGTGCCTTCTTTGGCGTCGGCCACCCCGATGAACATCGTGACGAATAAGGACATCGGGTTATGCTTGGATAGGTCATCGTTGATCGAAGCGATCTCCTCGCCGAGGTGGAATTCGCCCGCCCCGCCTAGTTTTGCTTTGATCTTCGCGAAGGCCTGCATCATGAAGAGGGCCGCGGGGACGCCTTTGCCGGAGACGTCGCCGATTAAGAATAGATAACGGTTCTCGTCGATTTGGAAATAGTCATAGAGGTCGCCGCCGACGTCTTTGGCTAGCTGCAAAGCCGGGTAGATGGCCACTTCGCCCTCATCGATCGGCTGCTCGGGCAAGGCGGCGCGCTGGATCTGCGCGGAGAAGGCCATCTCGGCGCGGTTCTTCTCCTCTTCCTTGATCGCCGCTTCGCGCTGGGCGACGTAGGAGAGCAACTCCCCTTCAAAGAAGGCGATGCCGTCATTGAGGGCGTTGATCTCATCGGGGTGCTTTCTCGAAGAGGGGGTGAAATGGCGTTCGAATTTGCCTTGTTTCAGCCTCCCCACCGCTTCGCCGGTCATCTCTTCTAGCCTCCTGATGCGGCGGATCGAGAGGAAGTAGATCATCACGCCTAAGCCGATGAATAGCAAAGCGAAGCTCGCCAAGGAGGTATATAGGAAGGTGAGGGAATAACGTTTCGTGGAGGAGGAGAAATAATCCATCCCCGTCTCGAGGAAGAGCCAATAGTCTTTGGAATAATCGGGGGTGCCGTCGACTTGGAAGGCGAAGCGCCGCGCGGAGACCGATAAGGCCCCTTTGCCTTTGATTTTCCGTTCGCGCCCGATGAAGCCCTGTTCCTCGGGTTCCTCTCCTTCGACGAGCCCCGCGTAATAAGACCAATCGAAGAAATAGCCCCTGCTCATGACGAGGGAGGCGACCGCCTCTTTCTCGGGGGTGGGGAAATCATGGAAATCATAGGCCCCGACCGCGAGGACGAAATTATGGGTATCCGGGTCGACGAAGCCGACGTAGGCGAATAGGCTCAAGCTTGGGGTGACGATGGTGCTAAGCAAGTTGCGGAGCAAGGTGGGGGGATCCCCATAGGCGCTCATGCCCATGCCCGCGTGTTCGTTATAGGATTTCTTGAAGTCTTCTAAATAGGCATCCCACGCCTCATGGGTGACCGCCCCTTGGTCAAGATGGCTTTCCGCATAGGTGGGGAAAACCTCCGTATAGGCCTTTTGGCTGGCCTCGAGGACCAATTTTAGGGAACGGGAGTTCGGGTTAGTGGAATCGTCGCCGCTAGGGCCAACCAGCTTATCTGAGGAAAGCGTGTAGATGACGGAATCAAGGATTTCATCCATGTCCGCGGCCCGCTTCTGCTTCAAATCGCGCTCAATAAGCGAGTATACGACGAAGGTCGAGGCGGTCTGCAGGACCAAGACGATGGCGAAAACCGCCGCCAGAAGGCGGAAGGTCAACGGGGAAAAACGCCGCTTCCGCTTCTGCATGCCGGGGACTCTATTCGATGGTGACCAAACGGGTGAAGCCGGTCACTTGGAAGACGCTTCGGATGACCGCGTTCATGTTCTTGATGACGATGTGTTCCTTGCCGCCGAGTTTCTTTTGGTAGGCCAGGATGACGCGCAGGCCGGCGGAGGAGATGTATTCGAGCTCTTTGAAATCAAAGACGAGCTCCTTGGCTTCCTCAATCTCCACAAGGTCGGAAGTGAGCGCGGCGGAGGTCAGGGTGTCCAGCCTCCCCTTGAGGGCGACGGTGAGGACGCCGTTATCGAGTGATTTGACGATTTCCATAGTGAAACCATTATAAATGGGTTTCTTTTTTCTAGGGATAGGGAATGTTGAAGCCTATGACCGGGGTGCGATGCGGGGAGTTATCCAGCAATCAAGGATTTAAAGTCTGCTTTCCGTATCCTTTATTCCCAAAAACCGCCCCTACTTCTTCGCATTTTCACTCGATGGACAAAAGGAATTCGGTAATGCCGATGATTTCGTATCCGTTTGCGGTTTTGCTTTTCGGAAGCGGATCCTTCGTGACGATAACCTTCCGCAAGGAATTGCGCAGCAAGTCGTAGGGTCGCGTCTCCCGCGACAACGTCTCGGCATCGGAAAGCGAATAGCAGGCCTGGACGTAAATAGACTCCCCTCCTTTCACGGCGAGGAAATCGACTTCGTATGTTTTGCGGACGCTGTTGCCGCCCCCATCCTTCTCAATCGAATCGAAACTACCGACGCTTACGCTATAACCGTGGTAGCAGAGTTCATTGAAGATGATGTTCTCCATGATCTGCCCTTGATCAGGAAAAGCAAAGGACAAGCGCGCGTTTCTTAGCCCCACATCGGCGAGATAGTATTTCCGTGATCCGCCGATGAGAGAACCCCCTTTCAAGTCATAGCGGTCCGCCGGCGCGATCAGGAAAGCATCCTTCATCGCGTCAAGATAATCCGAGATGGTCTCTTTCGTAGCTTGGATGCGATGGGCGCTGCGAATCCGGTTTGCGATGCGCTCGGCATTCTGAAGCTGGCCGATGGTTTGGCATACGACGTTGCAGGTTTCTTCGAGAACGTCGCTTCGCCGAAAATGATGATGTTCCAAAACATCTTTGAAATAGGTGGTCTGGAAAAGCCCCTTCAGATACTCCTCCTTGTCCAGCCGACTCTTGAGGACCGCTAGAGGCATCCCGCCGTGAAGCGCGTATTCGGCATAGTCCTTTTCTTCCGAGCCGCCGGAATAAAAATGGAACTCGGAAAAACTAAGGGGCGCCATCTTGATGTTCGTGGCTTTGTCGCGGAATTGCGTCACGACGTCATTTGAGAGCATCCTGGAATTGCTGCCGGTCACGTAGACGTCTATATTCCTTCTTCTCGATAAGGCGAGGACGACGTCGACGAACGAGATGATGTCTTCATCGCCATCCTTGGCTTTTCGATGTATTCCGCCCGTAAGCTCGGGGTTTACGATGGAATAAACCTCTTGAACCTCGTCAAGGATGACATAATGCGTCGCCTCGTCTTCGGTACGGGCGATCACATAATCCAGCAAATTGAGCGGATCGCGGTATTTGGCGTTCAAGGCATCGTCGAGCTCAAGAACGAGGATATGCTTTTCATCGACCCCTTGCGTTTTGAGATAATCAACGAATATCACGCCAAGCAAATAGGATTTGCCACAGCGGCGGAGCCCCGTTATGACCTTCGGGAAACCATTTCCCTTTACGCGGATCAGCTTTTCTAGATAGGATGGACGGGCGATCATGTTAATCTCCTTTTCCGTAGAATTCTACACTTTTGTCGATTAGATTATAGGACGGGGTCCGAATTTTGCAACGCAAAGAAGCATGCAAAGGCGCGTAGATAGGCGGAGCTCGATGCGGGGAGTTATCCAGCAATCAAGGATTTAAAGCCTGCTTTTCCGTATCCTTTATTCCCAAAAAACCGCTCCTGCTTTATCGCCCTACCTCACCTTAGCCATGAACAAGGGGTTACTCAAGCTACGGGCGGAATCCAGTGGCATGCGCAACCGTTCTTACGTCCCCTATTGGGCATAGTTTTCTTGTGAAATTCGCCTCTTATCCCCTGCTCCACCCCGATTTAGAGAAAGCGACAAGAAAGGGCCAAGAACATTTCCTGGCCCCATCGTCCGTCGTTGCTTTCTTAGTCCCCTGAAGGACTTCATCGTAGCGAATTACGCCTCATAGATGTTGATGTAATAGGCATAGCATCCGCAGCAATAAGCAGCGGTTTGGCCGCTCACCTCGTATTCGGTTAAATCGTAGCCGAAGAAATACGCGTCATCGAAATACCCGAAATCCCTTTCATAGAATTCGCTATAGGCTTTATGGCCATTGGAAGCGATGGCAAGTAGACCGGTGCAGATTTGGCCTTCCTTGTCGAAGCTATACATTTTGCCTTTGGCGGCGCGGTAATCATCCGCATTGATATCATAGACTTGGTCAACGGTCTTGATTTCCCTTTGGAGTTCGTTGCGGGATTTATCGTTATAGGAGAATTTGGCCGGATAGGTGAGGTCATCCATTTTGTCCCTGCCTGAGACGGTACCATCGTATTGGAGGATGATGCCCGAGACATTGCCGCATAAATCCTCAGGGATGACACCGAGGGAGCAAAAGTATTCTTCGAAGGTGTAATCGGTGTTTTTGACGCGGTTGACCATATTCGCTTTCAAATTCATGAAGCGGATGTCGGCCTCGGATACGGTATTGATGCCAGAGATGGTAGCATTGCCTAATCGGATGTCGTTTTTGGTAACGCCCGCGAATGCGCCATCGGACTCAAAGCAAAGCGCATAGGTGTTGAGGTCGACGGTGACATAGGAATTGGTCGCGAAGCAATAGACGGCGTTTTGCCTTGAACCCGTGGCGAGGTCCGGGCGATTCGGATGGAAGAAGCGATCGCTGGCGAATTCCTTGTTGACCGCCTCATATAGGGCGGTATAGCGGGAGGTTTGGACTTCGCCAGGGTTGATCGAGCTCACGAATTGGAGGACGGATTTCGCGTTGAAGAAAGTCGCTTGAAGCTTGATGATGCAAAGGTTGATGTCAGGCTGCGTCTCAAAGCCGAAATTGCAGGCGGTCTCCAACATCGTCGTATAGTAATCAAGTGGGGTGAAGCCACTCTGCCCGCCCATCTGGTTGGCGGTGAGGGCGTTGCAGAAATTCTCAAACACATTGGAGAAGGCATTCATCTTGCTGGAGGTGGGGAAGCAGCTCTTCATCGCGTCGAAGCGCAGCTTGAGCAAGACGTCCGCAAGTAGATTTTCTTCCATGTTTTGATGGGCGATGATGTCGACGACGATGTCATCCTCGATGCCGATGTAGGAATGGCCGCTATTCTGGCGGATGCCAGAGAGGGCGTGGACAAGTTCGGGCAAGGCGACGACGCGCGTGGCGCCTCTATTGATGGTGCGCCCATCGATGGAAATGGCGGGGTCATCGCCCGGGAAAGCAAGTTCCCCATCGGTATCGTAATATAAGGTCACGCTTGGATTAGGCTGATCGCTGCCAGGCATGCTGGCGACGGCCAAATCGTAATAATAACGGAAATAGTCGGTGGAATAGGAATTGATTTGGTTCTTCAGCGGTGTGTAATAGTTGGTGAGGAAGTCATTCCAGCCGCTATTGGCGCTCATGAAATTCGTGTACAGGGAGAGTTGTCCGATATCTTCAAGTTGGTCTTGCAGCAACGACATCTCTTGGGCGAGGCTATCGATGCGGCGCTCGATGTCGGCGAGCTTGTCCATGACGCCTTGGATGGCCTTAAGGATCTGCTCCGTCGGCGAGAGGAGCGAATCGATGCCGAGCAATTCGCCCGCGCCTTCCTTCGCCATCGTGAAGTTTCCCGAATAAAGGCCATAACCGATTTTGCCGAGGTTCGTCGCGATCGAAACGATCTTCATCAGTTTGTCGTCTTCGTTGTTGGTGACCCAATTCATCGTGCTTTTGACCGTGTCGTAGCTCGAATCCGCGGTTTGTTGGATCGTGCCCGGCGCAGAAGTCTCAAAGGAAATGTCATAAAGGACGATCTTTGGCAACAAGGCTACCGGCGCTCCGTCAATCCAGCTCTTCGCGAAATAGAATTCGTTTTCATCGATTTGGAATTTATTCAACGTCAGAATCGATAACCGCGAATCGATGAAATCCGCAGAGGCGAGAAATTCGCCTTGGACCGTCGTCACGTCTTTGACTTTCAAGGAAGTCAGGGTCGTGTCGATGCCGCCGGGGAACGTAAATAAGACGTTTTTGTTGTTGGGCTCGGATAAAAACGATTCCACATGGCTTTTGAATTCGTCCGAGACGAGGCAATTTTGTAATCTGATCTCGAATTTACCCCGGTAATTATTCTGCACGTCGTGAGAAAGGCTGAGCTTTGCTTCGGTCTGCGGGGTAAGCAAATCGATGTGGAGTTGCTGGTCATAGCCCGAGACGAAGGCCTCTTTGGCGAGATGAATCGAAACCTTGTTGCGGAGTTCTTCGGCGATGGCTGCATCTAAAGGCCCAGGGAGGCTTAACCGGAAGCGAAGGGAAGAAAAATCCTTGGCGAGATCAAGCAATTCTAACGCATAACGGTCCGAATCGAGGGTGAAATAAGGAGCCTGACCCGAATTGACCTTTTCCTTATATTGGGCCGGGGTCATGCCTTCTTCGCGGGCGATGGCTAAATTGGTGAAGGCGATGGTGAAATCCAGTTTGTCCTTATTGTCCGAGCCAAAGCGATAGGAGGTGGCGTCGATCTCCGCGCGGCGTTCCTCCACGGGGACGGTTAAGGTCAAATAGGCACCTTTAGACGTGGCATCCTTCGATAAGGCGAGGTAGCCTTCCCCTGCTTTCACGGTGCCTTCCGTGGTGACGGTAAGGTGATTTTGATCCACCGCGACACCCGTGACGGTCAAGCCCTCAAAGGCGCCGAAGAGTCGGACGGCATTGATGGGTAAGTTCGAAAACAGGCCCACTTCCGTCGCCAAAACGGGAATCACGATATCCGTATCGCCCTCGGTAAAGGTGGCTTCGGTGGAAAGGGGCGAGTATTGGGGGATGATCCGCTCGTTATAGTCCTCAAAACTATGGAGCAGACGGAAAGAGGCGAAGATCGCGGTATTTTTCGTCGCGGGCTTACCGAAGACGAAAAGCTCATTCAACGTAGAATCCGCGTACCAATCCACAAAAGCATAGCCTTCTTTGCTGGGGTCTATTTCAGGGCGAACGATGGGCTGCCCTTCTTCGACTTCCTGGGTGAAAAGCAAGGTCTCGCCATCATAGAACCCGATGGTGAAGACGCTGACTAACGACTCCGAGCTCGAAGATTCCGAAGGCGAAGATTCCGCGCTTGAAGAAGAGGAACTCCCCGCCGGGCTAACCGCGCCGCAGGAAGCCAAAACAAGGCTCGCTAAGGCTAAGACGATTGCTTTTTTCTTTTTCATAAACTGCCTCCCTCAATAAGGATCCACTATAACGAAAACAAGCGGAATCTATTGCGGATTCCATTTTATGATATTCATCGCCACAAAAGTGTCACTCTTTTTCCATTCATCATCGTGCGCGAGAGCGATGATGAAGATTGTTCGGCAGCTTTTCCATCAAGGTTCCCTCGGGCACGTGATGGAAAGCACATCCGTTACGTGCTGGAGCGCGATGCGGGTACAAGGTCAAACGTTTTTGCTCATTGAGCACATATATAAAAGAGCGGTTTTTTGTGTTTTCATCATTTTCCGCTCAGTTATGTTTCGTAAACAAGTCGTCGATGGTAATCGCTTTCGAAAAGACATCGCCATACAGGTTTCTTTTTAGGCCAAAAGTCGAAACGAACACAAGTTGTATGGATTTTCTTACCCCTAAGTCTTCCCGATACCTTTCCTTTTTGTTCTCCAGATTATCGCGATAATCCTTGTCTACGGTGAATTCCTGCGACAGGTATTTAATTTCACATAAGGTAGCCACTTTGTCCTTACGATCGATTACCAAATCAATTTGGGCTCCGTCCTTCCCGTCTTTTGCTTCCGCCCGGTAGGAATAATCCTCGGACAGAATCCCGGAAATGCCAAGGCTTCCCTTTATCGCGAACAGGTGGTCGGAGACAACCCTTTCGAAGGAAAAGCCCAACCACGCCCTCCTTGAGGACTCGTTATAGGAATTCCTCCAGAAATGCTCGTCCTTCCCAGCGTTCTCCTGAATGAAATGGAAATAAAACAGGGTGAAATAATCGGAAAGAACATAAAGGCGCCTTTTCTTTCTGCCGAGGTAAGAAGTCTTTGTCCTCGCAAACCCGGACGATACGATCCCTTCGAGTGCCTCCGAAAGCGCCCCTCCATCGGAAAGGCCGGACCTTTTCGCGATTTCTTCGCGTGGCAAACCCGCTTTTTCTTTAGAGAGAAGCCTCATGATTTTGGCGGAGACGGCGCCTTTGGTGAAAAGCGTTTCGTAAAGCTGCGGGAACTCTCCTTCCAGTTTGGCACCCGGCCTAAAGAAAAGCGCGTCAATGTTCTCGCTCGGCGTCAAAGCGGGGTCAAGTTTGTTTAAATAGTAAGGTATCCCACCCAAAGCCATATACATCATGACTATCTCGTAACGGGGCCATTCGAATCCCCTTCCAACGAGATAACGCTCCGTTTCAAACAAATTGAAGGGCTGAAGGCTAACCAAATCGGTGTGGCGGTTATATAGGCCGCCTTTGCTTTTCGTGAACTTCTTGTCGATCCACGAGGAGGAAGACCCACACAGGATCAGCATCAGATTGTCTTTTGCGGAAGCATAGTCATTCAAGAAATAATTGAACTCAAAGAGAAAACCGCTCTTCTTCGTATCCATCCACGGGAGTTCGTCCAAAAAGACGACTACCCTCTTTGAATCGTCAAAAGAATCTATATGGTGGCGCAGGGAAGCGAAGGCATCGGCCCAAGTCCGGATTTCACCTTTGCCACGATAGCCATATTCAAATAAGGCCTCGCTGAATTTGGCGAGTTGTTTCTTCATAGCAGCTTTATGAGTGCCCGTGAATTTGAAAGAAAACCTTCCCTTAAACACGTGATTGACCAAAAAGGTCTTGCCGACGCGGCGGCGCCCCTTTACAAGCACAACGCTGAGTTCTCTGGCTGCATAGGCCCTTTCGAGATCATGTATTTCCGCTTCTCTTCCGACGATGACGCTTTCCATGTGAACATTTTACAAATAGCGGAATTTTTAATCAATTATATGTGAGCGGTTTTTTTGAATTTTTTAATTTTCCGCTCACTTATGAACATTTTCTTTTTGCATTATGGGTAGTGCGAGTGCGAAAGTGGCGTCCGCAAGAGAATCGGTTCAATGCCGCGGGAAATCCCTCGGGGTTCCTTGATTCAAATCGCGATAATCGTCGCGTTCCGACACGCTTTAAAAGGGGAATGATGATTCCTGAAGGTTTTCGTCCACCATAAAAAGCGCGAAATATAAGTGGGCGATTAATGGGCCGGGTTTTTGAAAAAGCCCGACCATATCGGATAAATTTTGGTCATGGTTCACGATGCGGGTCGCCCACCACCGAAAAGCCTTGCTTATCGCAGCAATACGGACTCGAAATATTGTTCCTGAAACGCCACTTCCTTGAGGATTTCCTCATCGCTGTAGCTGACGCCTTCGGGTGCCACGACGAGCTTGCCCTCGATATCGTCCAGCCGCCGAATAAGGGCGATGACGACCCCGGAAAAAGATGGCACCGCCTTATTGATTCCGAGGACGTAGGCGTCCTGATAGTCGCCGTCTGGGGCGAGCATCGGCTCGATGTGGCCATAATTCACGGGATAGACGATGTCCGGGTGCAACGGGTGGGCGGATCCCAAAGGACGGTCCACTTTCACTTCCACACGCTTGCCAAGCATCCGTTTCAGACGCTGCAGGTATCTTTCGTCCTCTTTTTCATAGTCATCGTCATCAGGCAAAAGCCAATAATGCTTCGAGAGGACCCTATCCAAAGAAGAGCGGAGCTTCATCACCGCCTCATTCAGCCTTTTCCCCTCCAGAAGGTATTCTTTGGCGTACATTTCTTGCTTCGGGACCCACCACACCGGGCCTTTTTCGGGCGTATCCCCTGCAAAACGCGGGAAGAAATGAACATGGAGATGGGGGTTCCCGTTTCCGAGGATTTCGACGTTCATCTTGTCGGGCTTATAGGCCTCGTACACCGCTTCCTCCACCAGAGACAGTTCTGTAAGGAAACGCGTCCTCTTGAAAAAAGGGAGCTCGTGGAGGTCGTTTACGTGGGACTTGCAGATGAAAACGGCATAGCCGGGAAAGCGACAATGGTCCCCTACCACGACATAACCGGTTTTGAGTTCCTTCACGAAATGGGGGTTCCTTTCCTCTAGGATGGCTTTGATGCGGGCGCATATCGCGCAGCCCGTATGAAGTCTTTCGTCGATCCGGCCTAGCGGGAAGAGGCTTCCCGCGTCCAGATCGTATTCCTCGATGAGGCGGCTCAGCTGGTCGAAGGTCATCTCCACGGAATCGCTCTCAAGTTTGGAAACCGTGGTCTTGGATGTGTACCCTAGCGATTCGGCCATCCCCTCCTGGCTTAGGCCTTCCTGTTTTCGGATGGCTTTGATTTTCCCCGCAAGCGTTTTGCTCATATATGATCGATCCTTTCCCTCAGTTGGCGTATCGCCGTCCCGTCTTCCATCTTCATCACGGCGAACGCCCTTTTCCCCATGTGGTTGAAGGACGCCCCGACGTGGTAGCAACAATCATCGACGAAGGCGAAGCGGTCATGGAAATCGTCGCTTTCGCGGACGCTGATGGGCCCATGTTGCAGGAGGAAGGCGTCGAGGTCGTCCTGGCTGAGGCGGCTATGAGGGCCTTTGACAAGGGACAAGGTCACGCCTTGCTTCGCGTAGTTCAGCAGCGAAAGCAGTTTGCTGTCCGCATAGGAATCCACGATGACGATCCCTCTTTCGGCTTTGGCGAATAATCCTGCGAAAAACGCCCGGGCATCGAGAAACTCCCCCGAATAGAAGACCGATTCCGACGGGAATTCCCCGCGCTTTGCCGCTTCCTCAAGCGCTTTGACCCGTTCTTCGTTTTCCCGCGTCCTCGCATCTAGCGATAGAACCTTGCCGGAGAGTTCGGCCAAGGATTTTTCATGGGCCGAAAGCCTTTTCTCGTCCACGGCATATCCCTTGATTAGATATTGCTTCAGAACCGATGAGGCCCATTTCCGGAACATGACGCCGCGACCGGACTTCACGCGATAGCCAACGGAGATGATGACGTCGAGGTTATAAAGTTGGGGTGGCCTATAGTTCACAGCATTGCCACTTATGTGCAAAAAATGCACGGAAGTATCCTTGGAAGCTTCTCCTTCGTTGAATATATTGGATATATGGCGCGAGATTACGGACCTGTCGCGATCGAAAAGCATCGCCATTTGGTCCTTGGTGAGCCATACCGTATCCTCGTCGGGATCGACGCGTACATCGAGGGAAAGCCCCTTGTCCGTAAAGGCTATTAAGTCGTATTTCTTTTCCTCCATAGGGGCTCCTTTCCTTCGGCGCAACGCATGATTCGAACATGTAAAATTCCTTTACAAGTTGCCGCGAGTTGCACTTTAGGCCATTAGATATGTGCAAAATATGCACAGATATCTCGGCCGCATTCCCCACCGCAGTTTCGAAAAAACTCAAAAGGAAATAGGCGTCACTTCCAGTAAAGCGATTATAATTCTATGATGATTATTTATCAACCTGACTTGAAGACAAATCAACATCCGAAATCCGTAGGCCGACTATAAGTCAGAAGAAGGATATAAATAAC
>ONGB01000031.1:15944-19216 GCA_900317295.1 uncultured Erysipelotrichaceae bacterium
TTCTTCGATTGCACCGAATCTTTTAGAAACGATGAAACACTTTGCGGGGATCTTTTTATTATAGTTTTAAGTCTATATATATTACCTTTATCGAAACTTAATGCCATTAATATCCATATTCTTGACCTTTATATATTGTTTTGTATAATGCTGACATGACCATTAATAACTACTCGACATTATCGGAAACAAAAACGGAACTAGCCCAAAGGCTTAAGGCCTATCGCCTTTCGTTGAATCGGACACAAGCCCAGCTTTCCGAGCTTAGCGGCGTCTCCCTAGGCGCCATCAAATCCTTTGAGCGGAGCGGCAGCGCCTCCCTCGACACTTTGCTGAGCCTTTTGAAAGCCTTGTCGCTTCTTGGCAATGCCGATGCATTGATCCCGACTTTGGGATTAGACGCCGTCGCCCTCCATGACCTCGGCCACCAAAGGCAACGGGCAAGAAAGAAAAAGAAGGCGACAACCATGCCTTGGGGTGACGAACAATGATCGCGGAGGTCAAGCTTTGGGGCACCCTCGTTGGTTATCTAGCCAATGACGAAGAGAACAACGTCTATTTCACCTACGACCCATCTTTCATCGCGCGCGGAATCGAGATTTCGCCCATCGTGTTGCCTCTGCGTAGAGAGTCCTACTCCTTTCCGCGTCTGAATAGCGAAACCTACCGCACGCTGCCAGGCTTATTCGCGGACTCGCTTCCCGATAAGTTCGGAAGGAAGGTCATCAACGAATACCTCATCTCCATCGGCAGGGACAAGAACTCGCTCACCCCGATTGAGGAACTCCTTTACATCGGCAAACGCGGCATGGGCGCCCTAGAATACTATCCCCATCTCGATGGGTCTTTAGACGAATCGACCGAAATTCGCATCGAGGATATCGCGAATGCGGCAAAAGACGTGCTCAAAAGGCGAAGCGAATCCGAAATCAAGCCGGAAATCGGAAAGCTACGTGACCTCATCAAGATCGGCTCCTCCGCCGGCGGGGCCAAAGCGAAAGCCATCATCGCCTATAATGAAACTACGGGCGTCTACCGTTCCGGCCAAATCGATGCTGGGAAGGGCTTTACCTATTGGATTATCAAATTCGATAGGCTCGACAAGGAGGAGAAGGACTCCTTCTTTGATTCCTATCAGACGAGAGAGGAATACGCCTATTACCTCATGGCCAGGAGCGCCGGCATCAACATGAGCGAATGCCGACTCTTGAAAGAGGGGGACGACTACCACTTTTTGACCAAACGCTTCGACCGCTACGTCGACGAGAATGGGGTGCTACGCAAACTCCACATGGCCACCGCCTGCGGACTCGCCCACATCGACTACGCCGACAAACACAACTTCTCCTATTCCACCCTCTTTTCCATCCTTGATCGACTTCATTGCCCATTCGAAGACCGTTACGAATTGTTCCGTCGCATGGTCTATAACGTCATGGCGAGCAACTACGACGACCATTCCAAGAATTTCTCCTTCTTAATGGATCGAGAAGGGAAATGGAGATTGTCGCCTGCATACGATTTGACGTACGCGAACGACCCCAACAGCAACTACATCAACAACCACCAATGCCTGATCAACGGCAAATTCGAGGGAATCACGATCGATGACTTCCTCAAAGTTGGAATCGACTCGGGGCTGAACAAACGAAAGATGGATGTCATCATCAAGGAAGTCAAATCCGCGGTGCGGAACTGGCCAACCTTCGCCGCGCAAGCCGAAATCCCCGATAACAAAGCCCTAGAGGATTACGCGAGCTTTGTTTTGCTCGATTGAGGAAAACCCACAAAACGCAAAGTGTTTATGCCCTGTTTTTGCCTTCAAAAAACATCAAATTTTCGTAGGCTGACTGTAAGCTAAGACAATGAAAACACTCGACGCCATCGAGTGTTTTTACGTTTTAAAACGCGATGCCGGGGATTAGAACCCAAAGGTATCGTAAATCAATGCTATGGCCTGATCGACCGTTTTTTCTGAAGACCTTGACATAGTCATCTCCGTCAAGGTGATCGGGATGGACTGGTTAGGCGGCTTTGGCAAAATGGAGACAAGGGTTTTATCTTTCCTTTCTGCGCCTTAAGGCGAAGAAGCCTCCGACGGAAAGGGCGGAAGCGATCGCGACGACTGCAACGGCCACCCCCACATCGTTATTGGCTTGGCTAGCGGAAAGAGGGTTAGGGACGGATGTGAGCTGGATCAGCCCCGCTTCTTTGCGGTTCATGAAGTCGGCTAGGCCATATTTGTTGACGATATAGTCGTAGCGGTCGACGATATCTGCCACAGTCCCATATTCCTCTTCGCCATGGGTGTAGGTGGTACTCGCGATTCTTCCTTGGGCATCGGGGCTTAAGGCTTTATAGGAGGATGCCACGCTACCCCAAGAAGCAGTCAAAGCCCCGGCATCGGTGGAGCCATCAGCCTTGCAGATCTTTGTCCCGTTATTGAAGGTTTCAATAAAGCCCGTCAGCTCTTGATTGATCGAAGTGGTCGCATTGAGCTTATATAGGCTAACCGGGGAATTTGAGGCAGAGGGCTCATAGAGTTTGAAGCGCTCGCTGCCGGATTTTGGGTTATATCGAATCGGCAACCCGTTGATTGACAGGATGTCCTCGCCATAGGAAAGGCTAGCAATTCCGCTCGTTGCATAGAATACCGGTTCATTGTGCATTCCGTATTCATTCCCAAGGAGATACTCTCCATCGGGGAGCTTAACGACGTAGGGCGCGCCATCCAAATCGAAGTTCCTGACGATCTGAACCCTCCTCATATCGATGTCGCGCGATCCGGCGATCTGGTTGTTGGCGACTTTCGCTTCGAAATAATTCTCCGTGAAGCCAACATAGCCCAGGGAACTGTCGAACAGCTTCGAATGATCCCCGTTTTCATAGACGAGCAAATAGCTTCCCCGCCAATCCGCAGGGGCATTTGATTCGGTGATTTTGCTGTAACGGGTTGGAGAATAATCCGCCACGTCGATCGTGTAGGTGACGGAATAGATATCGGTATTTTGGGTCATGGTCAAGGTGACGTCGAAGGAACCCTCTTCATTGAGTTCTGCGCCAATCGCCTTAGAGAAGCCGATCCCATAAGTGTTCGAAGACGTAAAGTCGCGATAGGTGATGGGCTGGTCTCCTTTGGTTTTGGCGGCATTCAGCACAAGCCCCTCGGCTGTGAAGGTATCTCCTATGGCATAATGCGTCTTTCCCGGCTTAGCGATTTCAAGAGCGGCGATATGGCTATTGCCATCGTTGATTTTGTAGAGCGCCGGCCA
>ONGB01000033.1 GCA_900317295.1 uncultured Erysipelotrichaceae bacterium
TCGGCGTGAAAAAAGCCAAAAAAACATAAAACAGAGGGGGCATGCATCGGTTTTCGAGGCAAATCCCCCTCTTTTTTCTTTTGTGGATGCCCCCTTCCTTTTGCGCGCGAGTGTCCTATAATATCCGCCGTCGCATTTATGGAAAAAAAGCGCTCGCTGAAAGGCAAAATCGAATCCGTCCTATACGATCACCCCTATGTTCGGACCGGGCTAAGGGATGTCGCCGCGGTTTTCATCATGATCGTCAGCGCCTTCATTTTTGCGCTGAGCTATAAGTGCTTCCTAAGCCCCGAAGCTTTGCTTTCGATGAGCGAAGATTCCAAACCAATCGCCGTCCGCTTGGTTTCCGGCGGCGTCTCCGGTATCGCGCAGACCCTCATCATGATCGTCCGCCTCTTCCCGGGGAACTTCATGGACGCCAACGCCGGGGCGGAAAGCGTCGCCTACGGTATCCTATATTTCGCGATCAACGTGCCGGTGTTCATCATCGCGTGGAAAGGCGTCGGCAAGCGCTTCGCCCTTTTGACGCTGCTTAACGTCGGCCTTGTTTCCGCGTTCACGAACATCCTGAGCATTTGGGATAACGGCTGGATCAAGGAAATTGCTTTGTTCGCCCATAAAAACGGTGGCATGCTGACCCGCGCTTTGCTGGCCGCGGTCTGCACCGGGGTAAGCTCCGGCGTCGCCTTTAAGGCGGATGGCTCCGCCGGGGGAATCGACGTGATTTCCTATTACATCGCGCTGAAGAAGGGCGTCTTGGTCGGGAAGTATTCCGTCTTGATCAACGCCGTCACCATTTCCCTCTTCACCTTGGCTGGTTCGTTGAAGATCTGGCTCGGGCAGCTTCCTGAAAATGAATATATCGACGGGATGCAATATATTTCCGCCGCCTTTTTCTCCACGGCCTACCTCATCATGACGGCCTTCGTCATCGATCGCATCAATCTGCGCAACAAAAAGGTTCGTATCACCGCGGTCAGCGAGAACATGGACCTCGGGAAGATCATCATCGCGAACATCCCCCATGGCGCGACGATCATCCACGGCCAGGGCGCCTTCAGCGGACGCGAGAAGGGGGTCTTCGAATTCGTCGTCTCCTCTTACGAAGTCAAGACCACGGTCAAAGCCATCTTGGAAACCGACCCGAAGGCCTTCGTCCAAGTGGAGGAATTGAAGCAGGTCTATGGCCGCTTCTTCACCCCGCCGGTCAAATAAAATAACGGGGGCATACATCGGTTTTTGAAGAAAAAAGCGGGTCCGTGCATCGGATCCGCTATTTCTTTTCGCCTGGCGGAGGAACAGGGATTCGAACCCTGGCTGGGGCATGACCCCACTAACGGTTTTCGAAACCGCCCCCTTCGACCACTTGGGTATTCCTCCATAGGGCGACGGAAATAATAGCATCCGCGCCTTTCATCATCAAGGAAAAAGGGGCAAGTTTTCGCGTAGGCGCATAGTGGTCAACTTACCACAAGCGTGGTAAAATCTCCCCCGTATGTGGGAGACCTTCTTAAAGGAAATCATTAAAAACTGGCCCTTCTACGCCGGTCTTTTCGTCCTTTTCGTCGGCCTCGTCGTCGCGATCTTGGTCCTCATCATCAACAATGTCCGCTTCGGCAAATTCGAGGAAGACCTCGCGCAAACCGTCAATTCCTCCCGCATTTTCGTCATCAATATCCGCACGGGGCAAGTCACCTATTTCAATGTTTTGACTCCCAACAAGGTGAAGAAGATCACGCTGTCGCGGTTCTACCAGCAATTCCCGAATACCCAGCAGAACAAAGTTATCAACTGGATCAACCTCGTCGCCGAGGGCGCCGAGAACGCCCCGGATTATCTGGAGACCGACGCCACCGTCGGCAAGAGCAGGAAATCTTATTTCTCGATGCTCGAAGTCGATTCGGTCGACATCGAAAAAGGCATCATCCATCTTCAGTCCTATCTCCTTAAGTATCTTTCTTCTGGCCGCGGGTCGTATAACCCTGAGCATCATGGTCTATCCACGAGCAAGCAGTATCAGGAGGCGATGGCCAACTCCAATAAGCGCCGCGGCGTCTCGATCGTCTTCCGCTTCGCCTACCGCCGCATCCAGGAGAAGGAAAACCCCATCGATCCGTTGACCTTCAACCAATTGAAGAATGTTCTCTTCCCCTTCGCGGCGAACCGCCGGATGCTTTTGCAGCTCGACAAAAACGAGTTGATGCTCGTCGATTTCCATATCCCGGGCAAGCCCGATGGACTCCGTTTGGCGAAGGACTGCATCATGGCGATCAACCGTTATCTTTCCTTAAACGGCCACACGTCCCGCATGGATGTCCGTGCTGGCATCGTTGAACACCGCCTCTTCCCCGGGGATGCCGAAACCGTCTTGGAACAGGCCAAGCGCACCGCGACGATCGCCTTCTCCGACACCCAGCCCGTTATCTTTTATGAACGCGGGAGCGAGGCGCGCGCGAACTTGGAAGACGCCAACTCCTTCCGCACCGAGGTCGAGCGCATCATTCAAGATAACAAGATCGCCGTCTCCTTCCGCCCGATCTACGCGGTCAAAGAAGGGAAGGTCTTCGGCTATTTCGCCAAGGCCGATCCGGTCAACACCTACTTCGATTCGATGGATGACCTCCACGATTACGCGGCGAGGACCGACGATGACCGCGCTTTGTTCTCCACGGTCGCGCGTAATACGATCCCGACCTATATCGCCCAAAACCAGAACCCGGACGCCAAGCTCTTCTATCCCGTCCGCGTCGAAGACCGCGGCCACATGCTGCTCGTCTTCGCCAAATTGGCGGGCGCCAAAACGACCCATACGGTCTTCTTATTCAAGGAAACCGACATCCGCGCCCACTTCGATGCCGCCGCCCCCGACGCGATCATCGACGATATGCGCGAGATCAAAGCCAAAGGCTACGAAGTCGGCCTCTATTTGGAGGAAGGCGAATTGCTCCTGGCTCCGAACCTCTATAACGCCTTCGACTATTTCGTCTGGTCGCTCCGCTTCGCCGGAACGGCGACGGGCATGGATGCCAAGATCCGTTCGCAGATGCATAGCCTTGTCGAGAAGCTATTGAAATATAAGCGCCCGATCATCGCCACCGACATCGAAGGCTGGGATTCGATCGAGCTATTGGTCCGCTCGGACATGCGCTACATATCCAGCGAATTCTTCGCGCCCTTCGACCCGATGATCACCCCACCCCCAAGCAAATCGGTCAAGAAGATCCGCGACATCAAGAGATAAAGAAAAGAGGAAACAAATATGGCAAACAACAACGCAATCAAAAACGAGGCGATCACCGGCCGCGACGTCGATTTCGCCCAGTGGTACACCGACGTATGCCGCAAGGCGGAACTGATGGATTATTCTTCCGTCAAAGGCTTCATCGATTACCTTCCCTATGGCTATGCCATCTGGGAGCAGATCCAAGGCTTCGCCGACAAGAAATTCAAAGAGCATGGCACGGAGAACGTTTATCTTCCCTGCGTCATCCCCTCTTCCTTATTCAATAAGGAGAAGGAGCATATCGACGGCTTCGCCCCCGAATGCCTGATCGCCAAAATCGGCGGTGGGAAGGAGCTGGAGGATCCGCTGATCATCCGCCCGACCTCGGAGATCCTTTTCTCCGACCTTTATAAGCGTCAGGTCTCC
This sequence comes from uncultured Erysipelotrichaceae bacterium, assembly GCA_900317295.1. Lineage (GTDB taxonomy): Bacteria > Bacillota_I > Bacilli_A > RFN20 > CAG-826 > Alloenteromonas. Next base: position 3,650 of record ONGB01000033.1, read on the forward strand.
TCTTACCGCGACCTCCCGAAGATCTATAACCAGTGGTGCTCCGTCGTGCGCTGGGAGAAGACGACCCGTCCCTTCCTCCGCGGCAGCGAATTCCTTTGGCAGGAGGGCCACTGCCTTTTCGAAACCGAAGAGGAAGCGCGGAAGAACGCCCTCGACATGCTGGAAGTCTATGACTCGATCGGCCGCGACCTTTTGGCCATCCCCTTCCTTAAAGGAAGAAAGACCGAGCATGAGAAATTCGCCGGGGCGATCGACACCTACACCATCGAAGCCTTGATGCACGATGGCAAGGCCTTGCAATCCGGCACTACGCATTACCTTGGCACCGGCTTTGCCGAAGCCTTTGGCATCCAATATCTCGGCCACGACAACAAACTCCACGCTCCCCATCAGACCTCTTGGGGCGTCTCCACCCGCCTCATCGGCGCAGTGATCATGGTCCATGGCGACGATAACGGCCTCGTTTTGCCGCCCCGCGTCGCCCCGACCCAAGTCGTCATCGTCCCGATCCGTCAGCAAGACCCGACCATCCTCCCGGCCTGCCGCGAGATCGAAGCCAAGCTCAAGGCCCTCGGCGTCCGCGTGAAAGTCGACGCCTCCGACAAGACCCCGGGCTGGAAATTCGCCGAATGGGAGATGAAGGGCGTCCCCCTCCGCCTAGAGCTCGGCCCGCGCGACCTTGCCGAAGGCAAAGTTACTTTGGCGAAGCGCTATAACGGGGAGAAGCTCACCGGCAGCATCGCCGCGATCGAAGAAGAAATCCCCGCCCTCCTCGAAGCGATCCAGGAAGAGATGTATCAGAAGGCCAAAGCCTTCCTCGATTCCCAGATCGTCGACGTCAAGGATTTGGACGAGCTTAAATCCGCCCTCGACAAAGGCGGATACGTTCGCATGGCCTATGACGGAACCCCGGAATCCGAAGACAAGATCAAGGCCTATACCAACGGGGGCACCGCGCGTTGCATCTATAAGGACGCGCCCGCGGGAACGGTCTGCCCCGTCTCCGGGAAAGAAGCTAAGGTCATCGCCTATTTCGCGAAAGCCTATTAAAGAAAATGGAGGTTCGGTTCCCGAGCCTCTTTTTTGTTGAGGCGAGGTCCTATTTGTTTTATATTATTCACCGCCCGGAGGAATACCCAAGTGGTTAAGGGGACGGTTTGCTAAACCGTTAGGGGTCGCAAGGCCCGCGAGGGTTCGATCCCCTCTTCCTCCGCCAGCAAGAAAAAAAGCGAGCCCGATTTGGGCTCGTTTTTCTTATTCCGCTGGGGAATTACCGGGGTTTTCATGGATTTTGACCGCTTCGGCGATCCGCTCGATCATCCGCATTTCGGTGAGCCTCTTCGCCTCGCAGATGGAGTTATATAGCGGTAGGGCATTAGCTTTGCCGTGGCACTTCAAGACGAGCTTCCGGCAGCCTAGTAACGGCGCGCAGGCATCGACGACTTTGGAGAACTCGGCCTTGGCTTCCTTTAAGCCTTTCATTTGAAAGAGGGCGCCGAGTTTAGCGAAGATGTTGCGCTTCATCGCCTTTTTGAATAGCCCGGTGGCATAGAGGGCTCCGCCTTCGGCGGCTTTGATGAAGACGTTGCCGGCGAACCCATCGGCGACCACGACGTCGCAGACATCTTCGAAGGCGGTATCTCCTTCGACATTCCCAACAAAGTTGAGGCTCTTTTCTTCTTTAAGAAGGGCGTAGGTTTCTTTGGTCAATTCGTTGCCTTTCCCCTCTTCTTTGCCGACGGAGAGCAAACCGATGCGCGGTTTCTTATCGTTGATGGCTTGGAAATAGACGTCCGCCATCTGGGCGAATTGGACCAAATACTCGGGTTTGCAATCCATATTCGCGCCGGAATCGAGGATCTTTCCTCCGCCGGGGAGCGTGGTCATAAGCGCGGGGCGCTTGACCCCGGCTATGCGGCCTAAGGATAAGACGGCCCCGGTGAGCAATGCCCCGGTCGGCCCCGCGGAGACTAGGCCATCGATATCATCGCGGTGGCGCATCGCGGAGAAGGCGACGGCGAGGGAGCTTTCCGGTTTTTGCTTTAGGAAAGTGGCGGGATGGTCGGTATTGAGGACGGCTTCCTTCGCTTCGAGGATCTCAACGCGGGCGAATTCTTCCGGCTTATCCTTGAAGAATTCCTCGATCTCTTCTTTTTTCCCGGCGAGGACCAATTCAAGTTCTTTATCTTCCGATAGGGCGCGATGGGCGGCCAATAACGGTTCGGCGGGGGCCTTATCCCCTCCGAGGATATCCAAGAGAATCTTCATATGCGTTCCTCCGTGTCTTTGTAATGATAGTGTTTTCCTTCTTTTTCTTCCATATATCGAAAAATGGCGCATTGCTACCACTCTTCCCCTTTTAGTGTGTTACACTAACCCACGATGACTTCCTCACCTGATAAAACCCGTTTCTCCGAATACGCCAAGCACGCCGCCGACAATGAGATCGAAATCCTCCGCTCCAAGCGGTGCGGTTGCTTTTTCTGCCGTCACGAATTCGATGCGAAAGCCGTCCATGATTGGGTAAGCGATCGCCGCGGCACCAGCGCCCTTTGCCCCGAATGCGGCATGGACGCCGTCATCGGCGATGCCTCTGGCGTCCCTTTGACCAGATCTTTGCTCAAAGAGATGAGCCAAACCCTCTATGGCGATGATTACATGGAGACCCATCCGGAAGCCGCGCGGACTTATGTGGACCGTTACGCGACTGGGAAGATCGTCCATAAGGCGAAGACTGAGGCGTTATTCCTTCGGTATCTAGGCATCCTCGCCGAAGACGGCGATGAACGCGCCGCCTTGGTTTTGGGCGATTTGTTTGCCGTGGGCGACGAATTTGTCAAACCCGACCTCCAGACCGCCTTGGCCTACTATAGTTCCCCCGCCCTCGCCTCCAATACCGACGCTTTATGCGCCCGGGGCACGATCTGGCTGAATCTCAAATCCTCGGATAGGTCCACCGAGTGGTCTGCCTATGAATGCTTCTCCAAGGCGGCCGCTTTGGGATCGCTACGCGGCGTCTATTATCTTTCCACTTGCTATTTCGAGGGCATCGCCGTGGAAAAAGATGCGCGTTTCGCCTTCGATTTGCTTAATTCCGCTTACCCCGAAGCCCTTTATGCCTTCTGCACCACGGGCAAGGAGAAAGACTGCGATCTGATCCGTGACTACGCGGAGCAAATGGGGAAATGCTATGAGCATGGCGTCGGGGTCAATTCCGATATGTTCTCCGCCCTCCGTTATTATCTTGTGGCCCGTTTGGCCGCCGCGGCGCTCGCCCCCGATCATCAAGACCTCAAGAAGAACAAAGACTATGCGCGCCTTGATCGTTTGGTAGGAAAGCTCGCGTCGAAGCTTGGCTACTTCGCCGAAACCCCGGTTTTTGATCAAGACACGTTCTACGATTCCTTCTGTGATCAGCAAGACGGCTATTCGCCGAAGGCCTTCGACTTGGAATCCTATGACGAAGAATCCGGGGAACTCCATTTCTCCATCAATTTCGCGATCCCGCCCCTCATCATCGACGTCGCCGATCTTTTCTGCGCCTTCTGCCCTCAGAAGGTCCATTGGCATTTCACCGACGTCGCTTCCTTCAACCTCGGAAAGGAAAACGTCTTCGAACGCATCGTCTCCCCCGATGGAGATACCTGGCGTTTTGAGCACGTCAATCCGATGGATGGGTCCTCTTCCCCCGTCGGGGAACTCCGTTTCAAGGCTAATCCCGAAGAAGTGAAGGCAAAATTAGAGAAGAAAATCCGCAGCAAAGGCGAAACCAAAGCCCGCGGCAAAGGTAAGAAGAATGAGGGGAAAGGAAACTGACCTCCCGGTCAAGAAAACCGCGCTTTCCTATCTAAAACCCCATCGTTTTTTGGTGTTTTTCGCGCCTGGATTCAAAATCATCGAATGCGTTTTCGAGTTATTGATCCCCTTCATCGTCCGTTTCATCATCGATGATGGACTGACCGAAGGCGGCGCCCATTACCGCGACGAGAAATTCATCTTCGGTTACTGTGCCCTCATCTTTGGCTTTTCCGTCTTTGGGTTCCTCGCGACGATGGTCACGCAGCTCACGACGAGCCACGTCACCGCGAAATACTCCTTCGCGTTAAGGAACGGCTTATATTCGCAAATCCTTTCCTGCTCTCCAAAGCAGATTGAGGACTATGGGCGCGGCAAGGCGCTCAATCTCGTTTCCAATGACGCCCCCGCGGTCACGGTCGGGGTGCAGATGTTCATGCGTTTGCTCATCCGCGCGCCTTTTTTGGTCTTAGGTTCGATCGTCGCTTCCTTCATCGTGAACGTCTATGCCGGCTTTGCCGTTCTTGGGGCGCTTACGCTATGCGCCTTGGTCGCCTTCATCATCTTGCGCGCCACCCCGCGCCAATATGACGTTCTGCAAAACGGGCTCGACCGTATCTCCGGTTTGGGAGAAGACGGCATCGTGGGCGCGCGCGTTGTGCGTGCTTTCAATAAAGAAAATGTCGAGATCGCCGAATTCCAAAGCCAAAGCGAAGCCTATCGTAAGCAGGGGATGAAAGTCGCGCGCATCAACGCCCTCATCAACCCGTTGACCTTCGCCTTCATCAACATCGCCATCATCCTGTTGCTTTATTTTGGTTCCTTCGCTTTGCCGACCACGGGTTTATCCGTTGGCTCGATTGTCGCCATCGTTTCCTTCTTAACGCAATCATTGACCGCCCTCATCATGTTCACCCGTTTGGTGACCTCCCTTTCCAAAGCTTTTGCTTCGAAGAAACGCATCGATGCATTCTTCCGCATCGAACCGGAAATCGTTTCTGGCCCGATCTCTGATTTGGAGAAGGCCGATGCCACTGCTCCGGTGTTTGAACTGAAGGGGGCTACCCTGTCCTTTGGTGGCGAAAACCCCGCGCTTTCCCGCGTGGATTTTGTTGTGAAGGAAGGCGAGACCGTCGGCGTCATCGGCGGAACCGGCTCCGGAAAAAGCGTATTGCTGTCCCTACTTAGCCGCTTCATGGACGCGAATGAAGGGGAAGTGCTTTTCCATGGTTTGCCCATCAAGGAGTTTGATCTAGGATTGCTCCGCGGCCAGATCGCCACCGTCTCCCAAAAACCTCAAGTCTTCCGCGGGACGCTCCGGGATAACCTTCTCCTTGGACGCGAAGGCGTAAGCGAAGAAGAAATCGCGAAAGCTAGCAAGGACGCCCTATGCGACGAATATTTCTCCCATTATGCCGATGGGCTTGATCATCCTATCGAAGAAAACGGGCAGAACCTATCCGGCGGACAACGCCAACGCCTATTGATCGCCAGGGCTTTGCTTTCCGCCCGTCCGATCCTTTTCTTGGATGATGCCACGAGCGCCCTTGATTACAAAAGCGACAAAACCGTGCGGGAAAACATCGCGAAGCGCCCCAATCTGACGACGGTTATCGTCTCTCAGCGCGCGACTTCCATCGCCTCCTGCGACCGGATTTACGTGTTGGACCAAGGAAAAGTGGTGGGGGTTGGGAAACATGAAAGCCTTTTGAAGTCCTGCCCGATATACCGCGAGATTTACGAAGCGCAGGTGGATGCCAGATGAAGAACATTTCCTATCTGAAAAACTACCTGAAAGGGTCCAAGGGCCTATTGATTGCCTCTTTCCTTTTCGCCTTGCTTTCCGTCTTCTCCAAGATGGCGGTCCCCTTTATGACTTCGCGAGCTATCGACCTCATCGTCTCCGCTTCTTCCGCGGGGGTGGAGATTGACCTAAAGAAGATGGAGATCTACCTCTTCCTCATCGCCGGGTTATTGATCCTCGGCGTGGCGTTCCGTTACCTTTTCGATTACGCCGTCTCCGCTTTGGGACAAAGGATCGTCAAGCGGATGCGCGATGATTTATTCGTCGCGATCAACCGCGTCCCGCTTTCCTATTTGGATAGCCATCGCCACGGCGACATCCTCCTCCGCCTCACCGCGGATATCGAAAACGTCCAAAACGGGTTGATCCTTGGGGCGGGTGCGATTTATGAAGGCGTAGTTCAAATCCTCATCACCCTTGGATTCATGTGCTACTTGAACTGGGCGATGGCGCTCCTGGTCGTCTTGCTGACCCCGATTTCCGTGTTAGTCTCTCGTTTCATCTCCGGACATAACGCCCGTTATTTCCGGGAACAAAGCGCTAAATATGGCGAGCTTTCAGCCTTCTCGCTAGAATCGATTACCAATCTTGAATGTTTGCAATCTTATGGGCTAGAAAAGCAAAAAGAGGCGGGATTTGCGCAGAAAAACCTCGAAGCGAAGGACGCTTATTTCAAAGCGGCCGCCGCGGCTTCTGCAATCAACCCGTCCACCCGCTTGGTTAATAACACCATCTACGCGGCCGTCATCATCTTCGGCGCTTTCTTGCTGCTGCAACAACCCGCTTGGCTCGGTGTCACCCTCACCGTCGGCGGGCTTTCGGGCTTCCTGACCTATTCTTATCAATACATGACTCCGTTCAACGAAGTGGCCGACGCGATGGGCGACATCATGAACGCGGATGCTTCTCTCGGCCGCATCAAGGAAACGATGGAGACGCCGAAAGACATCGATGAAGGAACTTCCTCTTTGCAGGGAACCGTTGATAGCTTAGAGGCCAAGGGATTGCATTTCTCTTATGACGGGAAACGCCAAATCATCTCCGACTTCTCGCTGGATATCTATAAAGGCCACAAGATCGCCCTCGTCGGCACAACGGGATGCGGGAAGACGACGATCATCAATCTTTTGATGCGCTTCTATGATCCGCAGCAGGGCGCGTTCTACATGAATGGCACCTCCACTTTGGATATCCCAAAGAAAGAACTCCGTTCCCATATGGGCATGGTTTTGCAGGATACCTGGCTATCGCGAGCCAGCATCCGCGACAACATCGCCTTCGCTAAACCGGACGCCACCTTCGAGGAAGTGGTGGAGGCGGCGAAGAAAGCCCACGCCGACGAATTCATCCGTTTATTGGCGCAAGGTTATGACACGGTTGTCTCCAACGCCTTTGGATTATCGATGGGGCAGAAACAGCTCCTCTGCGTCGCGCGGATCATCTTGGCGGAGCCGGAGATCGTTTTGCTAGACGAAGCGACCTCCAATATCGACTTGCGCACTGAGCTTGCTTTATCCAAGGCCTTCGACGAATTGATGAAGGGGAAGACCTCCATTGTCGTCGCCCATCGCCTCTCCACGATCAAAGACGCGGATTTGATCCTCGTCATGGATCAAGGCAAGATCATGGAGCAGGGCAATTTCCGCGAACTGATGGAAAAAGACGGCCGATTCGCCGCCCTATATCGCGCGCAATTCGCGTAATCACCAACCGATATTCCGGCATAGTCCGGAAGGAATAAAAGGTTTATAGAGCAAGTAGGGGTTATCTTCCCCCTCTTTCCATTCACGCCCAAGGTTTTGGAAACCCAGTTCCGCCCAAATGGGCAAAAGGGATTTCATTTCTTTGGACAAAAGCAAGAAGAAATCATCGCCCTTGCGGTTCCTTTCCTCGTCTTTGAAAAGTTCCGATAAACCACCCGGACCATAATCCAAATCATAGGCGAAGCATTCGATGACGGAAGCGGGGGAGGAAGGATTCCCCAGGACCTCTAGGAAATCGTAAAAAGGCCGCGAGGTTTTCGCTTCGGGAAATAGCGTCTTTCTTAGATCATGGCCCAGGGATAGAAAAGCCAAAAGGCTTCCCCTTTCCTCAATTAGGCGGATCTTCTTATCCTCCAAAGCGTCCGCGATCGGATAGGGTTTTGGGAGGTCTTCTTCCAAAAAGAAGCGGGACATGCAGTCGTTTTCCAGCTTAGCAAGACGATCTAGGTCTTGCGTTTTCCCCAACGAAATCTTCAGCATATGAAATATATTACCGCAAGGTCTAACGGTTTTTCGATTTTGGGGTAAAATAGAAAAGTGTTTTGAGGACGAAAGGAGGTTTCCATGCGCCCATCGCCGGAGACGGTGTTTTGCTATCGGGCGAAAGAAGATCAAGATGAGCTGTTAGCATTATTCGACGGTAGCAAATACACTTTAGAAGACCAACAATACCTAGAACGTTCCCTCAAAGGTTTGAGCGCGCTTTTCTTCCACCCCAAATGCCAGGTCTTCCCTTTCTCCGGAGAACCTGATGCCTTTGAATTAGACGCCAGGGAACATTTCCGTTCCGAAGATTGGCTTCTAGTTGGGGAAATCGTCAAAAGCGTCGGCATCAAGAATTTTCTCATCGTCCATCGCAGTCGTCCTGATTACGCCTTCGTCATCGATGGCCGCGGCTTTCAGATCGTCTTCGCGATCTATGGGAATTTCGCGGTTTATGATCCTGATGAAGATCGGAACATTCTCGGAAGCGAATTCCTCCGTAAACGCGGCATCACCCCCGAAAGCGGGGCCTCGATTAAGAAAACCCCGGTGAATCTTGGCTATGCGAAGCAAGAGATTCCCGAAGAGGAAGAAGAAGTCGACCAAGAAGAAATCAACGAACGGATCCGCACCGGGTTCGTCTCTAACTCCAAAAAGACCATCCGCAACCTCGGCGTCGCGAAAAGCTTGCAACCCGAAAAGGAAGAAGAGGAAGTGGGGCCGATCGATCTTTCTTCTTTCCAAGCGACCTTCCAAGGAAATTCCAAGAAAAAACCCGGAAAGATTTTGAGCTCGCCCAACTCTAAGCAGGAAAAGAAGATTCCCGAGAATAAACCGACTTTGGTGAGAAAACCCTTAGAGGAAAACAAGCCTTACCAAGCCCCGACCCTGCAGAACATCCCCTTTCAAACCGGCGGGGCCAAGCCGAAGAAAATCATCGTCGAGCCCAGCAACCATTGGATAGCGGGTTCCTATTTTTCCTTCCGTCGGAGCAGGGCGTCGATTTCCTCCCTTATTTTGGTGAATGATCCCACTAACCCCAAGGCGAGAGTGAAATTCAAAGGCTTGGATGAAACCTTGCTCAATATTGCTCGGCCCACCCTATCTCCGCGGATGGTTTTCGTGCCGGAAATCCCGGAAAAGAACGACCCCGTGTATGGGTTTTTGAAGAATTTCCATCCGGAGGATTGGCGGATTTTGGCCGCGGCATTCGACGCTTATGACCGCGTGGAACTATTCCTGCTTTCCTATCGCGAAGATCCTTATAAATGCATCGTGCTATCCAATCATGAATCCCCGCAGATCTATGCCTTCTCTTCTATTGGTATGAGCATCGAGCACCCTTCGCTTTCCTTTGAAGAAATCTTGACTCGGTGCGAAGCTCCCAAAGAGGAGAAGCCCGTCATCCGGGAAACGCCGATTGAAGTCGAAGAAACGGCGGAGGAAAGAATCGAAGAGGAAATCCCCGTCAAAAAAGTCAAACGAACGCCTCAAAGAAGGGTTTTCGTCACGCGGCGCTTCCAAAACTGCGCGGAGAAGTTCGAGAACAAATACCACGAAGGCGCCAAAAAGGATTTGGAAGAACTCTACCAGGAACTCATCCTCGATGAGAAAGAGACGCTAGATAACTACTTCAAGGCGAAGGATAGCAAAACCTTCAAACATGACCGCTCCTATCACATCCATAAATTCCGCTTCGGTTCTTCCAAACAATATGATGGCGCGCGTGTCTTCTATCTCCGCGGTTACGATGACGTGGGAAGACAATTTAAAGACGATGACATCATCCTGCTCTATCTTACCGATGACGATGAGCACGATAACCAGGGGGAAATCGCCCGCTCCATCGAGAGGACATTAAAGAAAAACACCGCGAAATCCTCGATGATTTTGCATCAGATCCTCCTTCCGATAGAAGAGGAGGAAGAAAGCGACCTCTTGGCTTATCCTTCCGTTTCGCAGTTCAAATTATTGGAAGAAGGGCGGCTTAAGTTGCCTCACGCCTATGTTGGCTCCGCCGGCACGGGAAAGACTCTGCTATCGCTTCTTGGCACTTTGGAGATAGGCAAGGACAATCAGAAAGTCCTCTATCTTACCTACGAAAGAGAGCTATGCAATTTCGCCGCGAAAAAGTTTGTAGAACTAGGCGCCGAATCGGTCATGACGATGACCTTCCGCGATCTAGTCCGTTATCTATTTGGCGATGAAAGCGCCAACGAGATGGAGGACAAGCGCCATTTCCGAACCTGGTTTGACCAATTCGTCGATCGCAATTCGTCGATTAGAAACCGCTTAAGCCTTCTTGGAGGAGGCAGGGAAGACCAATTCCTCGTCGCCTATGTGTTCTATCGCGGGGTCTTAGAAGGCAACGCCGATTCCCCCGAAGGCAAAGAAGACATCCTAAGCGAAGAGGAGTTCCTCTCCGCGGTTTCCGGGGAAGAAGGATTCGATTTAGAAGGGAAGAAACTGATTTATCAAATCGCCTTTGCCTATCAAAAACATCTTAAAGAAATCGGTAAGACCACCGATAACCGTTTGGCGCGCCGCATCCTGGCCGATCAAGAGAGATTACGGCAATTCGATGCCATCGTGATCGATGAATACCAAGACCTTACGGAAATCCAATTCTTGGCCATCCTTTCCCTATTAAAGCCTACACGCCCCCTCCAACTTTACATTTATGGGGACGATAACCAGGCCATCAACCCAACGATTTTCGAACTGGGCAGGGCGAGGAATTTGGTGCGTCGCTTCTTCAAGGACGCCACCCTCTATACGAGCGATCTTAACGATTCTTACCGCTCTGGGCCGAACCTCGTCCGCTATATCAATCAAATGAAGGACATCACCCGCGAGTCCATCGGAAGCCGCGGATTGAGGGAAGAGCAGAAGCCCGAAGTCTCCAAACGTGAGGATAACGAAGATGTTTTCGTCACCTTGGTCCGTTCACAGAAAGACTTCGGAAACCTGGTCACCTTGGTCTCCACCTCTGCCAAAGACGCGGTATTCATCTTCCCCTCCGCCGTGGCGAGGGACAAAGCCATCGCGAAATATAAAAAGCTTGGGGAAGGCTATGTCACCCATTCCTTTCTATCGGTTGAGCAAGCCAAAGGCAGAGAATGGGACAGCGTCATCCTCGTGGATTTCTTCACTTCCAGCAAAGAAGTGTTCGATGCGATGCTAGGCGATGAAAAAGCAGGGAAAAAATCAACGCTTCACCGCATGTTGTTCAATCGCTTCTATGTCGCTTTAACCAGGGCGAAGAACCGCATCGTCGTCTTTGAATCCGCCCCGTCGAAGCTAATCGATGAACGAATCCTCTCCGGATTGAACCATTTCGCCGATACCGCCGATCTGAAGTCCTACTTCAAAGGGAATATCGATCCGCTTCACTGGGTCAAAGAAGGCGATCGGCGTTTCGAAGCGGGCAATTACCGCGAGGCCATCCGCGCCTATAGCCGGTGTGGGGATATCGAAGAGGCCAAGGAAAAGAGCCAGCTTTCTGAAGCCTATCTTCGCGCGGAAGAAAGGGAGATGGATTCCAAAGAAATCGTTACCTTCTATGCGAAGAGAATGGAACTCGATAAGCTGCAGGATTTCTATCATGAAGATGGGAAGCAGGGCA
>ONGB01000040.1 GCA_900317295.1 uncultured Erysipelotrichaceae bacterium
AAGAAGGCGGGATTTCATGGGTTAAGTTTATCCCTCGCAAGGGAAAGTGGCTATTCGTATTTGACGAAGAGATCTAAAGCGAGCGCGCCTAAGGAATTGCCGAGGATGCAGATGAGCAGATGAACGAAAGAAGATAGCCCCCAGGCTCCCCCGGCGGCGATATAGAACATATTGGCGACGCAGTGCTGGAAGCCGCAATAGACGAAGAAGGCGATGGGGATGATCACGCCGATGACCTTCCCAAAATGGGCGTCGAGGCGATTGAAGAAATAGATCGCCGCGTAGACGAGCGCCCCGCAGAGGATGCTCTTATAGGACATTTCGAAGATCGGCATGCCCTCCAAAGGCGCCGCGCGGGCCTCCCCGGCGGAGAAGACCGCCAAAGAGAAGGCGGAATTCACATCGATTTGGGTGAAGGCAAAGACGATCAAGCCGATTGCGAAGGCCCCGATCGCATTTCCCAAAAGAATCCAGAAAAGCCATTCGAAGACATTGAGTCCTTTCTTATCAAGCTTCTTGTTGCGGAAAGCCATGCCGATCTTTCCCGTATAAAGATTCATTTTGAAATAACAGACCAATAGGAGCCCAACGGGGAAAAGCAGCGCCCCGATGAGTTGGGAGGGCACGGGGGAATCCGCGGGGATGAAGGCTTTGGATAATAAAAACAGCAACCCTCCGAAGGCGATGGCCGCCCCGGCGAGGACGGCATAGAAAAGGACGACTAGGCGATTCTTCATGGGCATATCTTATCGAATCGAGAAGATGAGCAACATGATCAATGAGGCGAAAACCCCAAAGACGGAGAGAAGTAGCGAGATGATGCCAAAGGAGGTGGTGAGTTTTTGTTTATCTTTAAGACCGGCCTTCTTCGCCCTCCTTCTGCTAGAAAGCGCGACAATGGCGAAGATGAAGGCCAATACGCATAGGATCAAACAAAGCAAACGGACGGCGATGAAGATCGAACGGGCTTGGTCGGTGATCACCGCGTCCTTCATGATCTCGCCGAAGAAATTCGCGGCGAACGTCAACGGCCAGAACCCATAGGTATCAAGGAGATAGACGCCGAAGATGAGCATGCAGCTGAGAATAAAGAGGACGAACGCGATGATGAAGGCGAACGCGGAAAGGAGGACGGCCGCGAAGAACATGAAGATCGCCTTTCCCACGACGGCGATGTCGCAGACGATTGCCCCGGTGAGGGCGGCCATGACCAAACAAAAGGCGATAATCGCGAAAGCCTTGGCGATCGAAGCTTTGCTTTTCGCCCCGTTTTGCGCGGGAATTAGCCCGTTTTCCATATTCTAATTATACGAAGGAGCCAGGCAAAAAGAAAAGCCGGCGGGGCCGGCTGTCCTATTAAGCTAGACTCAATGTTCGCTTTCGTAGACGAGCTCGCGCATATCGCCGATCTCGTAAATGAAGTAGAACGGTTTGCCGCGGCGGGAACCGACCCCGGTCTTTTTCAGGGATTCGGTGATGCGGACTTGGTTGAGCATGTTCTCAGCGGCCTCTTTGGCTTTCTCGAGGGTGGAAAAGGTTTCTTCGAGCTCGGCGACGTGGCCATCGGGGTAGGAGAAGGAAACGGTGAATTCGCTCATGGTTTTTGGCTCCTTATCTTTGAGATTTTAATGGAAAAACGCCTGTCCTTCAATAAAGTCGTTTCACCCTCTTAGCCCTCTTTTTCTAGAATTAGGGTGAGCCCGCCCGTCTTTTCGACGCGCAAAGCGTAGCCAAGATGCTCGGCTTCGATCTCGATGCCGTTAAGCCCGTTGCCATAGGTGATATCCTCAGGTATCGCCCCATCGTTATGGACGGATAAGCGATGTTCCTTGATCTCGGCCTTGATATGCTTGGCTTCGCCGTGGCGGATCGCGTTAGACGCGCATTCCTTGATCGTTTTTATATATAGCCTTCTTGCCTTTTCTTCTATGGGGAATTCCCCATCCCAGGTCAATTCCACCCCCACTTCCCTTAGGAGATTGGCCAAATAAGGAAGATCGTCCTCTTCTTCTTTCGCGGCGAGTTCGAATTCGGAAAGCATCGCCTTGATCGGGCGGAGGTCATTATTCTCGCTGGCGAGGAGGAACATATGGAGGATCGATAGCTTTTGGGCGAGGGAATCGTGGATATAGCCCTTCACCGCCAATAATTCTTTTTCCTTTTGCATCTCTGCGACATTATCGAGCTGAGCATTCAAATCGGCGTTAAGCAAGGATAGTTCCGCGCGCTTTTCTTCTTCTAACGCGAGCAGCTCCTCTTCCTTGCTCGATTCGAAGCAAACGATCTCCGCGCTTCCTTTCTCCACGAGGAAACGTTTTGCCTTCCCCTTTGAGGCAATGATGAAGTCACGGGGCGATAAGACCCGGGTCGCTTTCTTAAGCAGGGCGATATAGATCATGTCCGCCTTCGCGTGGGAGGAAATCCCCAGTTCCCCAAGCGCGTCTTCCATCGCCTTGTTCAAATAGGTGATCTGATGGAAGAGGTTGGCAAACATCACCCCTTCGCTTAAGCCGTCCAGGCCCTTTTTGATGGCCATCCGGCCGGGGTGGCGTTCGCTTTCTTCCATCGCGGAGAAGAAAAGAAGGACGCTTCGAATGACGATTAAGCCAAGCAAGGCGGAGGAGACGTAGGCGTAATAAGGCAAAACAGAGAGGAGGCTGACATTAGAAAGAAGGAAAACCCCATCGAGGATCAGGCCGTAATCGCGTTCATTGATGAAAAGGAAAACCCCGAACGCGAAAGGGATCGCCGCCAATAGGCTTAGGTAGTCGCATAAAGTCGGATCAAGCCCTTTTAGGATCGGCGTCCGCGCGACGGAAGCAAGCAACAACGTCAAAAGAAGCGACCCGTAATAGGCGATCTTATAGGGATGACGCCTAACGAAAAGCAGGCGCAAGGAAGCGAAAAGCAAAAAGGCGCAGGAAAGCATCGAGAAAACGAGCAAGACGATCCTTAATGACGCCGGAAGCGCCCACACCTCAATCATGGCCGCCCTCCTGATAGACGAGGGATATCCCGTCTTCGTCGCCGCTGATGCGCGCCTTTTCCCATTCCCCCTTTCCTTCTTTTGGGGCGGCCACCCCGGAAAGGCGGGCCGTGCAAGAGCGCGCCTCCCCATCGATCGTGGCAAAAATCGAGGCGCCGGAGAAGGCATATTCCTTGGCTAGGCGATGGAGGAAATCGTGGACCTTGGTCAAAAAGGCGATATCGATCGAGTCGCAAGGAAGCAGATGGATGGCGATTTCTTCATATCCCGCGGCTTTGATGTCCCCGGAGATGACGCGGCATAAAAGGCTGGCCTGCTCATAGTTAAGCCTTCCTTTTTCTTTCACCCCAAGCAGCAGCATGCATTTCTGCTTCATATAGCCGAGCAGCATCTCGATGTAGCGGAGGGTCTTCCGCGATGCTTCGTCAAGTTCATCTGGAAGGGTGAGGGAAAGAGAAAGGATCTCTTGCTTCGTTAAAGCGATGGCCCCTTCGATTTCCTGCGTCAAAGCGATGCGATATCGGAGGGAGGCTTCCTCTTTCTCGATCTCGATGAGCTTGGCGATGCGGCGATTGGTCGCGTCGATCTCCTCGCTTTCCTTTTTGACGCTTTGGTTGAGTCTGGCGATTTCGGAAAGGTCTTCGTTGATCTGCAAGCGATAATCCCCAAGCGGGCGGGAAGTCGATTTGATATGCTCGCCCTCGGGGAGGAAGGTCGAGGTGCGGTAAGATAGTTTCCCCGTTTCGTCATAGATGCCTAGCCCGATGGCGGCTTTTTCGAAATTGTGGGCGTACCTGCCATTATTTTGGATAAGCCCCGTATCCAAAAGCGCCTCTAATAGAAGGGTCAATAACAAGGTGACGCATAAGGCGAAATCCCTAAGGATCGGGAGGCGGGAGAATAGCCCAAGGGTATATAAAACGACGTAAGCAAGCAGCAAAGAGAAAACCCCGCTGACGATAAGCCCCTGCGGCAAGGAGACCTGCTTCCTTCCTCCAAGGAAGAAAAGGGCGATAGAAGATAGGCTTAGCAATCCGACGTAGCCCAAAGCCGCGTAATGCAAGGGGCCATAATCGCTTCGGATGATTTCTATCCGCGGGTCATCGCCATGGGAGAAACGGTAATTCGAATAGACGAGGAAATGAAGCGGATTGGTAAGCACCAAAGCGAAAAAGGCGATAGCGATGGCAAGCAAAACCCATAGCAAAACCTTTTTTCCTTTGAAAGAGGGGAAGAAGGTATCCATCGTCAGTAGCAAGAAGACGATGGGGACGGAGAGCATCGGGAAATAATATAGATAATCGGCATAAAGGCTTAGGTAATGGATATTGGGAAGCCATTTGACGAAGCGAAGGACGATCCAAAAGAAGAAGGAAAGGATCAACGCGACGATATAGGCCCGGCGCTTCTCGAATTGAACGCGGTAGATCATGCTCCCGCCCCAGCCTAACAAAAGGAAGCAGAGGAAAAAGGTGAGCCCATATTCATAATCCCCGCCGCGGATATAGCCAGCCGGGAAAACCAAAGCAAGAACAAAAAAGAGGACGAAAAGGAAAGAAAACGCGGCCAAAAGAAGGATTTTCGTCTTCTTTGAATTCATCTCATTCCGGAAGGATCAGCCCTTCCTTCACCACATAGATGCCTAGTTTCACTAACGTCGGGAAGCCCGTCTTTTCCAAGATAGAGGAAATATGGTTCTTCACCGAGCTCACCGAAATATTAAGCGATTCGGCGATCTCTTTGCGGTCGCGCCCGGCGCAGAATAGGCGCAGCACCCCCATCTCCGCGGGCGTGAGGGAAGAAAGGATCTCCGCCTGCGTCCTTTCCGGGGCCGGGTAGATGGAATAGCCTTGCGTCGTGTTGCGGATCAAGCTGATGAGCTCTTTGATCGGCACGTTTTTGTAAATGAAGGAATTGGCCCCCGCCTTCTTCGCCTTTTCCATGAAGGAAACGTCGGGATAGCCGGTGATGAGGGCGATCTTCATCCGCGGGAACTCGCTTCGGATCAAAGGAAGGTAATCCAAGACGTTATGGCGGTTATCGGTGATGATATCGCTTAGGACCAAATCGAAAGTCTCTTCGCGCAAGGCGGGGAGGATATCCTCCGCGTCGCTTACGATGCGCCCAACCTTTAAGTCTTTTTCTTTGCTAAGCGAATTCTTCAGCCCATCGGAGAGGATATCTTGGTCCTCGCAAAGCAAAATGCGGATGCTCTTTTCCATGATCCCCTTCCCTCCTATGCTTAACATTTTGCCCGACTTTCGTCCCAATTCATATAGGACTAACGGCCAATCTTTGCTGGGTATAGAGGCCAAAAAGGATTAGCCCCACGGCTTTTTAGGTCCGTTTTAAACTATTCGCGAAAGGAAGGTTTTTCCATGAAAAATAAACCTATATTCGGCATATTGCTGTGCCTTGCCGCCGGGGCTTTGATCGCCTCCTGCGGCGGCAAGAAGGCCCCCGTTCCCTCTAGCAGCGAAGAATCCATCCTAAGCAGCGAGGACTCGTCCGTAGCCTCGTCGGAGGATTCTTCTATCGACTCCTCGGAAGAGAGTTCGGAAGGAACAAGCGAAGAAAGCGAGGAGTCCTCTGAAGATTCTAGCGAAGAGCACATCCACGAATACGCCTTCGAAAACTTCATCTGGGATCTGACGCCCGGGGATTATACGGCCGTAGCCCATCTCGTCTGCGCCGAAGATGGCGAATCAGTCGATATGCCGGCCCTCATCGAAAAGACCACGATCGACCCGACGTGCCTAGAAGACGGGAAGAACGTCTACGTCGCCACCTACGAAGAACATTCGGAAACGAAGGAAGAAGCCCTCTCGGCTTATGGGGAGCATGATTTCTCCCTCCCGCCGATCTGGTACTGGGATACCGCCGGCTACCAATACGCCACCGCGCGATTTGAATGTTCCCGCGATTCCTCTCATTTCGAGGAGATCACCGTCAATCGCGAGGACATGATCCTCGACGTCGTCACCCCCGCGACCTGCTCGACCTCGGGTTCTGGCACCTTGACCGCGAAGGTCACTTTCTTAGGCAACGAATACGAAGATAGCCAGCCAGTCATCCTCGATCCGACCGAGGAGCATGAGGCGGACGAGTATGGCTTCTGCAAGAGCGAAGGCGAATACCTAGGCGAAGAGAAGTCGCTTACCTCCAGCATTGCCATCGGGGCGATGGAAGAAGGCGCGAAAGCCTTCTACTGCATCCCCGCGATCGAGGGACATATTTATACCTTGCATGACCTCATCGAACTCGAAGAAAGCGAAATCGCCGCCTTCGTCATGAAAGATGGGGCGCCCTCCTCCGTCGCTTTGGATGGCACCGCATTAACGGAAAACGATGACGATTACCTCTATTTGGCCATCACCGCCTCTAATGCGAAGGAAGACGCCTCCTTCGCCGTCTATGGCAACCACGACTTCAATGAGCTCGGGGTTTGCTTCGCCGATGGCTATTTTAACGGGGTCGAATTAGAGATCGGCAAGGCTTCCAACCCGATTTCGCCCTTCAAGAACACCGACTATTTCTTCCGCTTCCCCGCCGAAGAAGGCCACGTCTATACCCGTCAGCTTTCCGGCTTCCAGACAGCCGACTTAACCACCTATTACATGAACGGGGACAAAGTGGTCGCCGATTACGATTTCACTACCCCCTTCCCCGCCGGTTCCTATGACGGCTATTGCTACATCAAGGCCAACGTCGGCTCCTATGTCGTCGAAAACGCCACCATCACCGTCAAAGTGAAGACGCATCCCCTCGACGAACATGGCTTCTGCCAGGTCGAAGATGGCGTCTACGCGGGCAGCGAAATGCCCTACGACAACCCAGTGAGTTTCGAACTCTCCCCGGGAAAGAAGATGTTCTTCCGTTACAAGCCGAACCAAGACGAGTTCCCCATCGATGCCTACCTTACCACCGATAACTACATCAACCACGTCGGCCTAGAAGCGAAGGCCTTCATCAAAGTAGCCGGGGTTTGGACCGAGATCGAATCCGCCGATAGCAACGTCAGCTTCACCGAGTTCTATTTCGAAAAAGCCGGCGACGACGGCTATCTCTATTTCGAACTCTCCAATAGCCTAAGCGAGACGAAGACCTATCAGAACTTCGCTTTCTCCTATTAATCAAAAGAAAGGACACCCTATGAAAAAAAGAAATATCGCCCTCCTCTTCGGCGCGATCGCAGCCTCGACCCTTGTCGTTGCTTCGGTTAGCCTCCTCGCCCCGAAAGCCTCCTTCGAGATGCATGCGGATAACGACCCCTACACCATCTCCGCCCTCGCCGAGGATTTCACGACCAATACCGAATATGGCTCGGGCACGGCGACTTTGAAAACCGATCAGCTCCGCAACGACGTCGCCTTCGGCTTCACCGACACCAAATACCGCCTCTTCAACGAGACCGGCTACCTCGACGTCAAAGCCGGCGGGACGCTTTATAACATCGGAGCGATCCGTTCCATCGCGAAAATGGACATCACGATGATGGGCACCTTCCGCATCGAATGGGGCTGGAAAGAAGGCGACAACGTCGTCTATTACCGCAGCGAAGAAGCCTATGTCGGCAATTTCCAGAAGACCTTCGTCTTCGAATATAGCCAGCCGAGCTATCTCCGCATCACCAACGTCGACACCATCGAACGCCAGATCAGCCAGCTGAAGATCTATTACGCGAGGGAATGCGTCGAAACGCCTAATCCTTACGCGGTTTCTAATGGTCTAGCCTTCATGAAGCACGACACCTATGCGGAAGTCATGGGCTTCTCGGGCGAAGACCTCGCAAGCGTCAACATTCCCGCGGAAATCGATGGCCTCCCCGTCACTTCGATCATGGGCGAAGCCTTCAAGCAAAAGACCTCGATCACCTCGCTATCCTTGCCTCATGGCCTAGAAACGGTCGGCATCCAGGCTTTCGATGGATGCTCCAACATCGCCTCCATCACCATCCCGAACACCGTGACGGCGCTCCACACCAGCTGCTTCCGCGACAATAGCAGCGCCACCGTCACCTTCGAAGCCGGCGGAACCTCGCTACTTAGTTTGGGTTCCGGCGCCATCGAGAACACTGGACACGTTGGCATCATGACCTTGCCTAGCCGCATCGGCAGCTTCGGCACCTACGATTTAGATGCCAACTCGGGCGTCACCGGCTTTGCCCTCAATGACGATAACGTCGAAGGCAACATCGCTTCGGTCATCGACGGGGTCTTATTCGGCGACTATTACGGCACCTACACGCTGGTCGCCTACCCGATCGCCGCGCCCGCGACTTCCTATACCGTTCCTAGTAACGTCGAGGCCATCATGGAGTATTCCGGCTTTGGCCTGGCCTCGAATCTAGAGGAAATCACCTTCACCAACACCGTCGACATGGAAATCTCCTCCTACTGCATGGAGCATATGTACAATTTGGAGACGCTAAACTTTAGCGGCACCGGGAAGGTCAGCTTCTATTGGTATCCGCTGCGTGATTGCCCAAAGCTCAAATCGCTCATCATCCCCGACACCGTCGAGGTGCGCGAACGCGGCTTAGCGGGCATCAACGAAGATAGTGGCAACCCCCTCGCCCTCCATTTCCTCGGCGCGAAAATCCCCGATAGCTGGCATAGCAATTGGGATGGCGGCGACGTGGAAAAAGGCTACATCACCACCGATTTCAATTACGTCGCTTAAACTGATTTCGACGAAGAGGCCGCGGGAAACCGCGGTCTTTTCCTTTGACGGGGCAAATCGGTTGTTTCTTCTATTGAAATCCCTACAATAGTCTTGCTATGCAAGAAATCACCAACCAGATATTGACGGGAGAGCGCGCCGCGTTCGCCTCCCATGACGTCCGTTTCGTCCAATGCGTCTTTGAGGATGGGGAATCCCCGATTAAGGAATCTAGCGACATCGAAGCAATTCGCTGTTCCTTCCGCTTCCGCTATCCCCTTTGGTATTCGAAGAACATCCTCGTGAAGGATAGCGAATTCACCGAAACCGAAAGGGCGGGGATCTGGTATACCGAAAACCTGACCCTAGAGCATTGTCAAATCGACGGGGTGAAGAATTTCCGCCGGTGCAGGAAAGTGACGCTTCACGATTGTATCCTCACCAAGGCCGAAGAGACTTTCTGGTCCTGCGAGGAGATCATTTTGGAACGCTGCAAAATCGAAGGAGCCCCCTACATCTTCTGCGGCTCGAAAAAAGTCATCGTCCGCGATTGCGAAATCGATGGCAATTACGCCTTTGATACCTGCGAGGACGTCGAAATCGAAAATTGCGTCATCCATACCAAAGACGCATTCTGGAACTGCAAACGCGTCAATGTGAAAAACTCCACCATCTATAGTCAATATATCGGCTGGAACAGCGAAGACGTCACCTTTGAGCATTGCCATATCGAATCCAACCAAGGGTTCTGCTACATGAAGCACATCACCTTGAAAGACTGCGAACTCGACCATACCGATCTCTGCTTCGAATATTGCGAGGACGTGGACGCCGAAGTGACCACGGTCATCGATTCGGTGAAGAACCCCTACTCCGGACGCATCAAGGCCAAGGGCATTGGGGAATTGATTCTCGATCCCGACGCGGGCATTGATCCCAAGAAAACGGAAATCATCACCTTATGAAATACGACTTCCAGAAGAACGTCGATCGCTTCGGCACCGACTGCTATAAATGGGATTGCCTCCCCTCCGAGCTCCCGATGTGGGTCGCGGATATGGATTATGAGGTCGCTTTGCCGATCCAAGAGGTTTTAAAGAAACGCATCGATAAGCCCGTTTTCGGCTACACGATGCCGCCGAAACGCTTCTTCCCTAGCTACGTCGACTTCATGAAACGGTACGGATTAGAAAGCAAAGAAGAGGAATATGTTTATTCCAATGGGATCATCCCAACGCTTTCTTGCTGCATCCGCACCTTTTCCAAACCCAAGGACAAAGTCATCCTATTGACCCCGGTCTATCAGGTCTTCTACCACATCGTCGAAGACAATGGCCGCGAGGTCCTAGGTGTCGAATTGTCCAAGAACGAAGATGGTTCTTATGACATCCCCTTCGATCGATTGGAAGAAGCTTTCGCCCAAGAAAACGCATCCTTGTTCATTCTCTGCTCCCCGCATAATCCCGTTGGGCACATCTGGAAAAAAGAAGAGCTAGAAAGAATCGGGGAACTCGCGAAACGATATGATGTCCTCGTCCTTTCCGATGAG
The DNA here is from genome assembly GCA_900317295.1 of uncultured Erysipelotrichaceae bacterium. Classification (GTDB taxonomy): domain Bacteria; phylum Bacillota_I; class Bacilli_A; order RFN20; family CAG-826; genus Alloenteromonas. Next base: position 10,197 of record ONGB01000040.1, read on the forward strand.
GTCCATGGCCCCTTGACGTTGCCGGGGAAGACCTATCTCCCCTATGCCTCGGCTTCTATGACCTGCGCGGAACATTCGATCACCGCGCTCGCCCCGACCAAGTCCTTCAATATCGCCGGGATCCAAACCTCGGTGGCCTATATCCCCAATCCCGAACTCAGGAAGACCTTCGCCTTCGCGATTAATCGTGACGAAGGGGCGGAAGGCAATGTCTTCTCCTATATCGTCTCAATCGCCGCCTTGGATGAATCCTTGGATTGGCTTGACCAATGCCGGGACGCGATCGGAGCCAACGTCGAAGAAGCCAAGCGCATCCTAAAAGGCACAAAACTGAAAATCACCCCGATCGAGGCGACCTATCTTTTGTGGATGGATGTTTCCGCCTATGACGAAGACGATGCCGCTTTCTGCGAAGACCTAAGGAAGAAAACGGGTCTATGGATCACCCCGGGATCGACCTATGGCAAAGGCGGGGAAGGCTATGTCCGCATCAACCTCGCGACCTCTTTATCGCGCGTAAAAGACGGTATGGGTCGCCTGCTTTCTTATATTAAAAGCCTAGATTAATCCAAAACCTTGAAAGCCACGCGGTAGCTGCCGATGGCCTTTTCCGCATGGATGCGGAGGGTATATTTCTCCCCTATCGCGACTGGGATTTCATGATGAGATTGCTTCTCGGGGATGTCGAGTTTCTTTTCTTCTTTGGAGACGGCATTCTCCAAAGTGAAGGAAATCGATCCGCCTTCGTTATCGATATCGATCAGCAAAAGGCGGTTCTTCTTATTCGGGGAGATCCCGATGAAATAGTTGCCGAACAAAAGGCGATACGCCCTCGATACGACGATTCTGCTGCCGTCTTTGGCTTTAAAGCACATAGGGATCAGGATTTATGTGAATTGAGCATATCCGCGGTGATGACGCCTTCGACCTCTTGGAGTTTGGCGATGAAGGCGAGGGGCTCGAACTTCTCTCCGCTGGCGGCGGCGAGGAAGGTGACTTCGATCGTCCCGTCTTCGGCGCGTTCGATATGGAGTTCGCTGACGCGGCAATCGGATTTCTCCGCCACTTCCATCAAACGGGAGGCGATCGGGGTATCGGGTTTGGCGGTCATGATGATGAGCGGGGCTTTGTGGTTGATGCGGTTTTCGAGTTTGCGGAAAAGCGTCAGGACCAACAAGATGAGCCCGGTGCCGCCGATGGCGAGGATGAAGTTCATCGAGCCGCAGGCGATGCCGATGGCCATGGTGATCCAAATCGTCGCCGCGGTGGTTAAGCCACGGGTGCCCGAGCTGCGGTAGATGATCGCCCCGGCGCCAAGGAAACCGACCCCGGCGATGACCTGGGCGGCAAGCCTGGCGGGGTCACGGTTCGGATAGGCCCCAGCGGGGAAACCGTAGATCGAGATGATCATGACGATGCAGGAGGCGACCCCGACGAGGAGGTGGGTCCTTAGCCCGGCGGTGCGGCCGCGGCGTTCCCTTTCGATGCCGATCGCGCCGCACAAAACGACGGATAGGACCAAAGCAATGACGCAGCAGAGGAAATTCCCCCAAGGCCATTCGCCGGCATTCAAATTCTCGGTGATGTATTTGACGATGATTTGATCAATGGTGGTCATATGGGTATGATAATCCCATTCCGTAGGAAAGGCCATAGTTGCCTAGAAATGAAGAGGCAAAAAGCCTGCCAATCTTTTATTACGAAGACTGGCAGGCTATGGAAATAATGGGCAAGGCTGTTAGATTCCCAACAGCTGTTTCTTTTTTGCGTCAAATTCTTCTTGGGTAATGACGCCGGCATCTAACAATTCTTTGAATTTCTTTAATTCATCGGCCGCGCTGGCTTGTTGGATGATGGGCGTGGCCGAAGAAGCTTGCGATAGTTTCGTTTCAACGAAATTTTTCATTTTGTTTGCTTCTTCATTTAGTTTTTTGCCAAACAATACCGCGTGGCGGTCGCTATCTGACACGCTTCCAAAGGAAACGGAGCTAGTTTCGGCGAATCCTTTGACGAGAAACTTTATATGGCCTTTTGTGATGAAATTTCCTTCCATAAACTTCACCCCGACCATTGTCGAATACGGAATGACGTTTTCTTTCCCCGCGGTCATGGCGTAAATGCCCTTTCTCCGAATGATGACCTTGTCTTCGTAGGCGTAAACGGTCCCATTGAATGCGGCCAAGATCAATAATGGTTCGTCCATTTGAAGATTCCTTTCTAACATATCTTAGGTTTTGTTTATGGTAGCATTCTTAATGCTTCAGCTTTGGAAACTGAGAAAATACGAATCTCCATGATTCGGCAAAGAAATAGTAAATAAGGCAGGACAATGCCATGAAGCGTAAGCAGTATATCGATTGGGCCGCTGCCTTTGGCGTTTTCGGCATTGTGTATGGGGCTTATTCGCTTGCTTGGTACATAACCGCGGCAGCGTTGCTATTCGGCCGCTGAACCCGGATTATTTTACCCTTTTGTATCTTTGATTCCTGCTAGTGGGCTTATCGGGGTATTCCAATATGACATACCCCTCTTCGATCAATGGTTTAAGGTAATGCTTCCTGAGGGTTTCTTTGCTTTTGAGCCCCAACAAATCCATGATCTCATAAGTCGTTAGAAAAACCTCAATCGGCATGAGGGACAATAGTTTTTTGCCATATATGGAATGAGACGAATAGAGGAAAGCGTTTTTGATCAACTCCTCTAAAGACGAATCGATCATTTTCAACATAAATACCACGAATGGATTGGATTTGCCTTCCATATGGGAGGCGCTGATCGCTTGGTAATAATCCTCTTGATGATCCTTGATATGGTTCTCGATGGGGAGGTAATAGAACGCTTTGTTCCATTGCCCTAGCAAAGCGGTTTGCCAGAATCTGGCCATGCGGCCATTCCCGTCGCTGAAGGGATGGATGAAAACGAATTCATAATGGAAAATCGAGGAAAGCACCAATGGATGGATAGTCTCTTTGCTGTTTTTCGCCCAGGAAAGAAGATCATTCATCAAACCATCAACCATTTGAGGGGGCGGGGCGATGAAGACGACATTCCCATTCTCGTCCTCCACTCCTTCGTTCCCGGTTCTGAAACGGCCGGAATCCTTGACGACGTTTTTGCCAACGATGCCATGGATCCTTAATAAATCCCTTTTGGAATAAGGGTCGATCTTTTCTAATTCTTCGTATGCGCGAATGGCGTTTTTCACTTCGATGATATCCTTCTCCGGCCCAATGACGTCCTTG
>ONGB01000041.1 GCA_900317295.1 uncultured Erysipelotrichaceae bacterium
ATTCAAATCGGGGCTGATCCAGTTCATCGTCTTCCCATTCGCGTCTTTAGCGTTGCCATTAAGCATCGGGTACATCGAAACCCCGCGAACGAAGAAAGGTTCGTTATAGGTGGTATTGATATAAATGAGGTTCGCGCAGACGAGGCAAGTGGAAACCAAAAGAAGCCCCACCACCGCGTCGATGGCATAGCGCCACCAGCGCCGTTTCTTCTTCTCGGGTTGCGGTTCGCCGTGAAGCTTATTTTGCTCTTCTTTCTCTTCTTCGCTCATGGGCCGCCCTATTATAAGGGTTTCCTTCAAAAAAAGATAACGCACGCGCGCTAGGAAAGAAAAAGCCCCGCGATGGGCGGGGCTCGTCACTGATTCTAGATTAATCGGCTCAGTCGGCGCTCTTGATGCGAGCAGCTTTGCCGGAGAGGTTGCGCATGTAGGTGATCTTGTTGCGGCGGACCTTACCGTGCCTCAGCACTTCGATCTTGGCGATCGAGGGAGAGTTGACGGGGAAGGTGCGCTCGACACCGATCCCAGAGGAGATCTTGCGGACCGTGAAGGTCTCGGAGACTCCGCCTCCGCGGCGCATGATGACAACGCCTTCGAAGGCCTGGTTGCGTTCCTTTTTGTTCTCGATGATGCGGACGTACACGCGGACGGTGTCGCCGGAGGAGAACTCGGGGATATCCTGGCGAAGCTGACGGGCATTGATTTCTTTGATCAGGTTGCTGTTCATGATTCCTTGCTCCTTTCAGCTAATGGTTTCTTTTCAGGTTCATTCGCCCGTGACGAGGGCCAGCGGAGCCTGCGTAGCGCTTTTAGACGCGAGAGGAATAATACTCACCATAAAGGTGGGTGGCAAGTTTATTCTTTCAATCGAGGGAAGAAACTTTTATCTGCCGTTAAGCAAAATTGCTTGACACCTTATCCCTGGGCACGTATCGTATCGCTCGGTAAAGGAGTAAACATTATGTCCGTTAAAATCAGATTGACCCGCATCGGCCGCCACAAAGATCCGTTCTACCGCATCGTCGCCGCCGATTCCCGCCAGGCCCGCGATGGCCGCATCATCGAGCAAATCGGCACCTATGATCCCGCCAAGGGCATCGAGAAGGCCGAAATCAACGAAGAGCTCGCCATGAAGTGGCTCAAAGCCGGCGCCACCCCCTCGGATTCCGTCCGTGGCATGCTCTCCCGCAAGGGCATCATCGCCAAGTACAACGCCGAGAAAAAAGGTAAGAAGTAATGGAAAGGGATTACGCCGCCATCCTCCATCCCATCATCGATCCGCTCGTTCACAACCCTGAGGCCATCCTCATCCGTGAACTCCCGGGCTCGACCAAGAGGGATGTGACCATTCTTATCGTCAGCGATGATGACGACACTGCCCGCCTTATCGGCAAACGCGGCGCCGTTGCCAACGCCCTTCGCGAAGTTGTTGGGATCGCGACCAAGGCCGACGATACCAACCAACACATCCACCTGAAGTTCGAAAGCTTCAGCGATGAAGACAAAGAAGAGGACGACGGGAAGTAATTCCCGCCGTTTCTTTATATGGAACTGATTACCGTAGCCCATCTAGCCAAAATCTTCGGCCTCAAAGGCGAAATCCATGCGTTTTCCCTGACGGATTTCCCGGAAGAGAGGTTCAAAAAAGGAAAGGTTTTCCTTTTGCAGAACCCCAAAACCCTCGAAACCCAAGAGGTGACGCTTACCCAGTTCCGCGCCAAAGGGGATTCCCTAGTCTTGAAGTTCAAAGAATTCAATTCGGCCGAAGAGGCTTCTGCCATCCAAGGCTTCGATTTGACTTTGAAAAAAGAGGATGCCCCCTTGAAAGAAGGCTATTATCGCTTGTCCGACCTAAAGGGCTGCAAAGCCCTGGACGAGGAAGGAAATCTTCTTGGCGAAGTCGTTGAAGTCACCAGCTACGCCCCCACCAAAAATCTCCGAATCAAAAAGGAGAATGGCAAGTGCTTCTATTGTCCGTTCATTGACGAATTCGTTAAGGATGTGAACATCGAAGCAAAAACCCTTGTGATCCATGTAATGGAGGGCTTGTTATGAACATCACCATCCTCACCTTGTTCCCGGAGATGTTCGAAGGGTTTCAGACCAACTCCATCATCAAACGCGCCCTTGGCAAAGGGGTGGCCACGATCAAGGTCGTGAACATCCGCGATTACACCAAGGATAAGTATGGGCGCACCGACACCCCGCCGATTGGCGGAGGCGCTGGACTGATTGAAAAATGTCAGCCCATCGTTGATGCCTTACGCGCCAACAAAAAGGAGAGCAGTCACGTCGTTCTTCTCTCCCCCAGGGGCAAGACTTACGATCAAAAAACGGCCGAAACCTATGCAAAACTAGATGATTTGGTTCTGATTTGCGGTCATTATGAGGGAATTGACGAACGCGTTAACGCCTATGTGGATGAGCTGATCTCCATCGGCGATTACGTCCTGACCGGCGGGGAGATCCCCGCGATGGGCATCGCGGATTCCGTCATCCGTTTGTTAGACGGCGCGATCACCAAAGAGTCCCTAACCGACGAGTCCTTCAATAATGGGGTCCTGGAGTATCCCCAATATACCGAGCCCTATGATTTCGAAGGGCAGCTCGTCCCCGACATCCTCTATTCCGGCAACCACACCGCGATTGAGAAATGGCGGAGGAAACAGGCGCTGCTCCTCACGAAGAAACACCGTCCCGACCTCTTCAATAAATTGACGCTTTCTAAACAAGATTTGAAACTCCTTAAGGAAGCTGAAGAAGACCAGACCCCGAAATGGGAATCCGACGCCTTGGAGAAGGGCCATAAATTCATCCATAAGAAGTAACCCGGAAACTCCGGGTTTTCTTTTTCGCTTTCCTGTTTCTAAAATAAGCCCAATGAAAATCGAAAACTCCTTCCTACAGGCCGAAGTCTCCCCTGGCGGAGGCGCTTTGACTTCATTGAAGCTCTTCGGGAAAGAATTGATTCCCCTAGGAAACGAGAATCGCCTTTGCTTTCCCGTCATCGGAGAACCCGTTCCCTTGGTTTTGGACGAAGCCTCCTATTCGTTGCCTAGGAACGGTTTTCTCCAACACGAAGACCTCGATTTAAAAGAGGCGACTTCGGAAAAGCTTGTTTTCTCTTCCCCAGACGATCCCAAGCGAAAAGGCTTATATCCCTTTGATTACGATTTGGAACTCTCCTACGAATTAGAGGAAGACGTTTTGATCATTCGCGCCAAAATCGCCAATCGAGGCGAGAAAACCATGCCTTTTCAATTTGGATTCCATCATGAATTCACGGTCGATCTAGGAACGGCCACCCTCGATTTCAAGGAAGCAGAAACCAATTTCGTCCCCATGGAAGGGGATTATGTTTCTCCAATTTCACAATTCTCCAAAGCCACTGACCAACCCATCACGGGCGAAGAACTCATCAAGGAAGGGCAGACGCTTATCATCGACGCGCCCCACCACTCGATTTCTCTCCATACCGGCACCGGCGTGCGCATCGAATTCCGTTACGCCTGCAATATCATCGCGATTTCGCGGCCCAGCGCCCTTGCTTTATCCGTGGATCCTTGGTGGGGGCTCGCCCCAAGAGGCGAAGAGGAGGAGAACCCATTAGATAGGGAAACCTTCCTCAAACTTCCACCGAAAAGCGAACGCGTCTATGAGGCGCGGCTCCGCTTCAGCTTAGATTGAAAAACGGACCACTCGGCCCGCTTTTCTTTAAAACCTTCCGCCGCCGAAGCCTCCAGGAGGCATCTTCCCGGATTTTTGATATTGCTTCAGAAGCTTCATCTGCTCCTTCGATTTCTCGTATTGTCTTAGCACGCGATTGATGTCCGCGTTAGTTTTCCCGCAGCCTTTCGCGATGCGGTTCTTATGCGAATAACGCAGGATTTCGGGGTGTTTTCTTTCGTAGGGGGTCATCGAATTGATGATCGCCTCGAAATCTTTCATGCTCTTGTCGATCTGCGCCTGCTGCTCATCGGTGATCGTTGGCATGCCGGGGATGAACTTCATGATGGACTTCATGCTTCCGAGCTTCTTCATCTGCTTCATCTGCCGGAGCATGTCCTCCAAAGTGAAGTCGCCCTCCATCATCTTCCTGGCGTCTTTTTGGGCCTGTTTTTCATCAATGGCTTCTTTGGCTTTTTCAACGAGCGTGACGACATCGCCCATACCGAGGATGCGGTCAGCCATGCGATCGGGATAGAAGATCTCGAATTCCGTCACGCGCTCGCCCGTACCAGCGAATTTGATGGGAAGACCCGTCAGATACTTAATGGAAAGCGCCGCGCCGCCACGGGCATCGCCGTCCAAACGGGACATGATGACGCCGGTGAGGTGCAGTTCTTTATTGAAGGCATTCGCAACGTTAACGGCATCTTGGCCAGCCGCTGCATCCACGAGGAGCAATGCTTCTTCCGGATGGATCTCGTGATTGACCTTACGGAGCTCCTCCATCAGGCCTTCGTCGATCTGCAGACGGCCTGCGGTGTCGAGAATCAATACGTCATATCCTTCCTTAAGGGCTTTTTCTTTGGCTTTCTTGCCGATTTCGACAGGATTGACCTTATCCCCCATGGAGAAAAAGTCGGCGCCGGAATTTTTGACGACCGTTTCTAGCTGATCGATGGCGCCAGGGCGGTAGATGTCTAAAGCGGCCACCAAGACGCGCTTGTTCTCCTTGTGGGTCATCAAATAGGCCAACTTACCGGCGGTCGTGGTTTTACCGGTACCTTGGAGACCCAGCAATAGGATGGAGGTCAAGCCATGGGTGTTGTAAGCGATACCGGTTTGGTCGGCACCCAAAAGGTCTTGGATCTCATCGTGGACGATTTTGACGACCATCTGAGACGGATTGACTTTGGTGTAGACGTCTTGACCAAGCGCCTTTTCCTTAACGTCGTTAGTGAAGGCTTTGACGACTTTGAAATTCACGTCAGCCTCTAGCAAGGCGACGCGGATCTCCTTGAGCATGTCGTCCATGTTCTTCTCGGTCAGACGAGCATTGCCCGACATCTTTTTGAAGATGCGGGAGAACTTTTCCCCTAGTGATTCAAATGCCATTCTCTAGTTCCTCCAAGGCCGTCTCGTATAGCGCGGCCTTTTCTTCCGCGGGGAGCGATTTGCCTCGCTCCAAAAGGGCTGAAATATCTTCTTTTTTGCGCAAAAGCCCGATTTTCGATTCGAATTCCTCTAATTTTGCGAGGGATTTCGAAAGCGTGTCGGATACCGATGCGCGGCTGACGTTTTCTTGCTCAGCGATCTCCGAAAGGCTTAAATCGCAACGATGATGCGCGTCCATGATCGCCGCCTGCTTTTCGGTGAGAAGCGCCTCGTAACAATCTAGCAAAGCCAAAGCGCGCTCCTTTAGAAGAAGAGCCTCATTCATCTTCCTTCTCCCCCAGCAGCAAACCATAAAGGTACTTATCCAAATCGAATTCCTGCAGGTCTTCCATCTTTTCGCCTAAGCCGATGAAACGGACGGGCACGCCGATCTCGTCGCGGATGGAAAGGATGATCCCGCCTTTGGAGGTGCCATCCATCTTGGTGATGACGATGCCGGTGAGCTCGGTGACTTCCTTGAATGCCTTGGCCTGAAGCACGCCATTTTGCCCGGTGGTCGCATCGACGATGAGGAAAGACTCGTGCGGCGCGCCTTCGATCTCGCGGCCTAAGACGCGGTTGATCTTGCCGAGCTCCTGCATGAGGTTGGCTTTGGTCTGCAGACGGCCCGCAGTATCGACGATGACGAGGTCGATGCCGTTTTCCTTCGCGTATTTGGCCCCGTCAAAGGCCACGGAGGCCGGATCCCCGCCGGTCTTGCCGACGATGATCGGGCAATGGAGGCGATCGGCCCAGACTTGGAGTTGTTCCACCGCCCCGGCGCGGAACGTATCCCCAGCGACGAGGAGGACTTTCTTTCCTTTATGGATATAACGGTAGGCCAATTTGGCGATCGAGGTGGTTTTCCCAACCCCATTGACGCCGCAGACAAGAAGGACCGTCGGCCCTTCGGAGGCGAAACGAATCTCGTTTTCAATCGATTCGCCTTTGGTCGCATATCCGACGAACATATCGTCGACGAGCATCTCGTTGATCTTCTTTGGCTCGCTGACCTTCTGCTTCTCGGATTCATTCAAAAGGTTCTCAATCAATTTGAGGGACAATTCGACGCCGACGTCGGATTCGATGAGAATTTCCTCCAACTCTTCGAAATACTCGCCGTTGACGCGGTCATACCGCTTGGAAAGCTCATCGAGGCGCGAGGCGAAATTCTTCCGGCTTTTCTCTAACCCCTTCTTATAGGCTTCGACGGAATTTGTTTCGGCGGAGGAGGCGGTTTCTTCCTTCTTCTTGCCGAATTTGGATTTCAAAAACGAAAAAAGGCCCATGGTCTTATGCTTCCTTTGGCTTCGCAAGCTTCTCTAAGGCGATGCGCGCGGCTTCCATTTCGGCCGCTTTCTTGTTATGCCCTTCGCCTCTTCCTAGTTCCATTCCGTCGAAAAAGACGCCGGAAATAATGTGTTTATCCTGCGCGGAGCCGGATTCTTCGATGACTTTGTATTGGATGCTGACCGCCCCATCGGCCTGCAGGATCTGCTGCAATTTGCTCTTGGGGTCGAGGACGATCTCCGCTTTCGCGATGCGATCGCGAAGGATCCCCTTTAGGAAGGAGACGACGAACTCCAATCCCTGGTCGAGGTAAAGCGCCCCGACGAAGGATTCGAATACGTCTTCCCGAATCGATTGGTCCAATTGCCCCAGGCTATCGCCGAGGTGGATATATTCGTCTAAGCCTAGCTCAGCGCAGAGCTCCGCTTCGGAAGAGGAACGGACGAATTGGTTCTTAATCTGGGTGAGGCCGCCTTCGGTCATATCGGGATGAAGCGCGTAGCAAAGATCGGCGACCACCATGCCGATGACCGAATCCCCTAGGAACTCCAGCCGTTCATAATCCTCGTGGTTGGTTCCGTTATCGCTATTGCAGGAAGGATGGGTGAAGGCCAAGTCAAAAAGCCTCTCATCGTGGGGGAGGATGCGGAAGCGGCGGTAAAGTTCTGAATAGGGGGAGGACATACCAGGGGGATTATACAATAGAAGCAAAGCTTAAGGGATATTTCCTAGTCCCGATTCACCTTCTCCAAATCGGTAAATAAGGCGCGGCATGCTTTCTTGCCTCGCTCCTTCAATAGCTTGGCCGCGTCATCGCGGGCGCATTCGAACATTCGGATATCCTCAATCGGGTTCACATAGAGGAAATCGGGCAGGCCGCTTTGCTTGATCCCGGCGATGTCGCCAGGGCCGCGGCGGCGAAGGTCTTCCTCGGCGATTTGGAAACCATCTTCGGTGGAGACGAGCACGTTGAGCTTATCTAATTCATCCTCGTCCCTCCCATCATAGACGAGCAGGCATTCCGCGGGTTCCCCGCTTCTGCCGATGCGGCCGCGGAGCTGATGGAGGGAGGACAAGGCGAAATGGGTCGGATCATAGATGACCATGAGATCGGCTTGCTTGACGTCGATGCCGACTTCGATGACCGAGGTGGAGATCAAAATAGGTGTTTTTCCCGAGCGGAATCGCTCCACGGCCTCTTCCTTTTCTTCCGGGGACATCTTCCCGTGAAGGAGGGAAACGAGGCCTGGGAAGCGTTTGGAATAGGACTCGTAGATCGCCAAAACGGAGGAGGATTTCTCTTCGGCGTTCTCAATCTGCGGGGCGACGATATAGACCCGATGATCGCTGCCGACGGATAAGGCGACCCGTTTCAACGTGGCGACGTCTTTAGGCGGGACGATGCGCGTCGTGACCTGACGCTTCTTCCAGGGGAATTCGTTCAAGGTGGATACGTCCAAATCCCCATATAGGGTCAAGGACAAGGTTCTGGGGATTGGGGTGGCAGACATCAAAAGCAAGTCGGCGTTCTCTCCCTTATCGACGAGGGTGGCGCGTTGGTTGACCCCGAACTTGTGTTGTTCATCGATCAAGACGAGCCCAAGATTCGCGTATTGCACCTTCTTCGCGAATAAGGCGTGGGTGCCCACGACGATGTCCGCGGTGCCGTCTTCGATGTCCTCACGGACGTTGCGATGCTCTTCGGGGCTTAACGAACCAACCAATAGACGGACATGGATCCGTTCGCGTTCGAATAGGGCGCATAGGCTTTCATAATGCTGCCTAGCCAAGGAATCGGTCGGGGCGAGGAAAGCACTTTGCTCCCCGCGGGTGAAATTCGCATACATGAGTAGCGCCGCGACCAAGGTTTTCCCCGTGCCGACGTCCCCTTGGAGAAGGCGGTACATCAAAGAGGGGGAATCCATATCCACTAAGGCGTCGTTCACGGCCTTCTGCTGATCCTTGGTCAAAGGATAAGGGAGCGTGGTGAGAAAATTATCGAAGCGCTTCTTATCGATCGGCGCGCGGTTGGTCTTGGTGAGGGACTTGTTCTCCAAGCGGATCAGCTGATTCTTCAAGGAGAAGAAAAGGGCCTCTTCGTATTTCAAAACGCGTTGGCCTTGCCTGACGTCTTCCGCGTTTTTGGGGAAATGGCATCTTTGCAACGCCTCGTAACGAGAAAGCAGGCGGTATTTCTCTTGGAATTCCGCGGGGATGCGGTCAAGGACCTTCCCTTCTTCCACTTTCAGGCATTTGGCGATCAATTGACGGAACGCATGCGGGGGATAATCCGCGGGCAGATGGTATTTGGGAATTAGGGCGTCCTCTTCTTTGACGCGCCCCTTCTTCTCGGTGATCAGGTTAAGCTTATGGCCTTTTTGGTCATAGGTGGCCTGCAGGGTAAATTCGTCTTCGGTATTCAAAGCGTTAGAAAGATAAGGGCGGTTCCACGCCTCGACGAGATAATCCCTGCCATAGATATCGCGGAAATAGAATTGGGCGACGGAAAGGTTTCCCCGGAAGCGCCTGACCTTGGGTTTTTCTAACACATGGCCGAGCAAGACGATCTTCTGCTTATCCTGAAGCTTCGCCAACGACTCCTTAGGGGTATAGAGGAAAGAATCATACCGATAAGGAAGGTATTCGATCACCTTGGCGGCGCTGTCTAACCCCATTTCATATAGGAGGTTCAGCAGTTGTTTCGAAGAGGTCATCTTCATGGGGAATATTGTAGCAAATCCCCAGCGGATTGAGAAAAACAAGCAAAAGAAAACGGGGCGCTTGGCCCCGTGTTCAGGTTTCGTTATTCTTCTACGCCGATTAGGAAGCTATAGACCGGCTGATCGCCGCGGCGGACGAGGATCTCCAGGTTGTCCCCATATTTCGCGTTGAGGCGGTCGGTGGCCTCCTTCTCTTCCTCTTCGGAGACATCCGCGCCCACGAGGACGGTCATCATCGCCGAACGTTCGCGGACCAGGGATTCGCAGAGATCATCCAAGGCCACGAGCTTATCCTTGACGCAGGAGACGATGTTCTTGTCCTTCATCGCCATGTAATAGTCTTTGGTGATGTGGACCCCATCGATGTCGGTGTCTTTGATCGCGTAGGTGACCGAGCCGGAACGGACGGTCTTCAACGCGGCCTTCATGTCTTCATAGACCTGCTCAGGCGTGTCTTCCGGATTGAAGTTCATCGCGGAGACCATGCCTTGGGGAATCGTCTTGGAAGGGACGACGCGGGCGTTGATTTCGCTTTCCTGCATGACTTCGCAAGCCTGGGAGGCCGCCATGACGATGTTGGAGTTATTGGGAAGGATCAGGACGTTCTTCGCGTGGGTGGATTTGATCGCTTTGACGAAATCCTCGGTGGAGGGGTTCATCGTTTGGCCGCCGGAGACAATGACATCCGCGCCTAGTTCGCGGAAGAGTTCGTCTAACCCCGCGCCGCTGCTGACGGCGATGAGGCCGAAGTCCTTCTCGATCCCGACTTCCTCCTCTTCCTCTTTGGGAAGCGGGGCGGGCTCGGAGGCGGGTTCTTTCTTATCGCGGTTAAGCGAGTTGTTCGCGTCATAGGCGGTGAGGCCGTGTTCGATGTTATGGTGCTCCTCGGACATGTTCTCGATGGTGATCGAGACGAATTCGCCGAATTGCTGGGCGTAGTTGAGCATATTGCCCGGGGTGAGCGTATGCACGTGGACTTTCACGATGTCGTCGTCGCGGACGGTGACGAGGGATTTGCCGTGCTTGGAGAGATAGCCGACGAAATTGCGTTCGATGAAGGCTTTCTTCCCATCAACACCCGGTTTCCCTAGGCGGACGATGAACTGGGTGCAATAGCCATAGCCTTCTTCGTCTTCGGAAAGTTTCGCCCCGGCATAGAGGGAGCTATTGTTCTCCTGGGGGATGCCGCCGACGTCGGGGTTGCGGTCAATCACTTTGCCATGGACCGCGGAGGTCATGCCTTCGATGATCTTCACCAAACCGGCACCGCCGCTATCGACGACGCCGACTTCTTTTAAGACGGGGAGCAGATCGGGGGTATGCTCAAGCGAGACCTTGGCCTGCTCAAGGAAATAATCCATCGCGTCTTCGATGGAGGTCAAAGGACGGACATATTCGGCCAAGGCGGCGGAAGCTTCGCGGATGACGGTGAGGATCGTGCCCTCGACCGGCTTCATGACGGCTTTATAGGCCACTTCCTTCGCGGAAAGGAAGGCGCCGGCCAAGTCTTGGGCGGTCAGGCTCTTCTTCCCTTCAAGATAGACGGAAAAGCCTTTGAAAATCTGCGAAGTGATGACGCCGGAGTTGCCGCGCGCGCCCATTAAAAGGCCGCGGGAGAACCCGTTGGCGAGGCTATAGAGATCTTCATCGTCCGGGCGGTTTTGGATTTCGCGGATGCCAGAGGACACCGTGAGGTTCATATTCATGCCCGTGTCACCGTCGGGGACGGGGAAAACATTGAGCTGATCGATTTCGGGGTAATGGTTATAGAGGTTGTTGCCACCGGAGATATACATCTTCTTCAGGATGGCGGCTTTGAGTGATTTCATCTTAAGCGGCCTCCTTGATATCTTGGACGTATACGTTGACCGCGGCGAACTTCATTCCGAAGGTCTTCTCGAGGTCATATTTGACCTTCTTTTGGACTTCGGAACACACCTCGGGGAGTTTGACCCCGTAGGCGCAGAGAAGGAAAACGTCGATCTCGTAACCCTTTTTCACTTTGCGGCACACGATCCCCTTGGCATATTCTTCGTTGCCCAAAAGGGAATAAACCTGATCGCTTAAAGAACGGGTGCGCGGGGCAAGCCCGACGACACCATAGCATTCGCTGGCGGCGCCACCCGCCACGGAGGCGACGGCTTCCATGGAGATGTCGATCCCACCATAGGGTGTTCTCTTGTCGATGTTCATAGTGAATTACTAGGGTTAGTTATCGAACAGGGGAGGAGCTCCTCGGGAGCGTGCCGTAATTATATCCTATCCGCCAAATATATCTAGTGCGCGCGCTTAAGCGCGGCAGTATTCAAAGAACGCCTTGAGCTCATCGGCGTAGTCCCCGTAGCAGAAAAGCATGTGGTTGCCATAGGGGTCTTTCACCAAAGGCTCGAGCCCTTCATCGAATTGCACGACGATCTGGCTGCGGCAAAGGTTGGCTTCGGATAAATTGTCAATGATCGAACCGCCCATCACGCGGATGTCGCTGAGGTCGGCTTTGATTTTGGCGACGGTGATCCGCTTCTTTTTGAATTTCCCGGCGATCGCAATCCCCGATCCTGACTCGAAATGCGTGGGCAAGGTGTAGGAAGAAACCATCGAGAACGGGCAAGTGCAATGCGCGTAGACGGCCTGCTTTTTGACGAAATCGAAACGCGCGGGGTTCGCTTGGAAAGAAGGCTTCCCCGTCAATAGACGGATGAAATACATCGTGAGTAGCGCCGGGACGTCACCCTCGCACGCGGCGATGATTCCTTCGTCATTGAGCAGCCCAAAGGCAAGGCAAGAGGTTTCTTGATGCGCCGTGACTAAGTCGAAGCAACGGAGGGTAAAACCGTCCAGATGGTATTTTTGGCAGAGGCGCTTGAGGGCGCTATGGATGAAAAGCGATTCGCGAAGATCCTTCAACCGACGGGTCTTCTCCTTGAATTTGGAGAGCAGTTTCTCATCATCGATCAGATGCTTCTTGTAGAGCCCGTAGAACTCGTCGATGTCTATTTCCACTAACTCGATCCCGAAGGCCTTCCTGAGGGCCTTTTTGGAGACGCTAGAGGCAATCAGCCAATCCGAAGGCTTGCCGATGACGCCAAGCCGGGCGAAAGACATCTCTTTCTTCTTCTCATAGAAATAGCAGGCCTGGTCCAAAGCTTCATGGATGTCATCAGGATCGCCCATGAGAATCTGCCCCTCCAGCCCCTTCTGATGGAGGAAGGAAAGGATCTCCAACGCCGCGGCGAGGGAATTCCGCTCCCCGTGGACGAGCAAGACATAGGGGGCGCCTAATTGGGCATAGACGCGCTTAAAGGCGTTCTCCGCACCGCCGGATTCGACGTAATAGATATGGAAAGCATCCGGGACGGCGGAGACGAAATGGAATTCGCCGTCGGGATCGATCGCGGAGAGGAAGGCGTCGCTATCTTCTTTGAAGCCGGGTTGGCTTAGCGAGAGGCCGCTATGCAGGCGGCAAAGGCCGATGGTTTTCATATTCCCATTCTAAAACAACCCCATTTAAAAAGAAGGGGCTTTTGCGCAAAAAAGGCCCCTGGGCGGTCTAGAAAACCACGCAAAAGGGGCCTAAAAAGAAAAAGCCCGGCGGCGCGCTATTCTTACCGGCTCGCGCCGGCTACCTTCGCCACTGCGGTGCTTAACTTCTGTGTGCGGGATGGGAACAGGTGTGACCACCGCGCCATAACCACCAGACTTTTTCTGAGACATGGCTCTTTGTTCTTTGAACACCGGATACTACGGATAGCACGTTCTTAACAATTGCATTGTACGAATTGCGCACGACTTAGCTTACTCATCTCTTTAAAGAGAATTAGTGAAATTAAGTCCTCGAGCTATTAGTAGCGCTCAGCTGAACACATTACTGTGCTTACACTTGCGCCCTATCAACCTCCTGACTTTGGAGGGCTCTTACTTCTTTCGAATGGGAAGTCTCATCTTGTGGTTAGTTTCACGCTTAGATGCTTTCAGCGTTTATCTGTTCCAGAGGTAGCTACCCAGCCATGCCACTGGCGTGACAACTGGTATACCAGTGCTCTGTTAATCCCGGTCCTCTCGTACTAGGGACTACTCCACTCAAACTTCCTACGCCCACGACAGATAGGGACCAAACTGTCTCACGACGTTTTGAACCCAGCTCGCGTACCACTTTAATTGGCGAACAGCCAAACCCT
>ONGB01000002.1 GCA_900317295.1 uncultured Erysipelotrichaceae bacterium
TCTTCATCGCCCATGACCTCTCGGTCGTCAAATATTTCTGCGACCGCATCGCCGTCATGTATTTCGGCAACATGGTCGAGCTCGCCGATTCCGATGAGCTATTCAAGCATCCGCTGCATCCCTACACGCGTTCTTTGCTTTCCGCCATCCCGCTTCCCGACCCCCATTACGAGAAGAACCGTAAGCGCATCGAATACCATCCTGAGCTTGCGCCCCACGATCCCAACGACAAGCCGAGCTTCGTCGAGGTGACCCCGGGCCATTTCGTCCGCTGCACCGAGAAAGAGCTTGCCGAATACCGGAAGGAGCTTGGCCTTGAGTCCTGAAGAGGAAGTCAAAGACGCGTTGCCTAGGTTTTCCTGGAAACGGTTTTTGATAGAATTCGCCATTGCCCTGGGCAGCTGCGGGGGCATTTTCGGGGCGATCTTCGCCTATGAATACCATGCCCTCGGTTATTTCTGTGCGACGCCTTACCGCGTCATCTCGGATTCCTTCGTCTATGCAGGGGGATTGGGGATCCTGCTATGGGCCTTGGTGTTCCTCTCGAGCTTTGGCGCCTTTGACATGATCGTCTATGGCGTCAGGAAGTTCTTGGTCATCATCTTCCGCATCCACCCGGAGAAATCCAAATTGCCCCCGACCTATTACGATTACGTGAACGCCAAGCACGAAAAACCGCGGAGTCGCTTCTATGGCTTCATGGCGGGGTGCGCGGTCGTCCTTGCGGTCGGCATCGTCTTCGCCCTCATCTCGCTCAACCTCGAGTATTAAGTTGACAAAAGGATCCCGAAAATGAAGTGCTAGCGTAAAAGTGGACAGGTCGAAAAAAAGACCCATCCACTTTTTTGCTACCATATTGGGGAAAGGAGGTTTGACCATGGGGAGACCCAAAAAAGGAGGTTTGACCATGGGGAGACCCAAAGGGACCAAGAACAACATGCGGACCCCCGAGGAGAAGGAAAGGATCGTCCTGGAGAGCCGCGAGGCCGGCTCTCGGCCCACCGCCGCCAAATACGGCGTGGCGCATAACTTGCTCCTGAGGTGGTGCCGGAAATACCGGGAATCGGGGATCGACGGCCTGAGGAGCCGATCCGGGAGGGCCCGCCCGGGACGCCTCATCGGCCTGCAAAGGAAGAAAAACAGGACGAGGGAGGAGGAGCTCGAGCTGGAGAACCTCAGGCTCAAGGTCGAGAACGAGCGGCTAAAAAAAGGGTACCGGGTGAAAGGGGGTGGTCGAGGAAAGGAATTCGTTACTACCAAAGGCTCGAATACGAAATCCTAGAGGGGCTCTCGGGACATTACCCCGTCTCGCTGCTCTGCCGCGAGATGTCCGTGAACCGGAGCGGGTACTACAAGTGGAAGGCGCGGAAGGCCCACCCCTCCGAAAGGCGTGTCCAAAGGATGGCGGACGTCGAGTTCATCAAAAGGGAATCCGCGATGCACAGGGCCCACGGGTACCGATGGCTGGCGGCCTACATCCGGAGGAAATACAGGGTCGCCTATTCCCCCGGTTACGTCTACCGGTGCAGGAAGTACGCGGGGATCATGTGCGAGTCGAAGCATTACAGATGGAGGGAGCCGGGCGAGGGCAGCCTCGTCTACGAGAACCTGATCGGAGGGCGTTGGAAGGCGTCCAAGCCGATGGAGATCCTGGTCTCGGACATGACCGCGTTCTACGCGAAGGGCACCTATTACGAGCTGACGTTGTACTTCGACACGTTCGACAGGGAGATCGTCGGCTTCGGGCTCACCGACAGGCGCGGCGACGTCAGGCCCTACTTCGAGGGGCTCGGGCAGGTCCTGGAGGCCCTGAAAAGAAAAGAACAGAGCGACCCGACCATCTTGCACACGGATCAGGGTTCGGTCTATTCTTCCAGAGCCTTCAACGAGCTCCTCTCAAATCATACCATCGTCCATTCCATGTCGCGAGCCGGGACCCCGACGGACAACCCGATCGACGAGTCCCTCAACGGCTGGATCAAGGACGAGCTCTTCATCGACTTCAATCTGAGAAAATGCGACGACGTCTTATCTTTGATAAAGGCGTACGTCGATTACTACAACAACGAGCGGCCCATGTACTGCCTGGGATACAAAACCCCACGTCAGTACAGGGCCGACATGGGGTTCTGAGGATTTTTTATGGACTGTCTACTTTTCGTTGACTAGTGCAAAACGGGGTCTTTTTCTATTCCGCCCGCGAAATCGCTATGTTTTCAAAATAAAAGCCCGCCATGGAAGGCGGGCGGTGAAGACGGTTACCAAATGGTGACGCGGGCGGAAGGCTTCAGGTACATGCCGTCTTTCGGCGTGACCTTGAAGGTCTTATACCATTCAGGGAAGCTGCGCGGGGTGATGTTCGCGCGAAGCGGGGCCGGGCTATGGACGTCCATCGTGAGGAGGAGCTGCTGATATTCCGGCTTGGCCTTTTGGCACCAGATTCTGGCCCAGTTTTCGAAGTAAGCGACGTAATCCGCGTTCTTCTTGTGGGACATGATCTCCAAGGTGACCGCCATGCCGCCGTTATCGGCGATGTTCTCGCTGACGACGAGCTTGCCGTTGACCTTGCCCCCGGCGAAGGGGATGCCATCGAAGACCTTGATCATCTTCTTCGTCAGCTTATTGAACTGGGCGAAGTCTTCCTTGGTCCACCAGTTGTTTAGATTGCCATATTCGTCCATCTGCGCGCCATTGTTATCGAAGGCGTGGCTGATTTCGTGGCCGATGACCGCGCCGATGCCGCCGAGGTTCTCTTCTTTCTTCTGCTTGAGGGAGTAGAAAGGCTTCTGAAGGATGGCCGCGGGGAAGGTGATGTCGTTATTGGACGGATCATAGCAGGCGTTGACCAAATGGCCCGGCATTGCCCAGCGTTCGCGATCGGTCGGGACATAGAGCTTTCCAAAGTCATCGAGGGTATGGATACGGCTGATCTTGCGCAGCGCGATGAACAAAGAATCCTCATCGTTGACTTCGTAAAGGTCATAACGCGGGTCGATCTTGTCGGGATAGCCCATCTTGATCTTCATCGTCGAGAGCTTGCGGATCGCTTTCTTCTTCGTCTTGGGCGAGAGGAAGGTGTTCGCGGCGATGCGCTTCTTATAGGTGGCGATGATCTGTTTGACCATGTTTACGACGTCTTTCTTCGCCTCTTCGCCGAAGTAGGTGCGGCCATAGTAGACGCCGACGGGCTCGCTGAAGGCACCGGAAGCTAGGCCATAGGCCTGTTTCTCGATCGATTCGAGCTCGGCGATGCCCATGATGGCTTTGGAAAAGATGCCGCCGATTTCGCGGAGTTCCTGCGAGAGGTAGGGGGCGGCGCTTAAGAGTTTCTTTAGATACATCCAGCCGCGGAAATCCGCGAAGGTGCTTTCGTTGAACGCGCCTTGGAAGCCTTTGAGGAACCGCGGGTCGGCGACCATGATGATCTCGGGGAGCCTATCGCCATAGAAAGAAGCGAGGAATCCTTTGAAATCAAAGGGGAGCAAGGCCTTCGCGACTTTATTCAAGGGGTAGGGGTTATAGGCTTTGGTGTATTCGGACCATTCTTCCCTGCTCTTTTCGATCTTGGCGAGGCTCGCATCAAAGCGGAACGCCCCTTCGAGGATTTCGGCCTTCTTGGCGTCGTCGAGATTGGTCTTATCGAGCAGCATCGTCGCCATTTGGCGATAGACGGCAAGCATCTGCGCTCCGGCGGGATGCCCTTCCGCGTAGTAAGTGGTGTCGGGAAGGAAAAGGCCAGGTCCGCTGATGGCGAACAAACGCCTTTCCGTATGCTTCATATCGGTTTCGATGCCACAATCCACGGGCAAGTTGAAGCCATCCAGGGCGAATTCTTTCGCGCCGCGGTTCAAATCGTCAACGGAATTCAAGGCGAGGATGTGCTCTAAATCGGGTTCCACGGGGGCAAGGCCTTCCGCGTTGCGACGCTTTACGTCCAAGGTCTTCTCGAAGATCTTGACCGCTTTGCGGACATATTCATCGGGGATTTCTTTCTTTCCGTCTTTGAAGGCGAAGAAATCTTCCATCATCGTTTTGCGGACATCTTCGGCGAGTTCAGCGAATCCCCCGGCGGTGGGGCGATCGGCGGGGATCTCCAGTTTTTCTAGGGTCTGCCCATTCACATAGAGGAACAAATCGTCTTGTGGGCGGACTATGGTGTTTTTATCCATAAAAAGGCTCCTTTTACCAAGGTAAAAATATAATGGTGGTAGGGTTATTTTCAAGCGATACGAGCGGTTGCGAAACCTTGGGTTCCCTCTTTGCAAACCAGGCTTTCTTTTTTTCATGGGCTCCGCAACCGCAAGATGAGGGCATATCTAGAAAGGAGAACCTTATGAAACTTCTAGACTTCCTCCGCTCTCTCTTCCTCGATGACTCCGCCAAACGCGAAGAGAAGATAAAAAAGTTTGCGCGCATGCGTAAAGATTGCTTTTTCTCCGTTATCTAATAAAATCGCTTCCGTCGCCTATGTTTAAGCTCTTTCGTAAATTAAGCGCCGTGGAATGGCTGATGGTCGTCGCGATCATCGGGCTCACCGTTTTGCAGGTCTACTGCATGATGACGGTGACCGATTTCATCCAATCCCTGATCAAGGCGATCACAAACGTTTACCTAAAGAACAACATCGACCCGACCATTCTTTCCACGCTTTACCCAGAAGCGGTGGGCGCCTCCGACAAAGAGATCTGGATGAACGCCCTATGGATGCTTTTGATGTCCCTTGCCTACGTCGCCACCCAGGCTTCGGTCGGCTTCTTGGCCGCCGTGGTCACCGCGCGGTGGTCTGGCCGAATCAGGAAAGAGCTTAACGAAAAGATTTCTTCCTTCTCCCAAGCGGAAATCAAGAAGTTTTCCGCGGCGTCGCTTGTCACCCGCGTGACGAATGACTGCCAGCAAATCGATTTCACCTGCCTTCTCATGATGCGCATGGTCTTCGCCGCGCCGATCACCGCGATCTGGGCGATCGTCAAAATCGGTTTCGTTTCAGGCTCGCTCACCTGGATCGTCGCCGGGGGGCTCATCTTCATGATCCTCTTCCTGATCTTCGCGATGATCTTGCTGATGCCGAAGTTCCGCATCGTCCAGAAGCAGATCGACCGCGTCAACGCCGTGACGAGGGAAAACCTCTCCGGCATCCGCGTCATCCGCGCCTATAATGCTGAGGAATACCAAGAAGGAAAATTCGCCGAGGCCAATGACGCTTTGACGAAGACATTGCTATTCACCGGACGCCTCGGCGCCTTATTCAACCCCGTGATGATCATCATCCTCGATGGGGTGTCCCTCGGCATTTATTGGCTCGGCGCATATCTGACGAAGACCGATGCCTCCATCGATTACGCGACGATCACGAAATTCGTCATGTTGGCGACCCAGATCATCATGGCGTTCCTCATGCTTTTGATGATGTTCTTGATGTGGCCCCGCGCCGCGGTGTGCGCCAAGCGCATCAATGAGGTTTTGGAAACCGAAACCTCCATCAAAGAACCGGAGAACCCCAAACCGGCTTTGGAGAAGGGCACGGTGCGCTTCGAACACGTTTCCTTCACCTATCCCGATGGGGCGGGGAATGCCATCGAAGACATCTCCTTTGAAGCAAAAGAGGGGGAGCGTGTAGCTTTTATCGGCTCCACCGGCTGCGGGAAGAGCACCCTGATTAACCTTGTCCCGCGCCTATATGACGTTACTGGAGGCACCGTCTATGTCGATGGGGTGGACGTCAAAGAATTATCGCTTCAAGAACTTCGCGATAAGGTCGCCGTCGTTCCCCAGAAGGGCATCCTATTCAAAGGCACCGTTATGGATAACCTCGCTTTGGGTTATCCCGAACTCACCGAAGAAGAAGCGGAGGCCTCTTTGAAGGTCGCCTGCGCCGATTTCGTCCACGATATGCAAGGCGGGCTAGAGGCGGAGATCTCCCAAGGCGGGAAGAATGTCTCCGGCGGTCAGAAGCAGCGCCTTTGCATCGCTAGGGCGGTAGCCGCCAAGCCGGAGATTCTCATCTTTGATGACTCCTTCTCCGCTTTGGATTATCAAACCGACAAGAAAGTCCGCGAGAACCTGCGCACCGACTGCAAAGGCATCACGAGCCTTGTCGTTGCCCAGCGCATCGGCACGATCATGGACGCCGACCTCATCATCGTCCTAGAAAACGGCAAAGCGGTGGGGCAGGGCAAACACGCCGATCTATTGAAGGATTGCCCCGTATATCGCGAAATCGCCCTTTCGCAGCTTACGGAGGAGGAACTTGGCTTATGAGCAGAAGACCGTTCTCCGGCAGGCCGCATGGAAGGCCGGAAAAAGCGAAAATGAATCCCAAAGCGATTTTGCTTATCGGGAAGTCCCTAAAGAAATATATCCCCACTTTCATCATCGCCGCGATCTTATTGATTGGGTCGATCGTCTGCGCTTTGCTGGCCCCGGAATATCTCGCCGGCATCACCGATGAGCTTGCTAACGCGGCCAAAGAATCGCGTGAGGTTGAGATGGAAACCATTTCCCGTAACGGCTTTGCCTTGGTTGCCATCTATTCCGCCTCGGCGGTCAGCCACTATGTTTCGGCGATGCTGATGACGACGGTCACCCAGCGTTATTCTCAAAGCCTCCGCCGGCAAATCACCAGCAAAATCAACCGCATGCCCCTCGCCTATTTCGATGGGCACCCCTTTGGTGAGACGCTTTCCACGATCACCAACGATGTCGACCAAATGTCCCAATCCATCGAGTCAGGCTTCGCCTCGGTGGTGCAGGCTTTGTTCATGCTGATCGCGGTCGTCATCGTTATGTTCGTCCATTCTTGGGAAATGACTTTGACCGCGATGATCTCCTTGCCTTTGATGATCATCTCGATCTTCTTCATCTCCAAGATGGCGATGCCGCGTTTCAAGGCGAGGCAAGATGGGCTCGCCTCACTAGAAGGCGTGGCCGAAGAGATCTATTCCGGCCTTGAGGTCATCAACGTCTTTCAGGCTCAGGACGTCAAAAACGCTCAGTTCGACGAGAAGAACAACAAACAGATCCGCATGACCATCGCCGCGCAGATCTGCGGCGGGTTATTCGGCCCGATGAATAACTTCGTCTCTTATTTCGCCTACGCCGCGGTCCTTTTGGCGGGTGGCCTATTGATCGCCAAAAACGACCCGCGCGTTACCTATGGCACTTTGACCGCTTTCTTGGTCTATGTCCGCCTCTTCCAGCAGCCGCTCACCAACATCGGCCAATCGATGAACGCTTTGGAGATGGCCGGCGCCGCCGCGGAACGCGTCTTCAACTTCCTCGCGGAATACGAACTTTCAGACGAAACGGGCAAGCCTCGTTTGTTGGTGAAAGACGGCCTTGAATCCGTGACCGGCAAAGTCGATTTCGTCAACGTCAACTTCTCTTACGACAGCTCCCGCGTCATCATCCCTGATTTCTCCGCCTGGGTGGATCCCGGCACCAAAGTCGCCATCATCGGGCCCACCGGCGCCGGGAAGACCACGATGGTCAACCTTTTGATGCGCTTCTATGAAATCGATGGGGGTTCCATCACGATCGACGACACCCCAATCTCGTCGATGCCGCGAGAAGAGATCCGCGACATCTTCGGCATGGTCCTCCAAGACACCTGGATCTTCCAAGGGACGCTTAGGGAGAATCTCGTCTACAACTCCAAATGGGTGACCGAGGAACGCATCAACGAAGTCATCGACGCGGCCAATCTCCGCCACCTGGTCGATACCTTGCCCGGCGGGCTAGATTATTACATCGCCGACGAGAACTCCCTCTCGGGCGGACAAAAGCAGCTGATCACCATCGCCCGCGCCATGATCAAGAACGCGCCTTTGCTGATCCTCGACGAGGCAACTTCCAATGTTGATACCCGCACCGAGGAGCTCATCCAGGAATCGATGGACCGTCTGACCAAGGGCAGGACGAGCTTCGTCATCGCCCACCGCCTATCGACCATCCGCAACGCCGATTTGATCCTCGTGATGGAAAACGGCAACGTCGTGGAGAAGGGGACCCACGACTCTCTGATGGCCAAAAACGGGGTTTACGCCAAGTTATATAACGCTCAGTTCTCTTTGTGAGATTTGCACGGTTTTTTCAAATTTGCGTCGATTTTGAAAATCCGAAAAACACGCAGGATTATTTTTTCGTCTTGGATTTGCGCGGATAACGCGTTTTGCGCGTGAGTGAGTGTTTTTTCCTTAGCCTAACTAGGCTAAAATTATAGGGCTGTATGGCAGACCAAAGCACGAATTCCGCCGGCGAGAATCAGAAGAAGAAAAAGTCGCTGATCCGATATATCGCCTACATCCTCATCGTCCTTATCGCGACTGGGGTCTCTTTGGCGTTCTCGCTTTGGGATAGTTTTGATAACGTCGTCTCCATCTTCTCCAGGGCCGACTGGCGTTTCATCCTTTTGGTTCTTGGCCTCGTTGCCCTCATCTATATGATCCAAGCGCTGATCTTGGTTATCTTCTGCCGCCTATATACCCGTAAATATAAATTCCACCAAGGCCTTGCCGCCTCGATGGTCTGCCAGTTCTATAGCGACGTCACCCCGGGCGCCAGCGGCGGGCAGATCATGGAAGTCTATACGATGCGTAACCAGGGCATCCAAGTCTCCAACGCGGCCTCCATCATGGTCATGTGGTTCATCCTCTATCAGTCCGCTTTGATCGCCTTTGGCGTCCTTTCCTTAGGCTTTGAATGGAACGCCATCATGTCCATCAAACCCAATATCGGCGGATGGCAGCCCCCGATGTGGCCGCTTATCCTCATCGGCTTCTTACTGAACCTTTCCGTCATCTTGATCCTTTACTTGATGAGCTTCTCCCATAAGATCCATAACTTCATCCTTCATTACATCATTGGTTTCTTAGGCAAGATCCGCATCCTGAAGAACCCGGACAAGACCAGGGAGAACCTCCGCGTTCAGGTCGAGAACTTCAAAATCGAGTTAAAGCGTCTTCAATCCAACATCCCGGTTTTGATCGTGCAGTTCCTCTTGTTCTTCGGGATGATCTTCTTGCAGTATTCGCTGCCTTATTTCTGCGGTCTTGCCCTCCATGCGTTTGAAAACGCTGACGGGGTACAACACTTCGTCTTCGCCTCCACGACGCAGGCCTCCATGGTCTCCGCCTCCTTCCGCGCCGCGCTTCACCAGATGGTCACCGGCTTGATTCCTTTGCCGGGTTCCGCGGGTGTCTCGGAAATGTTCTATGAAGGTCTTTTCCTGCCCTTCTTCGGCAACAGCGGCTCGATGACCACCGCCACGCAGATCCTTTGGCGTACCGCGACCTTCCACATCGTCTTATTGGTGTCCGGCTTGGTCTCCGCTTTCTACCGCAGCCGCGCCAGGGAATCCTTCGCCCACGCCAACCACGAGACCTACGTCAACCTCCAATTCGCCACATTCGAGGAACGTAAACGCTCCGCCGACACGATGTATGAGACGGCGCAGCTTTCGCGCATCGAACTCCAGAAGAAGCTGCGTGGGGCGGGATTATTCAAGAAAAAAGAAGATGTTTCGACTATCGGAGAACCGGTGTCGAACCTTAATCTCCCCGAGGAGAAGGATGAGATGGCGGAAACCCGTAATAAACTCCGCGAGACCCGCGAGGCCAAGCGCGCCGAAGAGGTGAAGGCGGAAGAGCCAAAGAAGAAACGCCGGGAGAAAAAGAAAAAGTCCAAAAAGGACAAGGATGAAGGCTGGGAAAGCTGGGAGATTTGAGGATGAACATCGCTCTTTTCACCGAAAGCTACGAGCCGGAGATCAATGGGGTCGCCACTTCGACGGCGAACCTCGCCAAGACCATGCGCGCCCACGGGCATAAGGTTTTGGTCGTCTGCGCCAATCCGTGGGACGATCAATTCCTCTATGATGGGGAAACGATCCGCGTCCCGGGCATCATTGAGCTAAAAAGCGTCTATAACTACCGTCTGGCCGGCCCTTATAACGCCCACGCGGCGAAGCTCGTCAGGGAATTCCGCCCCGACGTCATCCATACCCAAAGCGACGGGGGCATCGGGATGTTCGGCTCCAGCCTCGCCAATCAGCTCCATATCGCC
Organism: uncultured Erysipelotrichaceae bacterium; assembly: GCA_900317295.1. Taxonomy (GTDB): domain Bacteria; phylum Bacillota_I; class Bacilli_A; order RFN20; family CAG-826; genus Alloenteromonas. The sequence continues at coordinate 10,060 of ONGB01000002.1, forward strand.
CATGTCTACACCTACCACACGATGGTGGAAGACTATACCCATTACGTCACCAAGGGGCATTTCCAACGCGTCGCCGTCCATTTCGTCCGCGCTTTCTTCCGCGAAAAGCTGAAGCAAGTGGATGAAATCATCGCCCCCTCGAGCAAAATCTATGACTACCTTCGCAACGTCGGCATCGATAAGACGATCGCCGTCGTCCCCACGGGGATCGAACTAGATCGTTTCTCTATTGAGAAGAAAGACAAGGTGGACGTCGCTTCTTTAAAAAAGAAATTCGGCATCGACCCCGAGGATTACGTCATCCTCTCCTTAGGCCGCATCGGCAAGGAAAAATCCATCGATTTCCTCATCAGGGGCTACGCGCTTTTCCTAAAGAACAACCCCTCCAAGAAGACCAAATTCGTCATCACGGGCTTCGGCCCCGCGGAAGCGGAACTCAAGGAACTTGCGCATACCCTCGGCATCGAAGACCACGTGATATTCACCGGCAGATGCAGCCCGAGCGAGACCCAACGTTACTATCATCTAGGCGATTGCTTCGTCTCCGCTTCGCTTTCGGAAACCCAAGGTTTGACTTTCATGGAGGCGATGGCGGCCTCTTTGCCCGTATTGGCCCGTTATGACGATAACCTCGTCGGGACGATCCAAGACGGGGAGACGGGGTTCTTCTTCTTCACGGAAGAGGATCTCGCCGCCAAATTGCAGCACGTCATCGAGATGGACGCCGGTGCGCGCAAAAGAATCATCAACAACGCGTTCAAAGTCGTCGATGTGTATTCGATGGAGCGCTTCTACCAAAATGTGATGGAGGTCTATCGCCGTGTCGTCCGCGCCAACTGGTAAAACCGTCAGCAAAATCACCGTCGGGAAATCGAAGGTGACCATTCTATTCAAGGGAGGGGAATCCCTTTCCTTATCCCATGATGCCTATTCCGACGCTCCGCTTTATGTGGGGAAGAAATTAAGCGAAAAAGCCTTTGCCGCGTTTAAGAAGACCGCGGAAATCGATGCCTATTACGTCAAAGGGCTCCGTTATGCCGTCTCTTCCCCGAAGACCGCGCATCAAATCTATGAGAAGCTGGAGCACGAAGGTGCCGAAGAAGCCGATATTAAATCGATCCTGGGAAGATTAAAGAAATTAGGATTGATCGATGACCTGGCCTACGCGAAGAATTACGCGGAAGACGCCGGGGAGCTCAAACTCTATGGTGAGGAGCGCATCCGCTTCGAGCTCGCCCAAAAAGGCGTCGCGGAAGCGATCATCAAATCCCTCTCCTTCCCGCTCTCCGAAGAGAAGAAAAAAGCCGACGCCTACGCCAAACTCATCGATAAGAAATACGTCCGCGTCCCGAAGCGGAATAAGCGGAGTAAAATGATCCTTGCCTTAAAAGAGCGGGGATTTAATGGGGAAATCGCCGCTTGGGCGGTCGATAAGAACCTCACCAATTCCTCTTCGACGGAGAAGAAGGAACTCGAAAAGGAATTCATCAAAGCCAAAGCGCATTACCAAAGGAAATACGCCGGATATGACCTCAGGCAACGGATCCTCGCCGCCCTCGCGAGGAAGGGATTCGACATGGGGGACATACTTCGGATGATGGAGGAAAACGGATATGCTGATTAAAGAACTCAAAGATGGCGATCGGGTCTATGGGCCCTATTTGGTCGCCGACTGCAAAAAAGGCGTCACCGCCCAATCAAAGACTTATCTTACTTTGACCCTGCAAGACGCTTCGGGAACCATCGAAGCCCGGAAATGGGACTACACCCCGGAAGATGAGGCCATCTTCGAAAAAGGAAAAGTCGCCCATGTCGAAGGCTCGGTCATTATCTATTCCAATCATCTGCAGATGAAAGTCTATACCGGGGAATCGATGGACCAATCCTCCATCGATTGGAGCCTTTTCGTTCCTAGCGCCCCCGTGGACGCCGAGACGATGAAGGCGAAGCTCGATACCTATATCGAATCGATCCGCGATGAAGATGTGAAGAAACTCGTCGTCACCTTGCTGGACCGCTTCATGAACAAGTACCTCCGTTGGCCGGCCGCGGTGCGCAACCACCATAATTTCGCCGGCGGGCTCCTTTACCATAGCCTTACGATGGCGGACCTCGCCGCGAAGGTGTGCCGCATCTATCCTAGCCTCAATCGCGATGTGATGATCGGCGGCGTCCTTATCCACGACATCGGCAAGACCGTCGAGCTCTCGGGCCCTCAAGGAACTCAATTCACGCTGCAGGGGAAACTCATCGGCCATATCTCGATCGGCCATGCGGAACTTCGCGAAGTCGCCAAGGAGCTGCATTACTATGACTTCCTTGACCTGCCCGATGCCGAGAAAGCGGAAAAAGAGGCGCAAAATGATGGGGTTTTCCATCGTTATGAGATCGCCGCGACTTTCGAGCACATCCTGCTCTCGCACCACGGGAAACATGACTTCGGTTCGCCGGTGCTGCCGCTAACGAGGGAAGCCCTCGCCATCTCGATGATCGATGACCTCGACGCCAAGATGTTGATCCTCGATAACTCCTACGCCGGGGTGAAGCCGGGGGAGACCACCGCGAAGATCTTTGCCTTGGATGAACGCTATTTCTATAAGCCCCATTACGCGAAAGAAGAGGGTCTTGCTTATGGCACTTCCCTCGAGGAAGAGAAGAAAGACCTCGAGAGCGAAGAGGACATCCCCTGGGGGCAGGGCAAGCTCTTCTAAATTGATTCACACACAGCAAAAGCGCGCACATACACGTGCGCGCTTTGTCTTTTATATAAGGGCCTTATTTGATGCCCTTCTTGATGTCGAAGGCCAGCCGCGGCAAATCCATCGCCGAGGTGTCTTGCCCCTTCATCGTGATCTGGAATCCGCCTTCCCCGCCGGTATAGCGCGGGATGACGTGGACGTGGAAGTGGGGGACGCTCTGTCCAGCCTGCTCGCCGACGTTGGTGAGGATATTGACGCCCTTCGCGCCCAAGACGGAGACTTCGGCTTGGCCGATGCGCTGGGCGACCGCGTAGACCTTTTGCATCAAGTCCTTCGGGCAGGAGAGGAAGGAATCATAATGCTCCTTGGGGATGACGAGGGTATGCCCGCGGGTGGTTTGGGAGATGTCGAGGATCGCGATGACGTCATCGTCTTCGTAGACGACGGAGCTCGGGACCTCCCCTTTGATGATGCGACAGAAGATATCGTTAGCCATGGATAAGCCTCCTAATAAACAAAAGGGCAAGCGATTGCTTACCCTTTCATTATAGACGTTTTTCTCAATCGAAGAGATCGGGGAACGTGTTTTTGAAGTAGTTGTAGACGTCGTCGTCGTGGAAGGAGACCTTCATCTCGGAGACGTAGTACTGCTTCGCGGCTTTGACGTAGGAGTCGCCGTCGGCGATGAGGTTGACGACATCCCAGACGACCTGCTGGAGACGTTCGTAGGACTCGTTGATGTAAGCGTAGTCGTTGTCATCTTCGACCGTGGCCATCTTGCCGGGCTTCACCGCTTCGTCGACGCGGACGATGTAGTAGGTGGAGCCGGAGGCATCGTAGATCGCATACGGGAATTGATCGGCGGTCTGGTAGCTATCCGGGAGGAGGTAGTAGTGGCCACCGACGTAGCGGACGAACTTGGCCTGGCTCTGCTCGAGGTTGTAGTCGACTTGGTTGGCGACGTTGACCTTGAAGAGGCGGCTCTTCAGATCGCTTTGCAGATCATTAAGACCCGAGGAGGTGTACCAGCCTTCGGTGACCTTGCTGCCGGCGACGATGTCGGCGGTCTTGATCTTCAAGCCGGTTTCGACGGTGTAGGTGCCGGAGTTGGTGAAGTCGGTGGAAGAACCGGTCTCCCAACGGGAATCGGTCAATTTGGAATAGTCGGCGACGAGGTTGCCGTAGGTGGTGTTGGTCCAGGTCTGGTAGGAGACGTAGGTGTCGGAATCCTTGATGTAGGAATACGCATAGCCGTTGGCGTTAGGCGTCGCATCGGTGGTGAAGCCTTCAGCGGTGGTGGTGAAGGCCTCGAAGCCGGCGGCTTTGTAGATGGTCTCGGCGAAGGCGCGCTCCGTTTCATCGGGGAAGTAGCCTTGGAAGAGGCGATCGAGGAAGTGGAGGTTCTTATAGACTTCGCCCTTGCCGCCGAAGCTCGGGTCATCATCCTCTTTGGCGAGGACGAGTTGGCAGTATTTGCGGACGAGGTTGCGGGTCGCTTCGGGGTAGCCGTCGATGTTCGGGACGGAGACGTATTGGACCTTACGGGCGTAGGAACGGCCCAAGGTGCCGTAGTTGTTGTCGATGACGTAGCGCTCGACGAGGGCCTTGCGATACATATCCGGCATCAAGGAGCGGCGGATGTAGTCGGAATAGCGGCCGAGGATGCCGGTGCCATTGGTGACATCGCCGCCATCGAGCTGGTAGGTGCCAAGACCGCCGACATAGTAATCGCCGACGTCCTCATAGGTCTTCGACCCGTTGATCGCGTGCTTATCGTAGGTGTCTTCGTAGGCAGCGGGCTCGATCATGTTGTAGAGATTGGCCTTCTGCGCATCGACGAACTTTTCCTCGATGAAAGTCTGACGGTTCTGGTAGCTGCCGTTTTTAACGGAGTTCCAGAAGTCTTTCTTGATCGCGGTGAGGATCGAGTTGCGGAAGATCTTCGCGCGGACGAGGACATCAGCATCGGTCTCGCCTTCTTTGGCGGCGAAGGCCTTGAATTCCTTGATCGCGTTGACGTTGCTTTCATCCACGAGCTGGTTGAGCTTGTAGAATTCGCCGAAGTAAACCTGCGCGTAGGCGAAGAGGATGTTGTTGAGGATGCGCTGGGAGTTGGTGTCGCCGTAGTTGACGACGGAGTCATAGATCTCCTGGAGCTTGTTGCCGTAGGTGGTCGCGCCGTCTTCGAGGACGATGGGCGCTTCGGCGTTGGTCTTGTCGAGGTCCATCTCGACGTCGCAGCCGGTGAGGGCGAAGAGGGAGATCATCGCCATGGATAGGACTTTTAGCTTTTTCATAATCGGTGAGCTCCTTCCTTATTTCTTATAGCCGAGGCCGCCGACGGTCCACATGCCCGCGGGGCTATCCGGGTTGGAATCGGTGCCGAGATAGTCGATCGCGACGTTTTCGGAGATCAGCTTCTGACCGCCGTCTTTGCGGTAGGAGCGCGCCTGATCCTCGCGGCAGAGGAATTCGGCGTATTTCTGCCAAGACTCATCGAGCTTGTCGGTCGCTTCATCGATGGCTTTCTGGCGTTGCTGCTGAGAATGCTTGGTGATGTTGTCGACGATCTGCTTGACGATGGCGTTGTTGGTGTTGAAGGTGACGCCGGTGGTCTTGACCAGCTCTTCGAACATGTAGGTGTCGATCGCCCCGTTATAAGAGGTGACGTTCGAGGAGATGGAGTCGATGGTCTTCTGATAGTCGGAAGCGTTCTTCTCGACGCCGTTGGTGACGAAGGTCGTCTTGTTGACCTTCTCTTCGGCGACGGCATAGGTCGGATATTCGTTGGAGCCGACGCGGTACATGGTGTAGTAGTCGGCGAGGTTGGTGACGTCGGTGTTCGTGTCAGCGTGATAAGCGGCGTCATCGGCATAGGTCGCGGTCTCAGCGACATGGAATTCGGAGCCGACCTGCGGGACGTATTTCTGATATTCGACGAGCGGGCTGCGATCCACGACGATGAAGTGGATGCCCTTGGTGCCGGAATCGCCGCGGACGGCGAGGATGATCTTGCCCTGTTCGGTGGTCAAGACGTTGCTGCCGATGCCATCGAGGATGTCGGTGGTGTCATGCTGGAAGCCCGGGAGCGCCGCGTAGTCGGCGTCGAGGACGCCGAGGGAAGAGGGCTCGCTGGCGGCACCGACGCCGGGGTTATAGGTGAATTCGCTGGGAACCGCGGTGGTCTCGCCGTCGACGACATCGTCATAGGCGATGCGGTTCGGGGTGATGACCGCGATGCGGTGTTTATTGAAATATTTATTGAAGAGGATGTTGCGGGGCATGTAGGTGGAATCGCCGCCATTGACGTTCCAGTTATGCTTCTCCGTGCCAAAGATACGGCCGGTGGGGAAATTCTCCGCGGTGTCTTCATCCGCCAAAGCGACGGCGGCGCCATAGGGGATCTGGCCGATGCTTTCGAACACGCCGCCGGCTTCGGTGGCGTCGTCGAGCTTCACCTGCTCGCCCTTGGTGTTATAGAAGTAGGCGTCATCGCTCCAAGAGAGATTCTCTTTTTGCGTAAAGCCGAAGGTGTCGGCGACTTGGTTCTTCTTGTTGAAGAGCATGTCGTAGGAATAGACGCCGAATTGGAAGCCCTGAACGAAGGAAGTGGCTTTATCCATGATGCCGAGGTCGCCGTATTTGGCACCGGATCCGGTGTCTTTCGAATACTGCTGGGCCAAAACGCCGAAAGAAGTGCGGCTGGTCGCGGCGACTTTGCCGGAATCCGCGCCTTTCTTGGTGATGTCAGCGCCCGCCATGAGCTCAACGATGTGGCCGATGGTCTTGGATTCATCCGAGGTGATCGAAGTGGAGGTGGGATCGGTCTCGGAAGCGCTGGAGGCCTCAATCAAAATGTGGGAGACGTGGTACGGCATGCGGGTCTGGATGTAGCCCTTGTTGCCAACGCCGAAGTTATATTCTCCCGCGGTGCCGGAATAGCCCGGGAAAGTCGGGTTGCCGTTGTCATCGATGCCATCGCGGATCGCGCGTTTCTTCGCGTCGCTATAGTAGTCGTGCTCGTATTTGGACTTTTCCTGGTCGTAAAGCTTCTTCTGGTAGAGCTCTTCGATGTTGTCGCAGCCCTCGCTTTCGAGCAAGGTCTGGAATTCCTTCTCGTAGCTGGTGCCGTTGTTGGTGGAATTGGTCGCGGCTTGCTGCTTGATGGAGTCGACATCCTTGTTGGCGAGGCGCTTGAGCTCGGGGAGCTTGTTGCTGCCTTCGTAGTACTTGCGGATGAGGATTTCTTTGATCTTGTCGAAATCGGTGCTCGCGGAAGTGCTGCTGTTTTGATAGTCGGCGAGCAATTCGGCGGTGGTGTAACTGACCCGTTCGCCATTGGGCGCCGTATATTGCAGCGCGACACCCTCTTTGTAGCTGGTCTCATTGCAGCCCGCCAAGGCGGTCACCGCGACGAGAGCGGCCAACACTTTGAGGGAATTTAATCCTTTCTTCATAGGTGGTCTCGTTCCTCCTTCGTCTGAACGTAGCGCGTAAATCTTATACTCTTAAGAGTATCCTTTCAACAAAAAAATAACCCTCCTTTGGTCAGGGAAAAACGGGGTGGCGAATAGGTCATTTTGTTTGTTTGTCGCGCCCCCATTGTCTAGAATAGGCGTGCTCCGCCAAGAGGTATCGTCATGTCTATATTGAAAATCAAGAATCTCCATGTCTCGGTCGCCGGGAAGGAAATCCTCAAAGGGGTGGATCTCGAGGTCAGCGAGGGCGAAACCCTGGCTTTGCTCGGGCCCAATGGCCATGGCAAGAGCACGCTGCTCGCCGCGATCATGGGAAACCCCAATTACGAAGTCACCGAGGGCTCGATTTTCCTCGATGACATTGATGTGCTTTCCCTTTCGGTCGATCAGCGTTCGAAAGCGGGCATTTTCTTGGCGATGCAGTATCCTTCCGAAATCCCCGGGGTCAACTCCGCGGACTTCCTCAAGGCCGCGATGAACGCCCATCGGGAAAAACCGATGTCGCTTTTCCAGTATTACAAGAGCCTGGAGACCGCCTACAAAGAAATGGGCATTCCTTTTGAGATGAGCAATCGAAATCTCAATGAGGGATTCTCCGGCGGCGAGAAGAAGCGCAACGAGATCCTCCAGATGAAATTGCTCTCGCCGAAATTCGCTTTGCTTGACGAAATTGATAGCGGTCTCGACGTCGATGCCATCCAGGTCGTTTCCGCGGCGATCGTCGAAGAGAAAAAGAAGGGTCGCGGCTTCTTGGTCGTCTCCCATTATGCCCGTCTATATAACCTCATTCAGCCCACCAGGGTCGCCGTGATGATTAACGGCAAAATCGCCCTGCAAGGCGGGGTGGACCTCATTGAGAGAATCGACCGCGACGGCTATGAATGGATGAAGCGCGAACTTGGTATCCAAATCGAGAAAGAAGAGCTGGATATGAGCAAGGTCTCCATCGGTGTCTGCGCCACCGCCCAAGCCACGAAAGGTAAGTAATCCACGATGGAGAAAACCCTGCTGAACCACGACATAAAGGATGCTGAGTTTGTCGTCGAAAACGGCGCAGAACTCAAACTAAACCTTGCAAAACTCGAGGATTTCGAATCTTTTCATATTGTGGTCCATGTTAAGGGCGACGCCGTGTTCCAGTGCGCTTTCGCTGACTTCTCCTCTGGGGATGGCGAAGCGAGAATCGATATCTATTTAGAAGAAGAAGGCGCCAGGGCGGAATACCATTGCGCCTCGCTTGCCAAAGGAGGTTCTAAGAAGTCTTTCGTGCCTTCGATTTATCATCTCGCCCCCCACACGGAAGGGCTATGTGAAAGCTATGGCATCACCGAGGGGGAAGCCCGTCTTTCCTTCACCGGCGTCAGCGATATCGCCCATGGGGCAAAAGGGTCTTCCACCCGTCAAGCCGCGAAGATCATCGTCTTTGATGAAAAGTGCCGCGGAATTGCTTCCCCAGTGCTTAACATTGACGAAAATGAAGTGAAAGCCAGCCATGCCGCAACCGTGGGAAAACTCAATGAATCGCACCTGTTCTATTTAATGTCGCGCGGGTTAACCAAAGAAGAGGGTAGACGCCTTGTGACCCTTGGTTATCTCAAGCCGATCGTCTCCTATTTCGAGGGGGATGTGAAAGATGAAATCGATCGCGCGATCGAAGGAGGGCTTTGATATGTTCGACCCGAAGCGCCTCCGCCAAGATTTCCCAATGTATCGCAACCACATTAAGATGCAGGGGAAGGATTTGGTATGGCTCGATAACGCCTCCACGACCTTCAAACCGGATGTCGTGGTGTCCGCGGTTACCTCCTATATGACCGAAGAGACCTCTAATTCCCATCGCGGGGATTATGATCTCTGCTTCCAAATGGACAAAAAGGTCAAAGAAGCGAGGGAAACCGTGGCTTCCTTCATTCACGCGGAGCCTAATGAAGTCGTCTTTACCTCCGGAACGACCGCTTCGATCAACCTCGTCGCCTTTGGCTATGGGGTCAAATTCCTCAAGCCTGAGGACGAAATCCTTTTAACGGAAGCCGAACATGCCTCTAATGTCCTCCCGTGGTTCAAAGTCGCTGAGATGACCGGATGCAAAATCCGTTATATCCCATTAGATAAAGAAGGAAGGCTTACGCCGGAGAATCTTTCCAAAACCATTTCTGAACACACCAAGATCGTCGCGGTGGCCCATGTCACCAATGTCCTTGGTTTCCTCGCCCCGGTGAAGGAACTTGCTTCCATTGCTCACGCCCATGGGGCCGTTTTGGTGCTCGACGGGGCGCAATCCGTCCCCCATATGCCGACGGATGTGAAAGATTTGGATGTGGATTTCCTATCCTTCTCCGGCCATAAGCTTTGTGGCCCAACCGGGATCGGCGTGCTTTACGGCCGCTACGAATTGCTATGCAAAATGGATCCGTTCATGACCGGGGGTGGCATGAATGCCAAGTTTGATATGTGCGGAGATGTGGGTTATTTGGCTCCGCCGATGAAATTCGAAGCCGGTACGCAGCCGTTGGCTGAGATCTTCGGTCTGGACGCGGCGATTCGTTATCTCCAGAGCATTGGTTTGGAGAATATCCATCAACACGAAAAAGAATTGAAACGCTATGCCGTCGAACAATTGAAAAAGACCGGCATCGTAACCATCTATAACGAGAATAGCGAAGCGGGCATCGTCACCTTCAACGTCGAAGGGGTCTTCGCCCAAGACGCCGCCTCCTATCTCAACCATTGCGGCATCGCCTGCCGCAGCGGTCAGCACTGCGCCAAAATATTAACCTCCTTCCTTGGCACGATCGCCACGATCCGCGCCTCCTTCTATCTCTATACGGATAAGGAGGATATCGATGCCTTGGTGGAAGCCGTCAAAAACATGAAAGGAGGAGCCTTCCTCGATGCCTTCTTTTGAACTTAATCCGATGATGCTTCGGGAGATCATCATCGACCATTACAACGCCCCGCGTCATAAAAAAACCCCCGAAATCGCGGACGGATTTGTCAAAAACCATTCCGAATCCGTCAACTGCATCGACAACATCGACGTCTTTTTGAAAATGAAAGACGGCAAGGTGGAAGACGCCATGTGGGAGGGCACCGCCTGCGCCATCTCCACGGCCTCCACCGATATCCTTTGCGATCTTCTGATCGGTCGTACCCCCGAAGAAGCGGACAAAATCATGGAGAACTATTTCAACATGATCTCCGAGAAGGAATACGATCCTGAGATTTTGGATGAAGCGGTGGCTTTCATGAACACCTATCGCCAGCCGGCCCGCATCCACTGCGCCACGATCGGCTGGGACGCTTTCAAGGAATTGCTCCATCATGAGGAGGGCGAAAAATGACGGAAAAGAAACCGGATGCCCTTTTCGAAGAACAATACGAATACGGCTTTAAGAACGAAGACGTATCGATTTTCTCCACGGGCAAAGGCCTAAACGAATCCGTCGTCCGCGCCATCTCGAAGGCGAAAGAGGAGCCGGAATGGATGCTGGAATTCCGCCTCAAGGCCCTGAAAGCCTTCGAAGCGATGCCGATGCCGAAATTCGGTCCTTCCCTTGAGGGGATGGATTTCGATTCCTATACCTATTTCACCCGCGTGAGCAAAGGTGAGAGCTCTTCTTGGGAAGATATCCCCGAGACGGTGAAAAAGACCTTCCAAAAACTCGGCATCCCCGAAGCGGAGCAGAAGTTCCTCTCCGGCGTTTCCACCCAATACGAGTCGGAGGTCGTCTACCACAACATGCTAGAGGAAGTCCGCGAAAAAGGTGTCATCTTCCTCTCTACCGAAATGGGGCTTCGCCTCTTTCCCGATATCTTTAGGAAGTATTTCGGGACGGTCATCCCGATCGCCGATAGCAAATTCAGCGCCCTCAATGGGGCCTGCTGGTCCGGCGGCACCTTCATCTATGTCCCCAAAGGCGTCCATTTGGATAAGCCTTTGCAATCCTATTTCCGCATCAATAATGAGAAGACGGGCCAATTCGAACGCACCCTCATCATCGCCGATGAAGGGGCGGACATCCATTATGTAGAAGGATGCACGGCCCCCTTATATTCCAAGGAATCCCTCCATTCTGGCGTCGTCGAGATCGTCGTTGGGAAGAACGCCCACGTCCGTTATACGACCATTCAGAACTGGTCCACGAACATCCTTAACCTCGTCACCCAGCGCGCCCTCGTCGAAGAAGGCGGCTTTATGGAATGGGTGGATGGCAACGTCGGGTCGATGACCACGATGAAATACCCCGCCTGCATCCTCAAAGGCGACCATTCCCGCGGCGCGACCATCACCATCGCGGTCGCTAACGCGGGGCAATATCAGGATTCCGGCGCCCGCATGATCCACATCGGGAAGGACACCTCTTCCTCCATCATCTCCAAATCCGTCGTCCATAATGGAGGCACGGCCAATTTCCGCGGCACTGTCCGCATGATGGATGGGGCCACCGGGGCGAAATCCCATATCGAATGCGATACCTTGATCCTCGATGATAAATCCCGGTCGGATACTATTCCGAAGAACGAAATCCGTAACCCCGATTCCTATATCGAGCATGAAGCCACCGTTTCCAAGATCGATGAGGAGCAGCTTTTCTATCTCATGAGCCGCGGCCTCACAGAACAAGAGGCGACCCAGATGATCGTCATGGGCTTCATCGAACCGTTCTCCAAAGAACTGCCGATGGAATACGCGGTCGAATTGAACCAGCTCATCAAGATGGATATGTCGGGGTCGGTCGGATAGAAAATGGAAATGACCTATGACCTCATCGTCGTCGGCGGAGGCCACGCCGGGGTCGAAGCCTGCCACGCCGGGGCCAAGCTAGGCCTGCGGACGCTTTTGATCACGCTCAATAAGAAGATGATCGGCAATATGCCCTGCAATCCCCATATCGGCGGATCGGCCAAAGGCATCGTCGTCCGCGAAGTCGACGCGCTTGGGGGGTTGATGGGCATCGCCGCGGACCATCGCCCGCTGCAGATGAAGATGCTCAACACGGGCAAAGGACCCGGGGTGCAATGCCTCCGCTCCCAACAAGACAAAAAAGGCTATCCCGCCTATGTTCAATCCTTACTAGAGAAAACGGAGAATCTGACCATCCTTGAAGGGGAGGTCAAAGATCTCGTTTTGGATGAAAAACACGTGCATGGGGTCACTCTTTTGGATGGAACGACCTTGCTTTCCAAAGCGGTCATCCTCACCACGGGAACCTATATGAATGGGCGGATCGTCTCCGGACGGGACATCCATCCCGGCGGACCCGATGGGGAGAAAGCCACGTTCGGCTTAAGCCCTGTCTTAGAAAAAATGGGCATCCCTTTGATGCGGCTAAAAACCGGCACGCCCCCGCGGATCGCGAAGCATTCCGTGGACTTTTCCAAAATGGAAATCCAGCCTGGCTCGGAAGAGCGGTATGCCTTCTCCTACATGACGAAGGAATTCGTCCCCGTGGAGCAGCAATTGCCTTGCTATCTCCTCTATGCAGGGCCTGAAACGATAAAAATTGTCCAAGATCACCTCGGCGAAAGCGCCTTATTCGATGGCAGGATGACCTCGATCGGCCCGCGTTATTGTCCCTCTTTCGAATCGAAAGTCGTGCGCTTCGCGGATAAGAAACGCCACCAGCTCTTCCTCGAACCCGAATTCGAAGAAGGCGAATCGATGTATCTCCAAGGCTTCTCCACCGCGCTTCCCCACGAAGTCCAGGAGGAGATGGTCCATAGCCTTCCCGGGCTTGAACACGCGGAGATCCTCAAATGGGCCTACCAAATCGAATATGATTCCTTCGCCTCTTTCACCTTCGATTCTTCTTTGAAGGTCAAGGGATATGAAGGACTTTACGTCGCCGGCCAAATCTGCGGCACCTCCGGATATGAAGAGGCCGCGGGGCTTGGCCTCGTCGCCGGGATCAACGCCTCTCGTTATATCAAGGGCTTGCCCCCTTTCGTCATGGGAAGAGACGAATCCTATATCGGGGTGATGATCGATGACTTGGTCACCAAAGGGGTGGATGAGCCCTATCGTCTGCTATCTTCCCGCGCCGAATACCGTTTGTTGCTCCGTCACGATAACGCGGATGCCCGCCTGACCGAAAAGGGTTACCAAATCGGCTTGGTCGACGAAGAAAGACATGAGGCTTTCTTAGAAAAATACGCGCGGATGCAAGAGATCATCGATATCTTGGGCCGCGAGAATATCCCTGATCGCGTGGGCTTAAACGCCTACTTGGAAGAGATGGGCTACCCATCGACCACGGAAGGGATCAAGGGCTTGGCCTTATTGAAACGCCCGCATTTCGAGTATCGGAGGATCCGCCCCTTGATGGGGGATCTGATTCCTTTTGAACTCGATGACGAATCGATCCTCGCCTTGGAGACCAAAGTCAAATACGAAGGGTATCTGGCCAAGGAAGAAAAGGAAGCCGCTTCTTTGAAGAAACAAGAAAAAGTGGCGCTTCCCGGCGACCTCGATTATCTTCATATGGATGGGCTCCGTTTGGAGGCGAGGCAAAAACTCGACAAAGTCCGCCCCGAGAACGTCGGGCAGGCTTCCCGCATCCCCGGGGTCAACCCCGCGGACATCTCCATCCTCTTATTGAATCTTAGGAAAGGCAAAAAAGCATGACGCTAGAAGAGTTCCGTCTCGCCCTACAGGCCAAAGGCCTATCTTTGAACGCGGAGAAACTCGCCAAGTTCAAGGAATACGCCCGCCTCCTAAAGGAATGGAATGAGAAGATCAACCTCACCAGCATCGTCGAGGAAGAAGAGGTCATCGAAAAGCATTTCCTCGATTCCGCTTTGCCGTTTTTGGGCTTCGATTTGAAGGGCAAGAAAGTGCTCGACATCGGCTCTGGCGCGGGGTTCCCCGGCATGGTCATCGCTTTGCTTTTCGACGAGGCGGAAGTTCACCTCTTAGACGCGACGAAGAAGAAGTTCCTTTTCCTGGAAGAAGTGCAAAAAACCCTTCAAATCCCCAACGTTTTTTTCGAAGTTGGACGCGTTGAGGAAAGAAAAGACCTCCGCGAATCCTTCGATTTCGTCACCGCTCGCGGCTTCGCGGCCACTCGGATTTTCCTCGAGGTCGGCGCTCCCTTATGCAAGGTGAAGGGCACCCTTCTAGCGATGAAGTCCCGCCGCGGGGAAGAAGAATACGCCGAAGCCCGCTCGGCGATGAAAAAACTCGGGCTCATTTTGGAAGACATCAAATCCTATGAACTCCCCTCGGGCGAGGTGAGGAACAATTATCGTTTCGGCAAGGCCAAACCCACCGATCCCCGCTATCCCAGGGATTGGGCCACGATCATGAGAAAGCCTCTTTGAGGCCGTGGGTTTGAAAGTTCCGCGGAAGGTTTAAAATAAACGCCATGACCAGGATTATCGCTATCGCCAACCAAAAAGGGGGCGTTGGGAAAACGACGACTGCCATCAACCTTTCGGCCGCGCTTTCGCATTTGGGAAAGAAGGTCCTGCTCATCGACATGGACCCGCAAGGCAACGCCGGGCGGGGTTTGGGCGTCGATACCACGATGGCGGAGAAGACGATCCACGAAGTCCTCACCGGCCGTTCCCCGATCCAAGAAGCCGTTTCCTCGACTTTTTTCGATGGCTTGCGGATTATCCCGTCGAACCTTAGGCTCGCCTCTTTGGAAGCCTCGTTATATGCCAATCCGCAAAGCGAACCCTTTTCTTTATTAAAGGAAGCCTTGGCCCCAATCCGCGGATCTTATGATTTCATCATCATCGATTGCCCGCCTTCCCTCGGGGTGCTTAATCTGAACGCCTTGGTGGCCTCTGACGCCATCTTGATTCCTATTCAGTGCGAATACTTCGCGATGGAAGCGGTGGCGGCGATGCTTTCTTCCGTCTCCAATATTCAGAATTCCTTGAACCCGGATCTCAAAATCGAGGGGTTCCTCCTCACGATGTATGATCCGAAGAACCCCGTCGGCGGGGAAATCAGCAACGAAGTCCGCCGCCTGTTCCGCGAGAATACCTTCTCCACGGTGATCCCGCGTAACCAAAGCGTCTCCGAATCGCAGGCCAGACAACTCCCCGTCACCTCCTTCCGTCCCACTTCGCAGGGGGCATACGCCTATTTCGCGCTGGCGAAGGAATTGCTCGAACATGCGCAAGAGTAAGAAAACCGCGATCATCCCCAAGGGATCGCTCAATGAGCTCTTGGAGAAATTCTCCCAAGAGAACGTCATCGCCGTTATCGAAAAAGAATATCAAAGCGCCCCCTCGCGCTTGATTTGGATGTCGCTCATCGACGATTCGGAAGTCGTCAGCGAGGTCGTCTATCCCCAAGAGACGATTGATGACTTCGCCCAAGGGCTAAAGGAAAAGGGCATCTATAACCCGTTGGTCGTCCGTCCGAAAGAAGATGGGCGTTATGAATTGATCCTCGGCAGGAAGAGGTATTTTGGCGCCAAGAAGGCCGGCATCCTTTCCCTTCCCTGCGCGATCAGCCACGTCGGGGACGAGGAAATGCTATTGATGCTGCTCGCGGACGCCCGCGACCAAAAGCACGCCAACGTCGTCGAGATGGCCTTGGTCTGCCAAGCGCTATCCGAGCGTTTCCACTATACGCAGAAGACCCTCGCGGAACTCTCCCATCAAAGCCGTTGCCAGATCACGAACATCATGCGCATCCTGAAGCTCCCTTTGGAACTCCGTCAGCAGATTGAAGTTGGCAATCTTAGCTATGGCGTCGGCAAGGCGATCGCAAGCCTTCCCGAGGAACAGATGAAGGAAGTCGCGGAGCTTGCGATGGCCCGTTCCTTATCCGTCCGCGAAGTCGAAAACTATGTGAAATCCCAATCGCTTTCCTCTTTTGGGGCCACGGCGATCGAAGAGGAATTGTCGCTCCGCTTCCATGGTCAGGTGCGGCTCAAAAAGAAAGCGATCACCATCTCCTTCGATGACGAAGAGAAGAAAAACGCCTTCTTGGAATCGCTACTAGAAGGCTAATTGGTTTACATCTGCTTTGCTTCTTCTATAATTTACTCGCTTCAGGGTGACGAGAATTACGTCAACTGGCGGTATAGCCCGCGAGCCCTTAAAGGGCATGATTCGGTGAGACTCCGAAGCCAACGGTACAGTCCGGATGGAAGAAAGCGCCTTTTGAAAGATAGGCCTCTGGAGCATTTCCGGAGGTTTTTGTTTCATGGATCTACGCAGCATCATCGCGCTTGTGCTCTTCTTCGCCCTCTTTGTGGGGACGATCGTGCTTTACGCCGGCTACCACAAGGGCGAATATCACTTCAATCCCGTTCGCTTCATCACCCGCGTCGCGATGTTCGGGGCGATGTCGACGATTCTTTACGCCGTCCCGGTGTTCAAATTCTCCTTGCCTTTCTTCCCGTCTTTCCTAGAAATCCATTTCGACGAGGTCCCGGCTTTCATCTGCGGCTTCGCTTATGGGCCATTGGCCGGCCTTGCCGTCGTGCTGGTGAAGACGCTCGTCAAATTGGCGTTGGTCGGGACCAACACGATGCTCGTCGGGGAAGCCTGCGACCTTGTTTTGTCCTCGGTCTATATCTTCATCGCCGCCTTCGTCTATAAGAAAATCCGCAACCTCAAAGGGGTGGCCATCGGACTTAGCATCGCCACAGCGGTCCAAGTCTTCGTCGCCATGCTCTCCAACGTCTTCGTCATGATTCCCTTCTACATGATGGTGATGAACTACCCTGAGGCCTTGCTCCTTCAATTGATGCAGAAGGCGATGCCCTTCATCACCGACGTGAAGTGGAGCTATGCCGTGGCGGCGGTGCTGCCATTTAACCTTCTCAAGGACGCTTTGGTCATCGTCATTACCTTCATCGTCTATCACTACATCCATCGCTTCCTGCGGATGAAAAAAGCGTGATTTCTCACGCGAAAACTATACGATTTCCCAAGCGGAATCGCTTTTTATTTGCTTTTCTTCGGCCCGCGGAGGGAATAGATTCTCAGGGCGTTATGGATGCAGATGACGTGCAGGTCGCCCAAAGGGCCAGCCTCGCCGTCTAGGCACCAGGGCATGTCGTGATCGGTGTGGATATAGATGTCCTTGGCGACGATTTTCTTGATGTGGTGGCGACGGAAGAGGAATTGTCCTAAGCCATTCCAAATGCCGGGTTTAGAAAGATAGAGGTCCATCTTCCCGTCGAAGATGTTCCCACGGTCATTGACCAAGAAGCCTCCGACGTGCTTGCCGTTAAGGAGCAAAACAAAAGGCACATCCTGTTCGTATTCGATGCCGTCGGCGACGATCTTCGCGTGGACTTTCTTGAATTGGGTGAGCTCTTTTAACGCGATGTTGTAATAAGCAAGCCTCCCCAAAAGTTTCTTTTGCTTCCTGGGGGTGATGTAAGGGATGTCGGCGTATTGCCCGACCCCGGCCACATAGGCGAAATAGCCATAGCCATCGGCCTTCATGATGTCGAAGGGAGTGGGGGTGCCTTTGAGGATGACCTTAAGAGCGCTTCTATAAGATGGGCGAATGCCGAAGTTATGCCCAATGTCCCCGATGGTGCCGTTATTGATATAACCGAGGATCGGGGTGTTTTCTTGCTCTGCGAGGGCGTTGACGATGTTGGTGAAGGTGCCGTCGCCCCCGGCGACGATAAGCGCGTCATAGTTCCCGCAGGCGGCGATGGCCAGTTCACGACCCTCTTCGGCCGTCTTGGTGACGCGTTCGTCAATGATATCGAATTTCTTTTGCAAACCGCGGAGGATTTGGGCGTGATGGAGCTCCATTTGGCCGTGGCCAGAGGAACGGGAATACATAAGAAGGGCTTTCATAAACGGTTGAATTATCCCCATATCGCTATGCGAAGGCAATAAAAAAGCCCAGCTTAGGCCGGGCTTCGTGAATCGGGCTTAGTCCTCGCTGATAGCCTGGACCGGGCAGCTCGCGATCGCGTCGGCGACATCTTCTTCGGCGCCGTCACCGATGCATTCGGCTTTGCCGTCATCAGCGAAGGTGAAGAGGTCGGCGTGGGCGCCGCAGCAAAGACCGCAACCAATGCAGAGATCCTTGTCAACTTTAGCTTTTGCCATATTCGTTTCCTCCAAATCCTCGCCATTATAGTGCCGAAGGGGAAGTTTTTTCAATGGGTGGAGGGGGAATCCATTTCACCCTGGGAGCTTCGCCTTGCAAATATATCTAGGGGGATTGCGCAAATATGTCGTGCCGATATACTGCATTCGCTAACACTAGGTGAGAAAAATGAAAAAGAAGCAGCTTATCGCCATTTCGTTCTTGGTCCTGTTGGCAAGTTGCCAAAGTTCTGGAACAACAAGCAAATACGACGGGAAAGCCGTTTTGCGGGAATTGGAATCGAAGAAGAGACTATTTGTCTTTTCCTCAAGGGAAAAAGACAACGCGGACACGATCACCGATGAAAAGGGACGTGTCCTGGCACAAGGCGACGGCGCTTTGCTAGGCGATGACGAAGCCACCATCATTAGAGATGGTGTTTCTTACCTCTATGACGGTTCGGAGTTAAAGAGACAGGACTTCGCTTTCCTTTCGCCAAATTATGGAGGCATCCGTTTCTACAAAGACTCCGCCGACGGCCTCTATGGAATCGCCGACAGAAAAAAGGCATCTTTGCTTTCGCCAACATACAGTCACATCGAATGGATGTCAGAAGGGCATTATCTTGCGAAGGCCGCTGACGGCTTTTATTACGGAGGAAGTTCTTCTGAAAGGCATCTCATCGAAGCGACCGATGTAGATCGTTTGCTGTCCTATTCTTCTGGGGCGGCCGTGTTTGAACTCTCCGACGGGTCTTATCAAGCCTTCTCCAGCGATGGAGCGCCTTTGTTCCCCTCCCCGTTTGCCGCCTATTCGGTCTTGGACAATCTTCTCTTCGCCCAAAACGCCGGCGTTTATGACATCGATGCTCAACGGACTTACGCCATTAACGTGGAGAGTGTCGCTTCTTCAAATGTTATCGGTCGAACCGGAGATGTTTATGCCGTGAAGGAAAACAATGTTTGGAAGGCTTATCACCAGGATGAACTCCTTTCCCTGCCCGAAGGCGTAGAGATTTGGGGTTGTTTGCAGCGGTCCCTCTTTGTTCAAACCGGCGAATCGTTAAGCGCTTTCCGTTCGGACGGAAAAACAACCCAATTCAAAAACTGGTCCCTCAGCAGCAGTCTCTCCATCGATTATAACGGGGACGCGGCCATCTACAGCGGCACCGACGGGAAGCAATATCTATATAACGACGAGAAAAACAAGCTGTTTGCCTATGGTTTTGATTCCCTGATTATCCCGGGCCTCAGTTTTTATCCGAACACGCCGTTCCTATACACAAAAGGGGACGTGTCGGGTCTTTTGAACAAAGACGGCGTCGACCTATTCCGGGTGAAGCTCGGGAATGGTGAATATTTAAGGCCGGTGGAGTTCGGTGCGGTGATCCAAAGCAATACCTCGATAAAGGTTTATGGGCCCGTTTTCGATAAACTGGTTTTCCAAAAGGAGGGGGGATACGGTTTGCCGGATATCCAGGGTTTCCTCCTCGGTTTCAGGAAAGGGACGGAAAACCTCTATGTATCCATGCTAGGCGACGTGATCTATGAAGGCACGGGGACCCTGCGTCAAGCTTCCTATCAAGGATCGCCCACCAATTATCACGTTACTCATAGCTCTTTCTAATAAACCTGCCTCATAGTGGAAGCCGGCACGACTAGATCCCGTAATCTGTGCTCCTTCTCCCCCATTGGATAATCAACGATTTTCTTTCTGGACCATTGTGCGCGCCCTTTCCCCGCTCGCGGAGTTTCGGTAGAATAAGCGAGATATGGAAACGAGGATGGAGCGTTACGCGAAATACCGGGAAAAGATTTCCCAGACGGCCGAAGAAGATTTTCAGCCCGACGGCGTTCCCGTCGGCAACCGCGAGGTCTCCAAAGAAGAAGTGGATTCCTATGTCGCCAACGACCTCAGCCAAGAAGAAATCGCCAACGGCGGCCCGAACAAAGCCTATTTGAATCGCCGCCGCGCCACTTACATCGCCCAATTGATCGTTGGAGTGCTTTTATTCGTCGCGCTCCTTGTGTTCGGAATCCTGATTTTTGGGAGGCATTGATCATGGAAAAACGCATCGCAATAGCCATCGACGGGCCGGCCGCCGCCGGGAAATCGACCGTCGCCAAAGCCGTGGCCAAACGGCTCGGCTTCATCTATATCGACACGGGGGCGATGTATCGTGCCTTCACTTGGTACGTCATGCATAAGGGTCTAGATCCCAAAGACGAAGCCGCCTCCTGTTCCTTAATCCCCGAAGTGGATATCGATCTCCGCGACGACGGCACCGTCCTCATCTGCGGCCATGACGTCACCCGCGCCATCCGCGAACCCCAAGTTTCCGGCAATGTCTCCTATATCGCTTCCTATAAGGAAATCCGCCTCGCCCTCATCGAGATGCAACGCATCCTCGCCACGCGCGGTTCCGTCGTGATGGATGGCCGCGACATCGGCTCCTACGTCTTGCCTAACGCCCAAGTCAAAATCTTCCAGATCGCCTCGGTCGAGACCCGCGCGGAACGCCGCTACAAAGAAAACGTCGAAAAAGGCATCCCCACTTCGTTAGAGGATGTTATCGCCGACGTGAAGAAGCGCGACTACATCGATTCCCATCGCGATTTCGATCCCCTCACCCAGGCGGAGGACGCCGTTCCTTTGGATACCTCCTACATGACCATTGAGGAGTCCGTCGACGCCGTGTTGAAGATCGTCAAAGAGAAAGTCGGAGTTTCGCCGATATGCTAGGTTTGGTCGCTTTCGTCGGTGCCCCAAACGTCGGGAAATCCACGTTGTTTAATCGTCTTATCGGCGAGCGCCTTTCCATCGTCGAAGACACTCCGGGCATCACCCGCGACCGCCTTTATGGCACCGCGGAATGGCTCACCAAGCGTTTTCGCCTCGTCGATACCGGGGGCATCGAAATCAAGAAAGCCCTGTTCAAAGACGAAATCCGCGCCCAAGTGGAAATCGCCATCGAGGAAGCCGACGTCATCGTCTTCGTCACCGACGGGCGCCTAGGCATCTCCCAGGAAGACCGCGCGGTCGCCAAGATGCTGTATGCCTCCAATAAACCCGTCATTTTGGTCGCCAACAAAATCGATAACGTCCAAATGATCGCCAACGCCCAAGAATTCTATGGGCTCGGTTTAGGCGATCCGCTCCCCGTCAGCGCATCCCACGGCATCGGGGTAGGGGATTTGCTCGACAAGATCGTCTCCCTCCTCCCCGAGGAAAAAGAGGAGGACTATGGGGACGCGACTTCCTTCTGCTTCATCGGCAGGCCGAACGTTGGGAAGAGCTCTTTGACCAACGCGATCCTCGGGGACAACCGCGTCATCGTCAAAGACCTCCCCGGGACCACCCGCGATTCCATCGATACGCCCTTCTCCCGCGACGGCAAGAACTATGTCGCCATCGATACCGCCGGGCTCAATAAGCGCGGCAGGATCTATGAAGCGGTCGATAAATACGCCGCCTTGCGCGCCCTATCCGCGATTGACCGCAGCCAAGTCGCCGTGCTGGTCGTCGACGCCGGGACGGGGATTTTGGATCAGGACCGCCACGTCGTCGGTTATGCCCTCGATGCGAGGAAGGCCATCGTCGTCGTCATCAATAAATGGGATTTGGCCAAGAAGGGGCTGATGCAGGAGCAATTCGCCCAAGAATTCCGCCAGAGATTCAAATTCTTGGATTACGCCGAAATCGTCTTCGTCTCCGCGGAGACCGGAAGGAATTTGGATGCCATTTTGCCCGCGATCGACCGCGCGAAAGAAAACGCTTCGCGCCGCGTCTCGACTTCGATCCTCAACCAGATCATCCAAGATGCCCAGAACATGAACCCCACCCCCGAATTCAATCACGGGAGGCTCAAGATCATGTTCGCGAGCCAAGTCGCGGTGAACCCCCCGACCTTCGCCTTGTTCTGCAACGATCCGAAGTTCGCCCATTTCTCCTACACGCGTTATTTGGAAAACAGGCTCCGCGAATCCTTTGACTTCACCGGCACGCCCCTCCATTTGATCTACCGTCAACGCAAATAAACCACTCTTTTTTGTTTTTCTTCGACCACGTCGGATATTTTTTATTATTTTCAATAATGGGCCAAGGAAAAGGCGACAAGTGGCAAAAAAGTTTGCAAAACCTTCGATGGTGCCTTATATTGTCGATACTTTCTCAGCAGAAAATAGGAGGATATCAATCCATGAACAAAGCTGAACTCATCAAAGCCGTCGTCGAAAAAGGCAAGCTCTCCCATCGCGAAGCCGAAGCCGCCGTTGAGGACATCCTCGGCGTCATCGAAGAAGCCCTCGTCAAAGGCGAAGAAGTCAAGCTCTCTGGCTTCGGCGCTTTCGAGCCGAAGGTTCGCAAAGCCCGCGTTGGCACCAACCCGTCCACTGGCGCGAAGATCGAGATCCCGGAATCCAAGTCCGTCGTCTTCAAGCCGTCCAAAGGCCTTAAGGCCCGCCTCTAATCCTATTTAAGAGAACGACGCAAACATGGGCTCCTTCGGGAGCCCTTTTCTTTGCGCGTTATGATAGAATCATATCCGCGATGAAATTGCCTGAGATCTTCCTGCGCCTTTCCTCTCTCTACGCCGAACATGGCCATCGCCTTTTTCTCATCGGCGGAACCTCGCGGGATCTATTGCTGGGCATCGACCCATCCGACATCGATTTGGTGACCGATGCCACCCCGGAAGAAGAAAAAGCCTTCCTTCCCGATCTTGAAATGACCTTCGCTAGATTTGGCTCCGTTCATTTGAAAACGGAAGCGGGGGACATCGATATCACGACGTTGCGCAGGGAATCCGGATATAAAGATTCCCGCCACCCGAGCAAGATTGAGTTCATCCGGGATCTGAAAGAGGATAGCCTTCGCCGCGACTTCACGATCAACGCCCTCTATATCGATTGCCAAGGAAACGTATCGGACTATCATGGGGGCCTAGAGGATTTGAAGAATCGCCTCATCCGTTTCATCGGCGATCCCGCGACCCGCATCCAAGAAGATCCCTTGCGGATCCTAAGGGCGGAGCGCTTCGCCAAAAGGCTTGGCTTCCAGATTGAGGAAAACACCGAAAAAGCCATGGAGGAGCATCGCGATCTCCTCCGCCTCCTCAACCCCGAGAAAATCGCGATGGAAATGAAAAAGGAGTGACCCAGTATGTCGAATTCGTTGCCCAACGAAAGCGTGGATTTCCGTTATTTGCTGTTGGAATACTACAAAAAACTCGGTTTGACGGAGAATGAGGTCCTCGTCCTTTTGATGGTCAATCACCTCCTCAATCAGAAGAACGATTGGATCACCGCGGACATGCTCTCCATGAAGACCAATCTCAAAACCAAGGAACTGGATCGCATCCTCTCCGATTTGGTGAAACGCGGGTTCTTGGAATATGTCTTGGAGTCCGCGAGGGTTTCTTTGGAACCGATTTCCAAAACGCTTTGGCAGCTCTTCGCCTTGGATGTGGCAAAGAACAACCAAAACCGCCTTTCCGCGGAACGGGCGGAGCTCCTTTCCGAAATCTATTCCTATTATGAAAAGAAACTCGGTCGCACTTTATCTCCCTTTGACAAAGACCAAATCAACCAATGGCTCGATGATGGATATCGCGTCGAGCAGATTCGCCACGCCTTGGACGACGCCCTCGCCGAGGGGCGGAAGACGATGAAATCCGTCGGCAAGCGCCTGCGCTTAGCTAGGGCAGGGGAAGACATCGACCGCGAAGGCTATACCCTCGTCGGCGATAACTGGGACCAAGACATCGCCAAGACGATGGAGATCGTCAAGACGAAGTGGGTGGACGATGGCAAAGAAGACTGAGGAGATTCTCGCTTATCTTGCTTCGGCTTTCCCGGAGGCGAAATGCTCCCTCGTTTTCGCTTCGCCTTACCAATGTTTGGTCGCGGTTTCCTTATCCGCGCAGACGACGGACGAATCCGTAAACAAGGTGACGCCCCGCCTCTTTTTGGATTATCCGACCCCAAAAGAGCTGGGAAACGCATCGCTTTCTGACATCGAAGACCACATCCGTTCCCTAGGGTTATATAGGAACAAAGCAAAGAATCTAAAAGCCTTGGGACAAGCTTTAGAAGAACGCTTTGGGGGAGTCGTTCCTTCGACCCGAGAGGAATTGATCACCTTACCTGGCGTCGGCATCAAGACGGCCAATGTCGTGACCGCGGAATGCTTTGAGATCCAAGGCCTCGCGGTCGATACCCATGTGGGCCGCGTCTCCAAACGCCTGGGTTTGGCCAAAGAAGCGGATACTCCAGAGCAAGTGGAGGGAAAACTGGAGAAGTTCTTCCCGCGGGCTTCATGGCTCGATGTCCATCATCGCCTCATCGCCTTCGGCAGGGCGATTTGCCATGCAAAAAGTCCCGAATGCGGGGCTTGTGGTCTGCAAGGGCTTTGCCCTTATTTCAAGAAATACCCCGTCGCGACGGGCAAATAGTCATAACGCGGCCGATATCCTTCTGGGACGATCAGGCCGTTTTTTCTTATCTCCTCGACGGTGAGGGAGGCGCGCTTTCTTTCTAGGTATCGCTCGATCAAATAGGAGGCGGGGACGAAGTAGGTCTCCCCTAACAAAGCGAAATGAATCAGAAAGAACGCCCAGCCGCCGTGTTGAAGGACGTTTTGGAGGTGGCGGATCTGCTGCAGAGGGACGTTAGAGAAGGGGAAGGAAGTCTTCGAACGGGTGCTCTTGGCCTCAAAATCGAGGTAATGCCCCTGATAAACGCCGTTATAGTCGGTCGTGGATTGGGTCTCGTAGAAAGCTTGGACGATCTTTGGGCCATGTTCATAATCAACCTTCACGACGCGGATCGGGGTCGGCCTTTTCGTGACGAGGCACAGGTCTTTTTCCAAATAATAGGCGTTGGCCTCATTGATCGCCGCTTCGAAATCCATGCCGCGATTGCCCGCGGCGACTTTGAGTTTGGGAGAACCCTTCTTTTTCTTAGTCGCGCCTTCGCCCTGCACGAGCGGGCGGACGCCGGCGGGATAACGCACGGTCATTTCAAAGACCTCTGGATGATCGCGGAGAAATCCTCGGGGGAAATGGTCTCTCCTTCGGATAGGCGGCGAAGCACTTCGCGGACGGGGGCCGGAACTTTATTCGCGTTATACAAAGTCTCTTGATAAGCCTTTCCCAGGGTTTCTTTGTCTTCCAGCATCCGACGGTAGAGGTCCATGAGGTTATAGGCGTCCGCCAAAGCGTCATGGGCCTGCCCGGCGAAGTGGATGCCGAACTTCTCACAGGCGCGTTCCAAAGAGAAAGGATTGCCGTCGGGATTTTGGAGGTAACGCTTCAAAAACGCGCAGAAATCCCAGGTCCTTTTGGCGACGAAGCGCGAGAATTCCATCGAGGCGTCCATGTTGTTCTCCGCCGAGGCGATGAACATCTCGCCGTCTTGGGAACCATAGGAAACGAAAAGGCAACGTTCTTTGTCCTTGCCGAGATATTTGATGAATTGGTTCTGCATTTCGCGGAAGGAGATGGCTTTGTCTTGGATCGTCTTCTCGCTGATGCCGGTCAGTTTGGTGACGAAGTGGCCGATGCGGTGTTTGGGCCGGACATAGGCTTTGAAGGGCTTATAGATTTTCCGCACGTGGAAATCGTCATCGATTTTGCATTTATAGGCGCCGATTTCGATGATTTCGTGGCTTGCCTGCGTGCCTTCTAGGTCATAGAAGACGAGGAAGCGTCTGTCTTTAATGATGTTCTTCAGGTCTTTCATCGAAGGGGATTATAAACGAAGAAAAGGCCCGTGGTTGCCTAAGTGTTGAAAAGTAAGGGCAAATCGATGACGCTTTTGTTGAATGGGTATCTATCTTGGATTATAATCCAATCCGGGTTTGAGCCATGGAAGAAAAAACGTTGCAATTGACCCGCGAGGACATTCTCAAAGCGGTGTTCACCCCGAACGTCAAGGGGTACGATCCCGTCGAAGTGGATTCGTTTTTGGATCGCGTCATCGCCGACTACGCGACCTATGACCAATACGTCAGCGAAACCAAAAACTACATCGAAAGCCTCGAGAAGCAACTTCGCACCTGCAAGGACAAGAACCAGCAACTGGAGCTCGATCTCGCGAAATACCAGACCCGTTTGAACGGGATCCGGGATAGCGACTCCGTCAGCGCCGAGAACCTGCAGCTCTTGCAGAGGTGCCGTAAAATGGAATCCGCCCTGTATAAGGCGGGCATCGATCCGACCAAACTCTGACCCAGAAAACACATCCGGCCCGGACGGCTGCTCCTAACGGAGAGGAAAGTCCATGCTCGCACCTCCTGCGATGGAGGTAGTGATTGCGCTGAGGGAAGAAATAACCTCAGGTGCGGCAGCGCGCAACGGAAGGCGAACGTCCCCCGCGGACGGGAACCCATAAAGGCGCCACAGAGACGAGCTTGATGGCGACATCAAGATGAAACGAGGCAAGCCCCGCAAGCGAGAAACCCAAAATTGGTAGGGGAAGCGCCCAAAGCGAATTGAAGCCGAGGGGGCCAGGGAAACCTGAGATAAATTGCCGTCCCCGACAAAACATGGCTTATAGGGCCGGATGCTATTAAAAGAAATCTTATGAAAATCAACATTCCCACCAAAATCACCATCGCCCGCATCGTGCTGGTCGCCGGGCTGCTCATCTTCCTCTTCGTTTTCCAACTTTTGGGAGCCCAGGGCATCTATCTCGACACGGTTTTGGGCAATACGGGAATCTATCTCATCTACCTGATCGCCGCGGTCATCTTCGTCATCGCCGCCTATACCGACCATCTCGACGGCATGTTGGCCCGCAAATGGAACCAAGTCACGGATTTAGGCAAATTCCTCGATCCGATCGCCGACAAGATGCTCGTCAATTCCTTGCTGATTTTCCTCTGCGTCCCCTCTTCCTTCGCGCCGGGACAGATGACGATCCCCGCTTTCTGCGTCATCTTGATGATCCTCCGCGACCTCGTCGTCGACACGATGCGCTTCGTCGCTGCTTCCAAAGGGAAAGTGGTGGCCGCCAATATCTTCGGCAAGCTCAAGACCGTCTTCCAGATGGTGGCGATTCCCGTCGTGCTCCTCAACGGCTTCCCCTTCTCGTATTTCGATGCTTCCTGGGGATATGGCCGCATCGCTTTGATCCTCGTCTATCTCGCCACCGCGATGTCTTTGGCTTCCGGCGTCATCTACGTCATCCAGAACCGCGCGGTGCTTAAGGAGGAATCCCATGGAGCCGATTGAGGAACTGCTTCGCGCCTTGGCCGCCAAAGGGCTGACCCTCGGTTCGGTGGAATCCATCACCGCCGGGCTTTTCGGGGCGACCGCCGCCGAGATCCCCGGGGCGAGCAACGTCTATAAAGGCGGGCTCATCACCTATTCCGCCGAATTAAAGAACAAACTTGCTTTCGTCCCTTCCCAATTGATTCAAGACCATGGCGTCGTCTCCGCCGAAGTCGCGGCCTCGATGGCCGTCGGCGGGCAGAAGGCCCTAGGGGTCGATGTCTGCCTTTCCTGCACGGGGAACGCCGGCCCGACCGCGGAAAAAGGCAGTGCCCCCGTCGGCGCGGTTTATCTCGGTTTAGCCTATGGAGGCAACGTGTGGACCGTGCCGCTTAACTATGAAGGCGAAAGAAATTTCATTAGGAAGAAAACTGCAGAAGCCATGGGGCTTTTCGGGCTTTCCATTTTCGGAAAAAAGGAGTGAATCCGAAAACAATTTTTACAATTTCCCGGCTTCCCGGGTATAGAAGAGTAGGAGGCAAAAAATAATTATGGCAGCCAAAAACAACGAACCCATTTCCAAAGAGAAGGCCTTAGAAGAGGCCCTCAAATCGATCGAGAAAGCTTACGGCAAAGGATCGGTCATGCGCTTAGGCGAGCGTCCCCACGTCGATGTGGACGTCATCCCCAGCGGCTCTATCCTGCTCGACCAAGCCCTCGGCGTCGGCGGATACCCCCGCGGCAGGATCATCGAGATCTATGGCCCGGAATCCTCCGGCAAAACCACCCTTGCCCTCGAAGCGATCGCCGAAGCCCAGAAGAAGGGCGGCCGCGCCGCTTTCGTCGACGCGGAACACGCGATTGACCCCGAATACGCCGCGAAGCTAGGCGTCGACATCAATGAACTCATCCTCTCCCAGCCCGATAGCGGCGAGCAGGCCCTCGAAATCGTCGAGATGCTCGCTTCCTCTGGCGCGATCGACATCATCGTCGTCGACTCCGTCGCCGCCTTGGTCCCACAGGCCGAGCTCGATGGCGTCATGTCCGACAACCAAGTGGGTCTGCAAGCCCGCCTCATGTCCAAGGGCATGCGCAAGATCGCCGGCGTTCTCAATCGCACGAACACCGTCGTCATCTTCATCAACCAGCTCCGTGAGAAAGTCGGCGTCATCTACGGCAACCCCGAGACCACGACCGGCGGGCGCGCCCTTAAGTTCTACGCGTCCATCCGCTTGGACATCCGCCGCGCGGAAGCCCTCAAAGCCGGCACCCAGATCATCGGCAACTCCGTCAAGATCAAGGTCGTCAAAAACAAAGTCGCGCCGCCCTTCAAGAGCTGCGTCATCGACATGATCTATGGCGAAGGCATCTCCAAGACCGCGGAGATCCTCGATGTCGGTGAACAGCTCGGCATCTTCGAAAAGAGCGGCAGCTGGTATATCCTCAACGGCAACAAAATCGGCAATGGCCGCGATGCCTGCAAGCAGTACCTCCTCGACCATCCGGAAGAGGCCGCCCAGCTCGAGGCGAAAATCCGCGCCGGCATCAACGGCGAGGCGCTACTCGACGACGCGGAATAAACCCCATGACCAAGATACCCCTCCGCGCGAGGGGTTTTCTTTTTTGGATTAAGGCTAGAGAAGCAAGCGCTTTCTTGCTACAATAGCGGCGTACCCAAAGGTACCCCAAACCAATTTGTCGTTTAGGCCCCTCTTCGGAGGGTATGATAATTCTTCCCCAAGGGGCAATATTAAACCGAACAAACAACGATATGGGCGAAAGCCTTTTTAGGGTGCACCCTCATTTTTCAACAAGGAGATAGGATATGAAAATGTTGAATGTTTTGACCGAAACATCGGCAGTTTTGATCCCCGTCATTGTCGGCGTCGGCGCGCTTTTGCTCGGCGCTGGCATCACTTTCTTGGTGTTCTTTCTCATCAATAAGAACAAGAAAGACGGAGCGACCAAAGCCGCCGAAGGCATCCTCAAAGATGCCAACCTGCAAGCGGAGCGCATCAAGAAGAACGCCGAGCTCGACGCCAAGCAAATCGCGTTCGAGGCGAAGCAGAATTCCGAAAACGAAGCCCGCGTCCGCCGCTCGGAAATCGCCGCCGAGCAGCAAAAGCTCGACCTGCGCCAGCAGGCCTTCGATGAGCGCGAGAATCAGCTCATGCGCAAAGAGAACAACCTCGAAGCCCGTTCCCAGCAACTCGATTCCTCCATCGAGACCTACAAGAAACGCAAAGAGGAACTCGACCAGAAGATCGACGACATCATCAAGGAACTTGAGAAAGTCTCCGGCATGTCGACCCAAGAAGCCCATGACGAGATCATGCGCCGCGTCGAAAGCAAGATGTCGATGGAGATCAGCGCCTACATCAAAAACGCTGAGGACGAAGCTCGCGAAACCGCGGAGGCCAAGGCCATCGATTTGCTTTCCCTCGCCTGCCAGCGTTACGCCCAAGACGTCGTCACCGAGCGCACCGTTTCCGTCGTCGCTTTGCCTAACGACGAGATGAAGGGACGCATCATCGGCCGCGAAGGTCGCAACATCCGCGTCCTCGAGCAGCAACTCGGCGTCGATTTGGTCGTCGATGACACCCCTGAGGTCATCACCGTTTCCTGCTTCGACCCGATCCGCCGCGAAATCGCCCGCAAGACTTTGGAACTCCTCGTCAAAGACGGGCGCATCCAGCCCGGCCGCATCGAAGAAGTGGCCGCCAAGTGCAAAAAGGAAGTCGACGATTCCTGCTACAAGTATGGCCAGGAAGCCGCCTTCAAACTCGGCTTGCCGCGCCTTTCCCGCGACCTTATCTATTACATCGGCCGCCTCCATTACCGCACCTCCTATGGTCAGAACGCTTTGGCCCATTCGATGGAAGTCGGTTATCTCGCTGGCATCATGGCGGGTGAGCTTGGCCTCGACGTCAATCTGGCGCGCCGCGCCGGCTTGCTCCACGATATCGGCAAAGCCGTCGATTTCGAACAAGAAGGCAGCCACGTCCAACTCGGTTATGAATTAGCCAAGAAGGCCAACGAGAACGACGTCGTCCTCAACTCCATCCAATCCCACCACGGGGATGTGGAAGCCCGTTACGTCATCTCCCACCTCGTCGCCGCGGCCGACACGCTTTCCGCCGCCCGCCCAGGTGCCCGTTCGGAGACCTTGGAGACCTACGTCAAGCGCATCGAGGCCTTGGAGACCATCGCCAAATCCTTCCCTGGCGTCTCCCAAGCCTACGCGATGCAATCCGGCCGTGAGCTCCGCATCATGGTCGAACCGGAAGAGGTCAGCGACGCCGAAGCGACCAAGATGTGCCAAGAGATCCGCGCGAAAATCGAATCCGGCGTCACCTATCCCGGTCAAATCAAAGTCGCGGTCATCCGCGAATTCCGGGCCAACGACATCGCGAAATAAATATGCGGGTCATCTTCTTCGGCGACATCGTTGGGGATATCGGGCTTCAAGCCCTTCTTATCCGGCTGCCGGAGATCAAAAAAACCTTCCGCCCCGACTTCGTCATCGCTAACGGCGAAAACGCCTGCAAAGGCTCGGGAATCACCTATAAGCAATACCACGCCCTCATTTCCGGGGGCGTGGATTGCATTACGCTAGGCAATCATTATCGCGGAAGGGACCAAATCGATGATTGGATCGATGAGGCGGACGGCATCCTCCGCCCATTGAACCTCAAAGCCTATTTCCATGGGGTGGGTTCCGCGACCTATCTCGTCGACGGGAAAGAAATCACCATCACCAACATCATGGGGCAAGGCTTCATGAAAGAAGAAGTGGATGAACCGATCCCCTCTTTCCGGGACATCCTCGCTGCTTCTTCGCCGATTCATATCGTGGATTTCCATGGGGAATCGACCTCCGAGAAAAAGCTCTTCGCTTTCGAATTCGCGGGGGACGTGAGTGCGATTTTGGGCACCCATACCCATGTAATGACCGCGGATGCCCAGTTGCTTAAAGGCCGTTGTGGCTTCCTTAGCGACGCGGGGTTCTGTGGCAAAAACGAATCGATCATCGGCTATTCGCCTTCTTCCATCCGAGCGGCGTTAGTCGAAAAACAACGCGTCCGCTTCGGCATCGACGAAGAGGGCGAAGACGAACTTGATTTCATCGTGATGGATATCAAAGATGAAACCGGCGCTTGTCAGCGCATCGATGGATACCGCTATGTCGGTGGGAAGGAGGTCAGCCATGTCTCGTCGCATCATTAAGTCGCTCCCCGATATGGGCAAAGCGCGCAACCGCATGGATTCCCCCAAAACGGTGCGCGAACCTTTAATTGTCCCTCCCGCGGTCGCGGAATTCGGAAAAGGCCGCGCCTACTTGATCAAGACCTTCGGCTGCCAAGGCAATGTGCGCGACGAGGAAATCCTCGCTGGCTATCTCGAAGCGGCCGGCATGCACCGCACCGAAATCGAAAGCGAAGCGGGCCTCGTCATCATCAATACCTGCGCGGTTAGGGAAAACGCCGAAGACAAAGTCTATGGCGAAATCGGCAAGTTCAAAGTCAACCATCAGAAAGACCCAAGCTTCGTCTTATGCGTCTGCGGTTGCATGATGCAAGAGACCGGCGTCGCCGAAAAACTGGTGAAGAGTTACCCCTATGTGAATCTCATCTTTGGCACGCATAATCTCTCCAACATCCTTTCGCTCCTCGATGAGCGGTTGGCCCGGAAGAAAGACCTCGTCGATGTGCTTTCTTATCCTGGGGACATCGTGGAGAATCTTCCCTCCATCCGTTTGGATGCCTATAAGGCTTTCGTGAATATCGGATATGGCTGTGATAAGTTCTGCACCTATTGCATCGTCCCCTACACCCGAGGAAGGGAACGCAGCCGCGCCAGGGAAGACATCATCAAAGAATGCCAAGAGTTGGTCGAAGAAGGCTATCAGGAAATCACTTTGTTAGGGCAAAACGTTAATAGCTACGGCAAGGATTTCCATGATGGAACGAGCTTTGCCACAATCTTGGAAGATGTCGCGAAACTTGGCATCCCCCGTTTGCGTTTCATGACGAGCCATCCGTGGGACTTCTCCGACGAGATGCTCGACGTCATCGCAAAATATGACAACATCATGCCCTGCATCCATCTCCCCGTTCAAAGCGGCTCCACGACGATGCTAAGGCGTATGGGCAGGCGCTATACGCGGGAACAATATTTGGATTTGGTCAGGCGGATCCGCGAAAAGATCCCCGGCTGTGCCCTCACCACCGACATCATCGTCGGCTTCCCTAACGAAACCGAGGAAGAATTCGAAGACACCCTCACTTTATGTGAAGAGGTGAAATATGACGCGGCCTTCACTTTCCTTTATTCCCCAAGGAAAGGCACGCCGGCCGCGGCCTTGGAAGATG
This sequence comes from uncultured Erysipelotrichaceae bacterium, assembly GCA_900317295.1. Taxonomy (GTDB): domain Bacteria; phylum Bacillota_I; class Bacilli_A; order RFN20; family CAG-826; genus Alloenteromonas. The sequence goes on from ONGB01000002.1 coordinate 42,843, forward strand.
ATGTTCCTGATGAGGTGAAACACGAACGCTTCAACCGCCTTTTGAAAGTGGTCGAAGCCGGCGTGATGTCCCATAGTTCCCAGATGGTGGGCAAAACCTACAAAGTCCTCGTCGATGGCCCCTCAAAGAAGAACGAACGCGTTCTATCTGGGTATACCGAAACCAACAAATTGGTCAATTTCGAAGGCCCAGCCTATCTCAAAGGCCAAATCGTCGACGTGGAAATCGTCGAAGACCATGCTTTCTCGATGATTGGGAAACTTACCAAAGACCCTCTTATCATCCTCGCGGAAAAAGCCGCGGAATCCTTAAAAGAAGAACCGGAGGCCATTGCCTTCCTCGAAGCGAAAAAAGCGGTGGAGGAATCCCCGTCTTTAATCGAGCTCCGTGGGCAAATCGAAAAGGCCCAAAAGGCCATGGTTCAAAAAGCCGCGGATTCCGATGATGAGGCCTATGAAAAGGCCAAAAACGAATACCTGTCCCTCATGAATTCCTATAAAAAGGACCCCGTCGTTTTGAATTATGAGGCGCGCAAAGACGACCTTGAAGAGCTTCTGCGCATCGTGAAAGGGACCCTGTCATGATCATCGTCCTCGCTGGTCCGACGGGTTCGGGGAAAAGCGATCTCGCCATCTCCTTGGCCAAGCGCCTTGGTGGAGCGATCATCAACGGCGACGCCTTTCAGGTCTATAAAGAATTGGATATCGCCACCGCGAAACCCACTTTGGAAATGCGGATGGAAGTCCCCCATTTCCTTTTTGATTTCGTCCCTTTGACCGACGCCTATTCCGTCTATGAATACCAAAACGACCTAAGGAGCGCGATCGCCACTTTGTCTTCCTCAAATACCCCGATCATCATCGCCGGGGGGACGGGGTTATATATCCGCGCGGGACTTTACGATTATGAATTCCCTCCCGAAGCGGAAGTGGACATGTCCGCCTATGAAAAACTTAGCGACGAAGAAGCCTATGCCGAATTAAAACGGCTAGATCCCGAAGCCAGCGCGTCCATCCATCCCCATAATCGCCTTCGCGTCATGCGAGCCCTCCGCGTCATCCTGGCGACTGGGAAGAAGAAAAGCGAGATCATCGCCAAACAGGAACATAAACCCATCTATGATGACGTCCATTTCTTCGGGCTATCCGCTGAACGCGCATCCCTCTATGAACGAGTGGATGCCCGCGTCGATAGGATGGTGAAAGATGGCCTTGTTGAAGAAAACCGCCGCCTCATTGATAAGTATGGGCGCGACAAAATGGCTTTCCGCGCGATTGGAGTAAAGGAGTTCTTTCCCTATTTCGATGAGGAGAAGTCTTTGGACGAATGCATCGCCGAAGTCAAAAAGGCCACGAGGAACTACGTGAAAAGGCAGATGACCTTCTTCCTACATCAATTCGATATCGAATGGATCAAGGGGGAAGAGGATGTTTTGGAGGCGATTTCCCATGAATGATATTTTTGAGCGAAGCCGCCAACTCCTCGGAGAAGAAGGATTCGAATCCATTAAGAAACGCCATGTTCTCGTCTGCGGATTAGGGGGCGTCGGGGGAACCTGCGCGATGGCCCTTGCCCGCAGCGGCATCGGTGAATTGACGATTTGCGATTTCGATGTCGTGGAGGAGAGCAACCTCAATCGACAGATTCTTTTCACCTCCGAAAGCCTAGGAAAAGAAAAGACCAAAGAGGCAGAAAAGGCGCTTTTATCCGTCTCGCCAAATCTCATCATTCATGGCGTTTCTGACAAATTTAGCCGAGAAATCGCGGAAGAATTACCCTGGAATACTTTTGATTTCGTCATTGATGCGATTGATGACATCCCGGCGAAAGTGGAATTGATCAAAGCTTGTCAGAAGCATGGCGTTCCTTTGATCGTGAGTCTTGGTATGGGCAATCGGCTGGATCCCACGAAGATTACATTGACGAAATTATCTAAAACCGAAGGGGATCCATTGGCGCGAAAACTTAGGTCTATGTGCCGCCAGGAAGGTATCGATTTAGGCGTCGTGGACGTTTGTTTTTCCAAAGAAACCCCAGTCATGAAAAGCCCTACGCCGGGCTCCATGATGATGGTGCCCTCGGCCGCTGGACTAGCCATGGCCTACCAAGCGTTGTTCTTCTTCTTGAAGAAAAACTGAAGGCCACTATCATTTCATTTTGAATATTTAGGAGGGAACATATGGAACTGTTGCCTATTTCTGAAATTGCCAAAAAAGCGGGTATTCCCGATGAGTATGTTGAACCTTATGGACGTTATAAGGCCAAGATCGACAATCGCCTTTATGACGAATTGAAAGATAAGCCCGATGGAAAGTTGGTCCTCGTAACCGCGATCACCCCAACGAAAGCCGGCGAAGGCAAAACCACGACCTCGATCGCTTTGACCGAAGGCTTTGGAAAGATCGCCCAACCCGCGCTTCTTTGCCTCCGCGAACCGAGCCTCGGTCCGGTCTTTGGCATCAAGGGCGGCGCGACCGGCGGTGGCCTTGCTTCCGTGGCTCCGAAGGATGACATCAACCTTCATTTCACGGGGGACATGCATGCGTTAACGAGTTCCATCAACTTGATTTCCGCCGTCATCGACAACTCGATTTGGCAGGGGAATCCCTTGAATATCGATCCCGAGAGGGTCGTGTGGAAACGCGCGATGGATATGAACGATCGCGCCCTGCGTTCCATCCATGTCTCCGAAGATGATAAGAAAGTGGCCCCGCGTCACGATGAATTCGTCATCACCGTGGCCTCGGAGATGATGGCGATCCTTTGTCTTGCCAAAGATGCTGAGGATTTCATCGCCCGCGTCCGCCGTATCATCGTCGCCTATAACAAAGACGGCAAACCCGTCACCGTCGGCGATTTGAAGATCAGCCACGCCATCATGAAACTGATGAAGGACGCGTTGAAGCCCAACCTCGTCCAGACCTTGGAAAACAATCCTGTGCTGATCCATGGCGGCCCGTTCGCCAACATCGCGCACGGCTGCAACTCCATCATCGCCACTAAGCTTGCCCTCAAATTAGCCCCCATCGTGGTTACGGAGGCGGGCTTCGGCGCGGATCTAGGCGCTGAGAAATTCTTGGACATCAAATGCCGCGAAGCCGGTCTGCATCCCGACGCGGTCGTCATGGTCGCGACCATCCGCGCGCTCAAGATGCACGGCGGGCAGGCTTTCGAAGAGCTCGCGACCCCGAATGTCGAGGCCCTCGCCCTCGGCATGGGAAACCTCGAGGCCCATTTGAACAACATCAAGCAATATGACGTCCCCTTCGTCGTCGCGATCAACCACTTCGCCCAAGATAGCGAAGAGGAGGTCGCTTATGTGGAGAAGTGGTGTCAGGAACGTGGCTATCGCTGTTCCTTCCTCGATGGCTTTCTCAAAGGCGGCGACGGCTCGAAGGATTTGGCAAGGCAAGTTCAGGCCCTTCTTAAAGAAGAACCCTCCCATTATCGCCCGCTTTATCCCCTGGAAGCCCCGCTTAAAACGAAGATCGAGGCCATCTGCCGCAACATCTATCACGCCGGGGAAATCGTTTATGAACCGAAGGCGGAAGAACAATTGAAGGAATATGCCGAACTCGGGTTTGGCAACGCCTATATCTGCATGGCGAAGACCCCACAGTCTCTCACCGATGACCCCAAAGTCTTGGGCGCGCCCACCGGATTCACCATTACCATTCGCGAAGTCAATCTCTCCGCTGGGGCCAACTTCGTGGTGCCCTTGACCGGGGCGATCATGACGATGCCTGGCCTTCCCAAAGTGCCGGCCGCCGTGAAGATGGAGGAGGAGCCGTGGTAATCGATTACCAGCTCTACGATGAGGTGGAGATGAAAAAAGCCCACCCTTGTTTCCAAAGAAGCAAACGTTTCCAGATCGTCCGGGTCGGCGCGGATATCAAAATCATGTGCCTCGGATGCGGGAACGTCATCATGATCGACCGCGATAAATTCAACTCCCGCATCAAGAAAGTCATCGCCCATCACGATGGGCCACTTGCCAATCCTGACCTTCATTAAGCCCCTATAAAGCAGGGGCTTTTAAAACATTTTTTATAATTTCGCCTTTTGCTGTGTATAGGAAGAGTGGAGGCATATGCGAACACTCATCAAGGCGAGCAACATCGGAAAGTCCTATAAACAGGGCAAGGAAAAGACTTTTGTCCTAAGGCATGTAAACCTATCTTTGCCAGGGATTGGATTCGTTGGGATCCAAGGCAAAAGCGGATCGGGGAAAAGCACTTTGCTAAACCTTTTGGCAGGGCTGGAAACGCCGAGTGAAGGGCGGGTTTATTTCGCGGGGGATGACCTCGGGGAAATGAAGGGCAAAAGACGTTCGAGATTTCATTCTTCAGACACCTCATTCGTCTTTCAGCATTACAACCTCATCGAGGACCAAGATGTGCTTTTCAATGTATCTCTTCCCTTGCTTATGGCGGGAGAAAAAACGCGCAAAACGAAAGAAAAAGTGCGCAAAAGCCTCATAAAGTTCGGTTTGGATGGTTTTGAAAGTCGCTTGGTCTCTACCTTGTCCGGAGGAGAAAAACAACGCGTCGCTTTGGCGAGGGCGCTAGTGAATGACCCCCTTTGCGTTTTCGCCGATGAGCCTACCGGCGCCCTAGATGAAGGGAACGCCAAAACAGTAATGGAAGCACTAAAAGAAGCGTCTAAAGAACGGCTCGTTTTGGTGGTCTCTCATAACGTCAAATTGTTGGAGGAATACGCCGATCAAATCATCGAGATTTCAGACGGGAAAATGGCAAGCCCGCCGCCGAAGTTAAAGACCGTTCGGCCCATCGAGATCCAACCCAGGCCGCGGGGATCGGGAAGCTGGAGACATCGGTTTCTACTAAGGAATCTGGGAAAAGATTGGGGCAAAAATCTCATGGCGTTTTCCTCGGGGGTCATCGGCTTTGTTTGCTTGATCCTTTGCTTTGGCTTTTTCCATGGTTCTCCTTTGGCTTTGAAAGAAGAGAGCGAAAGGACGTTAGGCTATCCCATGGCCAGACTCAGCCAACGGACGGTCACCGAAGTGCCGAATTCCCCGCTTTCGCTCATTCAAGAAGAAAGGCCGAGCAGGGAATCCGCCGCTTCATTATTAGACGGCATTCCTTACCTAAGCATCGAAAACGATTATTCCTTTTTCCTGCCTCCCGCCTCTTTGTTCCACTTGGACGGAGAAGAAGCCGGGTCCTCCTCTTTCTCCCCGGTTTATGACATCACTTTGGAGGAGTGGGGCTCTTCTTTATTAATAGAAGGTAGGAAACCGAAGAAAAACGATTTGCAAAATGTCCTGGTTAATGAATCTTTCGCCAAAGAACACCAAGACTGTCTAGGAAAAACGATAGAATTCCCCGTCCATGTCGATTTAATCTCGGATGGGGCAGAAGATGAAATCGATTGGGATTTCAAAGCTCGGATCGCCGGAGTGGTGGAAGAGTTTTCCTTTCTAAGCGTTCCAACGGTCTATTACTCTCATCAAGGCTTAGAAGCATTCCTTAAGGAAATCAACCTTCCCCGTATCTCCATGAAAAGAGGTAGGAACATCAATCCGGTTAGTTTATGCGAAGAAGCGCCGGGAGACGCTTGCTATGCTTCTTATGGTCTTTTGATTTTCGCCCATAAAGAAGAAGCCGCGCGGCAACTTTATTCTTTGATGGAACAGGGAAACATCCAAGAACCCTTCGCCTTGGATTCGTCCGCCTTCCGCATCGCGAGCAGCTTCCAAAGCCTTTCTTCCGCTTTCCGTTTGGCGCTCGCCCTATTCGTCTTCATCGCTTTGGCCGGTTTGGCGTTGATCCTGGGGATGGCTTCCTATTCGAGTTTCGTTTCCCGTATCAAAGAAGGGGCGATCTTATTGGTTCTCGGTGCCAAAGAAAGCCACTTACGTGCCCTATTTTGCGAGGAGGGGATGCTGGTGAATTTCCTTGCTTCCGGGTTTGCTTTGGCGGCGTCTCCTTTCGCGATCTCCGCGGTCAACCGACTGCTGGCCGCTCAATTCGGCATCTCTTCTTTGATACGTTTCCCATTCGCGTCCTATTTGGGCATTCCTTATTTGTTGGTGCTTGGGGTATTACTCGCCGCTTTGCTCATCGGTTATTCCGCCGTCGCCATCCCTTTGCTCATCCATCGCCGCATTCCCATCGCCAAGGAGCTTCGCGATGAATAAAGGGGTGCGTTTATCCAGGATTTCGCGGCGTTTTGGGAAAGACACCGCCTTGCGGGATGTCGATTTGGCGTTCTCGTGGAACGGGATGATTGCCATCGTTGGGCCTAGCGGCTCCGGCAAAAGCACCTTGCTTAATATCTTGGGAATGCTGGATACGGATTATCAGGGGAACGCGGTGGTTTTGGGACAGGATCCGCGTTCTTTGACGATGGAGGAGCGTTCCTCCTTCCGACTAAGGAACATCGGGTATGTTTTTCAAAACTATTCGCTTCTGGAGCAGGAAACCGCGGAAGCGAATGTCCTTATGGTGTTTGATGCCTTAAGTGGGGATTCCAGACGAAAGAAAAAAGAAAAGGCCAGGGACCTCCTGAATGCCGTTGGCCTAAAAGATAAAGTCAATCAAAAGGTATCGACCCTTTCCGGGGGAGAAAAACAAAGGGTGGCCATCGCGAGGGCATTGGCCAATGACCCTTCTTTGGTTTTGGCGGATGAGCCGACTGGGGCGCTCGATGAGAAAAACGGCACCGAGGTGTTTCAATTGCTTCGCCGCATCTCCGCAAGCCGCCTCGTCGTCGTGGTCTCACACGATGAGGAAGGCGTCAGGAAATACGCGGATAAGATCATTCGCCTCGCCGATGGGAGAGTGGTGGAAAAGGAAGTAATTCGCGAGCCGGAGAAAGGAGGCGATTTGCTTTTCGGCGGGATGAGCCACTTTAAAAGCCGCCCAAGCCTTAGCAATTTATTTCTTTATTCACATGCGCGGAGGATCGCCAAGGGCAAACGATTCCGCACCCTGTTGTCCCAAGGCGCGGTCGCCATGGGGATATTGGGGCTGGGGATGTCGAATTACCTTTCCTCCAGCGTCTCTGGATTGCTACAGGATGCCTTTTCCTCTTTGGTCCCGCCCAATCAGATCGTCCTTTCGCCGAAAGAAGAAGGGTTGCCCCCGTTATCCAACATCTACGCGGCCACTTCCAAGGAGGCAAAATACCTAGAAGAAACTTATCCAGACTATGTCGAAGGATATGGTTCTACTTTGCTTTTCGACTTTGAGGAATACTTCTGCGACGACAATTACTTTAGTTACCAATCCGGCGCAGATACCTTGCTTTTTTCCGGGTTATCCGCCCGCTCGATCAACGATTTTCTTTGGCCGGAGGAACAGACGGATTCCCCTTGGTATCCCGAGTCGCTGCCAGAAAACATGGATTGGAGCGAGCTTGCCCTAGGACTTCCTTTTGGCTCGATGGCGAGCCTGTGCTTCTCCCTTCATATCGAAAGGAGTTACGAAGCCCTAGGCCAATACTGCGCAGAAGGGAAATTCCATCTGATTCTTCATGTTTCTCATGAGGATTGGGAATTCTATGACGAAGAGATATTCACCGTCGTCGCGGTGTGCCAAAGCCGCTTCCCGTGCCTCTATCATCCCCAAAGGGATTGGAATCACCGCGTTTTCATCGAACAAATGCATTTCCGTTCCAGCCAAAGCGAAGAAGGGGAGACACCCCAAGACGTATATGAAATCCCCTATGTCCATATTCTTTCTTCGCTTAGCCAATTCCTCAAAGTGGTGCGGGGCGACCGCGAAGTGAGACATCTGGTGTATGAAATGGCCTCCGCTTCCTATCTTCCGACGATCTATCCCAGTGGGACGAGGTGCCGTCTCCCTCGCGTCTATCTTTATGGCGCGGACAAAAACGGGGTGGGATACGATGTCTTGGATGAAGCCGAGCGTCTATGTCCCGAGATCCGCGGGAGGATTCCGGTCTCCCAAGGCGGGTTTTACGCGGACGCCTCCTCGATGATGATGGGCTTCGTCGGCAAATTCTTCCTTTGCCCTGAAGAAGAGAAAATCGATTCGTGCATCGACCTTTATAGCGAGCTAGGAAAAAGCGAGGCGGACCGGCTCCACGGCTTGCCGGATGGGGTGGTGGATGGTTCCCTCCTAAATAGCGGTTCCAAGGGCCTGCGCGTTTCCGCGGATTGTTCGGGAATAAAAAAGGGGAGAAAACCCGAATACACCCATGAGGTCGTGTTGTCTTCCAGCTTATATAAGAAATGGGGGAAACCTACGTTTTTAAGTGTCGCCGCGGAGGTCGAAAGAAGCGAAACCGACACCGTGGTCCGACGCGTTTTCGAGAAGGCGGAATTGACGGTCGTCGGGGTAAAAGAGGAGGGGCATGACACGATTTACGTTCAAAAAGACTGGACCGTGGACTTCTTTTTGGATGAGGTGAGGATGTCCGCTTTCCTCTTAGAACCGATGGGGTGCGTCTTCTCCGTCGGGAACGCTTCGGAAGGTAAGGAAGCGATGGCGCGCCTCGAGAAAGCCTTCCCCGCCTATCGCGTCGGCAGCCCCTCCCAGGCCGTCGCCTCTTCGATCGAGGAAACGCTGGGATATCTGGGGACGATCTTATATGCCTTTTCGGCGATCGCCCTTTCGGTTTCTACGCTGCTTTTCTTCTTGGTGATGTCTTTGACCATGAAGGAAAACGAAGCGGAGGGGAAACTGTTTCATGTTCTAGGTATCGGGCAAAGAGATATCCGCCGGGCGTATCGGATGCAGGCTTATTACCATGCGGGGTCATCATTATTGTCCGCTTTCTTAGGAATGGCCTTATCCCAAATCGCCGCTTCGTTTTATTTATCGCAAGCCTTTGGCGCCGATTTCTCCATCCATCTGGCTTGGCCGCCATTCCTCTTGATGTTCGGGGCGACCGCCGCCTTCGTTCTATTGATCAATCTATGGATGGGGTTCTATTTGAAGAGAAAGACAATTACTTGAATTTTCGCCCCGTTTTTCCTAGTGGAAATGAAGTAGCGGAAGGGATAAAATATAGAACGATGATTTTTCAATAAACCATCAGGAAGGTTAGGAATTCATGAAGGGTACTATCAAGAATTTCAACAAGGAGAAGGGATACGGTTTCATTCATGCCGAAGACGGCCGTGATTACTTCTTCCACTATTCTTGCCTGGTCATGGAAGGCTACAAAACCGCCGAAAAAGGCGAAGAAGTGGAATTCGATGTTCAGGAATCGGATCGTGGACCGCGTGCGGCCAATGTGAAAAAAGTCGCAGCCTAACCATCGCCTCGCCGATTTGCCCCGCCGAAAATGGCGGGGTTTTTCTTTGTTGCCCCTATCTTCTTTTTGAAGATAAAGGTAAAATGCCGTCGCTTCGTTTTCTGAAGGTTTGTCTTATGCCACTAAAAGCTGGAATCGTCGGGTTGCCCAATGTGGGCAAGAGCACCCTGTTCAACGCCATCACCAATTCCCACGTCCTCGCGGAGAATTATCCCTTCGCCACTATCAAGCCGAACACCGGCGTCGTCATCGTCCCCGATGAGCGCCTCGACTTCCTCGATGAGATGTTCCATCCCGCGAGCAAAGTAAACGCGACTTTTGAATTCTATGACATCGCCGGCCTCGTCCGCGGCGCCTCCAAGGGCGAGGGCTTGGGCAACCAATTCCTCGCGGCGATCCGCGAATGCGACGCCATCTGCGAAGTGGTGCGCTGCTTCGAAAGCAACGACATCATCCACGTCGATGAAACCGTCGATCCCGCCCGTGATATCGAGACGATCGATCTTGAGCTTGCGATGGCTGACCTCGAGACGGTCAATAACCGCATTGGAAAACAGGCCATCAAAGCCCGTGTGGGCCACGATAAAGTCGCCCAATACGAAATGGCGATCCTCGAGCCGCTTAAGGCTACCTTGGATCAGGGTCTCCCTGCGCGCTTATGCAAAGGGTTAAGCGAAGAACAGATTACCTATGCTAGGAAGAACTTCTTCCTGCTCACCTTGAAACCGATCCTCTATGTCGCCAACGTCGCCGATACGGATTATGCCGATTTGGAGCATTGCGCCCATTACCAAACGGTGAAGAAGATCGCCGAAGAGCAAGGCGCTCAGTGCATTCCCGTCTCCTGCGCCATCGAATTCGAACTGAGCCAACTCGAACCCGCGGAGAAAAAGGAATTCCTCGCCGAACTCGGCGCCAGCGAAAGCGGTTTGGACAAATTGACCAAAGCCGCTTACCGCCTATTGAACCTTGCCACGTTCTTCACCTGCGGCACCGATGAGTGCCGGGCGTGGACGTTCAAAAACGGGATGACCGCCCCGGAATGCGCGGGCATCATCCACACCGATTTCCAACGCGGATTCATCAAAGCCGAGGTCTATGATTTCGAAGCCTTGAGGACCTTGGGAAGCGAAGCCGCGGTCAAAGAAGCCGGAAAGCTTCGCCAAGAAGGAAAGGAGTACCGGATGAAAGACGGCGACGTCGTCTTCTTCCGCTTCAATGTATGAAGCATCCCTTCCGCATCGGCTATGGCGAGGACATCCATCGCCTCGTCCCCAATCGCCCTTTGATCCTTTGCGGGACAAAGATCGATAGCCCATTAGGACTCGATGGACACTCTGACGCCGACGTCGCCTTCCACGCGCTATCCGATGCGCTTCTGGGTGCGATCGGCGAGGGCGATATCGGAAAGCATTTCCCGCCCGATGATCCAAGCTGCGAAGGCATCGATTCTTCAAAAATCGTGCAAAAGTGCCTTGGTTTAGTTAAAAAACATGGATATTGCATCGGAAACGTCGACCTGTTCATTCTCGCGGAAGCGCCTAAGCTCCGCCCTTATGAAGAAGCGATGAAGAAGCGCTTGTCGGAGGTGCTGGGAATCGAGATTTCCGACATCGGGCTCCAATTCGGAACCAATGAAAAACTAGATGCGGTTGGCGAAGGGAAAGCGATCCGCGCCACCTGTATATGCCTTTTGGAGGAAGCCAAATGACCAATGAAGAATTACTGAAGGCGATCATCAAGAAAGCCGGCGCCGAAATCGGTTTGGCGTTGGAGGAGAAGGATATCGTCATCGAACACGCCAAAGACCCCGCCCACGGTGATTATTCCACCAACGCGGCGATGCGCTTTTGTCGTTTGGCCGGTTGCAAGCCGGTCGATTTGGCCTCCCGCTTGCTCCCCCATCTCCAAGACGAGATGCTCGACCGCGTGGAAATTGCCGGCCCGGGCTTCCTTAATTTCTTCCTGAAACACGAGTCCCTCCAAAGCGTCGTCGCCAAAGCGATTCAAGAAGGCGATGACTATGGCCGCGGCGAGAAAAAAGGCACTTCCATCAACGTGGAATACGTCTCCGCCAACCCGACGGGGGATCTCCATCTTGGCCACACCCGCATCGCGGCGGTGGGGGATGCGATTGCTTCCTTGCTTGCCTTCGCCGGCTACGACGTCACCCGCGAGTTCTACGTCAATGACTGCGGCAATCAGGTCGAACACCTTGGCCGTTCCCTCCGCGAGAGGTATCACGAGCTTTTCGGCGAAGAAATCCATTTGGGCGATGATGATTACCATGGCGTCGACCTCATCAATATCGCCCAATCCATCAAAGACCAATATGGCGATAAGTATCTCGCGGATACCCAGGAATCCCATGATTTCTTCATTCGCTTCGGCATCGACGCCGAACTTGGCAAATTGAAGAAAGACCTCGCGGAATTCCGCGTCTATTTCGACAAGTTCACCTATGAATCCGATATCCGCAAAGGCGGGAACATCGAGAAGACCCTTGAGAACCTGAAGCCCTATCTTTATGAGAAAGATGGCGCCACCTTCCTCAAGACGACCGAATTCGGCGATGACAAAGATCGCCCCGTCGTCAAATCCGATGGCCTTTACACCTATTTCATGCCGGATATCTGCTACCACTACGACAAAGTCGCCCGCGGCTTCGACGCCCTCATCGATATCTTCGGCGCCGACCATGGGGGATATGTGGCCCGCTTGAAGGCCGCTTTGTCCATGAAGGGCATCGATCCGAACATCTTGGAAGTCCAGTTTGTCCAGATCGTTCGCACCTTCCGCGATGGCGTGGAGGTCAAGATGAGCAAGCGCACGGGCAAAGCCATCGCCCACCGCGACCTCATCGAAGATGTTGGCACGGACGCCGTCCGTTATTTCTTCACGGAGCGCTCCCCTTCGAGCCATCTCGACTTCAATTACGATTTGGCGTTGGAGAAGAGCTCTTCCAACCCGGTTTATTACGCTCAATACGCCCATGCCCGCTGCGCATCGCTGCTTTCTCTTGGATCCGACATCGGCATCAACGAGAAGGCCGATCTCTGCAAGAGCGAGCCGGAGTTGGCCTTGATCAAGGAGATTGCAGCCTTCCCAGGCATCGTCGCTTCCTCCGCGGAAGAGAGGGCGCCTTATAAGATCGCCGCTTATAGCCAAAAGCTGGCCGCGGCCATCCATGCCTTCTATCACGAATGTAAGATCATCGATCGCGAGCAGCCCGAGCTCACCGCCTCCCGTTTGGCGCTGGTGAAGGCCGCGAAGATCGCGATGCATAACGCTCTAGCAATTCTCGGGGTTTCCTCGCCAGAGAAGATGTGATATATATTTCCCCGATTTTTCTAACTTATTAGAAAGGACACCCATTATGAACATTAGCAAAGGATCCATGATCGAAATCGCCATCGCCGCCCTCAAAGAAAAAGGCGAGGCCATGAAATTCGCCGATCTCTGGGCCGTCGTCAAAGAGAAATTCGAAATCTCCCCGGAAGAGGAAGCCGAACGCATCGGCCACTTCTATTCCGACCTCTCCCTTTCCGGAGAGACCATCGTCCTCAGCGGCAATATCTGGGACCTCCGTTCTCGCCACACCTATGAGGAATACTCCGCCGACCTCACCGACGTCTACGACGACGTCAACGAGAAGGACGACGATTCCTCCGACGAACAGGAAGACAAAGAATACGACGCCGCCATCAACGGCACCCTCTCCTCGGAAGAAGAATCGACCGAAGAAAGCGACGAAGACGCCAAATCCGGCGACGATGCCGACTCCCTCGGCCTCAACTTCTAAGGAAACGCCTATATCGAAGAGCCCCGCGAGTTCGCGGGGCTTTTTCTCAAATCCGTCAGTGATTTCATAGGGTTTTCGAGATTTTTGAACATGGAAAACCATAAGATAAATTGACGGAATTGAAACCGCTTTCAAAAAATGTTGTTTTTTCTATCGGAAAGAGTATTCTAGAAGGCTTTTATGGCAAAGTTTGAAAATCTCTATCATCTGATGACGGAAGCCAAAACCATCATCATCTCCGGACATTACGAACCGGATGGGGATTGCTACGGCTGCCAAATCGGGCTGAGAAATCTGCTGCGTTTGCGTTTCCCCGAGAAGAAGATCCTCGCGATCGGGACCGGCATCCCGGCGCTTTTCTCCCTGGTTTCCCCGATGGATGTCGCTACTGACGAAGACTTCGAAGGGGCGCTTGGCATCCTCGTCGATGTCTCTTGCCTCAGGCGATGCGAGGACCAGCGGATGGAGCGGTGCGCGAAACTCATCAAGTTCGACCATCATGACCCCAACCGCAAAAACGAATACTTCGAAGGCGAGTCCTACGTCGATCATCACCGCGTCTCCTGCGCGGAGCTGATCTGCGAATTCGCCTGGCATTTCAACATGGCGTTTGATAAGGTCGCCTGCAACGCCCTATATATTGGCATCGCGACGGATTCGGGCAAATTCTGCTATTACGGGACGAAACTCGAAACCTTCCAAGCCGCCGCTTTCCTCATCAAAAACGGCGCGGACCCCGTGGCTCTTTTCGAAATCGTCTACCACGAGACCAAACAAGAGAAGGCATATAAAAAATGGATGCGCGCGCATGCGAAAAAAGCCGGGCACGTCACCTATATCGCCGCCCATCCCTCCGATTATCAGGCCTATGGCCTCGATTATGGGGTGGCCTCCACGTTCGTCAACGCGCTCGCCGGCCGTTTTGATTGCAAACAATATGTCTATTTCTGCGAACGCGATCCTTCGTTCATTAAAGTCGAATTGCGTTCCAATAAGCGTTATCCCGTCCAGCCCACCGCGATGAAATTCGGCGGGGGCGGACATCGTTATGCCTCCGGGATGGAAATCATCAACGGTCAGCCGACGGTCGAAGAAATCCTCGAAGAACTTAATTCCGTCACCTGCGATGTAGTAGAATAACCAAGAACAGGTGCGGTTTATGTACGAAAAAGAACTCCAAGCGATGATCGAGGCCGCCTATTTGGCCGAGGTCCATATCAAAAAGGTCTACGCCTCCGCTTTTGAAGTGGAAATCAAAGAAGACGACTCCCCCGTGACCGTCGCCGATAAAGGCGCCGATGAAATCATCCGGGGTTATTTATCCGAACGCTTCCCCGAATATGGCTTCCTCACCGAGGAAAGCGCCGACACCGGGGAACGTTTCTCCCATCGCCGCATCTTCATCGTCGATCCCGTCGACGGGACGACCGAATTCGTCTCCCGCAATGGGCAATTCACCACCAACATCGCGCTATGCGATGGCAACGAGATCGTCGTCGGTGTCATCAATGTCCCGATGCTCGATCGCCTTTATTTCGCCGTGAAAGGCGAGGGGGCTTATCGCCTCGTTCGTGGCGGAACGAAGGAAAGAATCCATGTTTCAGATAGGAAAACGGGCTTAAAAGCCATGCGCTCCATCTCCCATTACACCAAAGGCGAATTGGCCTTCATGGAAAGCCACGCTTCCGTCTTTGAAGAAGAGGTGGAAGCCGTGGGGGCCGCGAATAAGTTTTGCCGTTTGGCCGAAGGGGAGAAGGATTTCTATTACCGCGATTCTCCCTACACCAAAGAATGGGATGTCGCCCCGGGCGATTTGCTCGTCCGCGAAGCGGGGGGCTATATGGTCGAACCCGACGGCAAGCCGTTTACCTATAATCGCAAGGACGTCTATAACCGCAAAGGCTATGTGATGGCCAATTCGAAAGAGAACCTCTTCCTTGATGATCTGAAATAAAACCCGGGAAACCCCGGGTTTTTAATCGTTTTTCTTCCCTTCGAGGAGGGCTTTGTTCTTTCTGGCGATGTAGTCCGCCATAATGTCATCGGGCACCCCTTCGGTGCGGACGGCCATGACGCCGGGGACCTCTTCCATTAAGAGGATCTCCACGCCTTGGGAGATATCATCCTGCGCGAGGGCGCACCCTTGGCAGGCCCCGACCATCGTCACATAGACGACCCCATCGCGGAAGCCAATATAATCGATATCCCCGCCATCGCGTTGCAGGAACGGGCGGATCTTGTCGATGACCTCGTGTATCAGTTTTACGGTCGCTTCATCTTCCATAGCGAGGCCTATTTTAGTCTCCTCGCTCCTCATTTCAACTGAAATGACTTGTAAGAAGTCCCCCGCCTTTTACAATATCCGCGTCCATGGAAAAGGAAAAAGGGCTCGCGCCCGTGGAAATCAAGATCCTCGCCGCTTTGGTCGAAATGCAAAGCGCTGGGGTTTTTCCTAGCAAACGCGGGCTGCTTTTCTTCCTGCGCGGGGAGGAACCGGCCGCGGACTTCTCCCTTCTTTTCACCTTTGGCGCCTATCTTTCGATGGGTCCGAAACGCCTGGGCAGGCTCCTTGGGGGCCTAGAGAAGGAAGGGTATATCCGCCCCAGCGAAAAGCAGGGCGAGACCTATCTTCTCCCCACTCCGAAAGGCGAAAAAGAAGGAAGGATTTATCTTGATAAACCCCACAAGAAAAAGGCGGGGATCAAGGAAAGGCCGCCGCTATATTACTCACCTCGCGCGCTATGACGAAAAAGGAGATACCTATGAGCAAAAAAGAAATCCTCCCGTTCGAGCAATGGCCCTACCATGTGCCGAACATCAAATCGACGGTCAAGAAAGTCACCGCGATCGCCGAAGAATTGGAAAAGGCCCCCGACGGACCTTCCGCGCTGAAAGCGTTCCGCAAGCATTCGCGCTTATTCGACGGGGTCATCAATGACATCACCCACGTCCAGGTGCTTTTCAGCCTCGATTCCCTCAACCCCAAATACCAAAAGGACAACGACGCCCTCGATGAGGGGATGCCCCTGCTTCAAAGCGCGGACATCCGCTTCCAAAAGGCGATGCTGGAAAGCCCGCACCGCGCCTTCTTGGAGCAAAAGCTCGGCACGCATCTATTCACCCAATACGAATATGCGCTGAAATCCTTCGATGAACGGATTATCGAAGAAGCGGTGGAAGAGAATAAACTCTCCAGCGAATACGGGATGAAGATCGCCTCCTTCAAGATCCCCTTCCGTGGAGAGGAGTATAACCTCCCCCAGATGGGCAAATTCCTCCAAGACCGTGACCGCGAAACCCGCAAAGAAGCCTCCGCGGCTTTTTATGGCTTCCTCTCCGAACACGCTGACGAACTCGAGCAAATCTATGACAAGCTCGTCCATGTTCGCGACCGCATGGCCAAGAAACTCGGCTACGAGAACTACATCCCCCTCGCCTATCTCCGCATGAGCCGCTTTGACTATAGCAAAGAGGATGTTCAAGGCTATCGCGAACAGATCAACGAAGCCGTCACCCCGCTCGCCGGCAAGATCCTCAAGGCTCAGTTCAAGCGCACCGGCATCCCGCTAGGCGATACCGCGGAAAAGATCGAAAAAGCGAAGAAGATGTACGATGAGATGTCCGAAGACACTTCCTATTTCTTCCGCTTCATGGCCGATCATCACGTCCTCGACCTCGAAGCGCGCCCCGGCAAACAGTCCGGCGGCTATATGACCTATTTCCCGACCTACGGCATCCCGTTCATCTTCTCCAACTTCAACGGGACCTCGGGGGACGTCGATGTCCTCACCCACGAATTCGGTCATAGCTTCCAGGCCTACGTCGCCAGGAAGATCAGCGTCCCCGAATATCGTTCCCCGACGATGGACGGTGCCGAGATCGATTCGATGTCGATGGAGTTTTTCGCCCATCCGTGGATGAACCTCTTCTTCGATAAGCCGGATCGTTATCGCTTCATCCACCTCGCCGACTCGATCAGCTTCCTCCCCTACGGGGTCACTGTCGACCACTTCCAGGAATGGGTCTATGAGCACCCTGACGCCACCCCGGATGAAAGGGATGCGTTCTGGCATGAGCTCGAGCTGAAATACACGCCTTACAAAGTCGCCTGCTACCGCGGATGCGAATACATGCAGAAAGGGCGTCGTTGGCTCTTGCAGGGCCACATCTTCTCCAGCCCCTTCTATTACATCGATTACACGCTCGCGCAGGTGATGGCCTTCCAGTTCTTCAACCTCGATAGGAAGAACCATGCGCTGGCTTGGAAACGTTATATCAAACTCTGCGCCATGGGCGGCAAATACCCGTTCCGCACCCTCGTCGTCCGCGCCGGGATGAAGGACCCCTTCGCCCCGGGCGTCATCAAAAAGACGATCCGCCCGCTATCGAAGGTCCTCGCCTCCTACGATATCGAGCATTGAGATAACCGCTTTCTTCTTAGGGCCGCTCACGCGGCCCTTTTCTTTAAAAACGCATGTATGTCCCCCGTGGATTTTAAAAAAGAAAGCCATATATTCCTTTTGTTTTCGCCACGGTTTTCAAGCGTTTGGGTTTCTTTTCTAATTTAATTGGTTAAAATGACGCGGTGCCCTTTTAGGGCAAGCAACATGGAAGACACGCATTACTCATTAGGCATCGACGTCGGCTCGACGACGGTCAAAGCCGTCTTGCTCGACAAAGACGGGAAATTGCTTTACGGCAATTATCTTCGCCATGCCTCGAAGGTGAAGGAAACGAGCCTCACCGAACTTAAAGAGATCCTCGAGAAATTCGGTGACATCGAAGTCAAGGTCGCCTTGACCGGTTCGGCCGGCTTAGGCTTATGCGAACGCGCCCATATCCCCTTCGTCCAAGAAGTCCAATCCTCCTATACGGCGATCAAGGCCCTCTATCCGCAGGCCGATAGCGCCATCGAGCTCGGTGGGGAGGATGCGAAGATCATCTTCATCTCCGGCGGATTAGAGGAGAGGATGAACGGCCAATGCGCGGGCGGGACCGGCGCTTTCATCGATCAGATGGCCACCCTGCTCCACGTTTCCCTCTCGGAGATGGACGAACTCGCCACCGCGGCGGAGAAAGCCTATCCGATCGCTTCCCGTTGCGGCGTGTTCGCCAAAAGCGATATCCAGTCTTTGCTCAATTCCGGCGCGACGAAGGAAGACGTCGCCCTTTCGATTTTCTACGCGGTCGCCGATCAGACGATCGCCGGGCTTGCCCAAGGCAGGGAAATCAAAGGCAATGTTTTGTTCCTCGGCGGCCCGTTATTCTTCTTCCAAGGTCTCCGTTTGGCGTTCAAACAACGCCTTGGCTTAACCGATGAAGAAGCCATCTATCCCGAAGACGCCTCGATCTTCGTCGGTCGCGGCGCGGCGATCTTCGCCGAAAAAGCAGGGGAAGCGGTGCGCCTATCCGCCTTAATCGAACGGATTGAGAAAGCCGACATGGCCGGCTCGATCATGACGGGGGAACCCCTATTTGAAAACGAAGCCCAATTCCTCGCGTGGAAAAAAGCCCACGACGAACGCTTTGAGATCCCCCATAAAGACCTCGCCACCTATGAAGGCAAAGCATATCTAGGCGTGGACGCGGGTTCGACCACCACGAAACTGGTCTTGCTAGGGGAAGATGATTCCATCCTCTACTCCGCCTATGCGAGCAACGCCGGATTGCCGATTGAGAAAATCGTCGCTGAGCTAAAGAAGATCTACGAACTCAAATCCCCCAAATGCGAAATCGTCGCCTCCGCGGTCACCGGATATGGCGAAGACCTCATCCAATCCTCTTTGGGCATCGATTATGGCCTCGTCGAGACCGTCGCCCATTTCAAGGCGGCCCGTCATTTCTGCCCCGACGTCGATTTCGTCATCGATATCGGTGGCCAGGACATCAAATGCTTCAAGGTCCATCAAGGAGCCATCGATTCCATCATGCTCAACGAAGCGTGCTCTTCGGGATGTGGGTCTTTCTTACAGACCTTCGCCGCCTCGCTTGGATATGAGATGAACGCCTTCGCGGAGCAAGGCTATTACGCGGGGAATCCCGTCGAACTCGGCTCTCGTTGCACGGTCTTCATGAATTCCTCGGTCAAGCAAGCCCAACGCGAAGGGGCCTCCGTCCCCGATATCTCCGCCGGGCTATCGCGCTCGGTCGTCAAAAACGCCTTATACAAAGTCATCCGCGTCCGTTCTTCGGACGAACTTGGCGAAAAGGTCGTCTGCCAAGGCGGTACCTTCCTCAATAACGCCGTCCTCCGCGCTTTCGAGATGGAAATCGGGAAAGAAGTGATTCGCTTGCCGATCGCCGGGCTCATGGGCGCTTATGGGGCCGCGCTTTACGCGAAGGAAAAAGGCGGCGAAAAACACTTGATTTCTCAGGCGGATTTAGAAAATTTCTCTTATAAATCAAGCCACGTTACCTGCCATGCGTGCACCGCGCATTGCTCGCTTTCGATCCTCCGTTTCCCCAATGGGAAGACCTTCCTCTCGGGGAATAAATGCGATAAGCCCGAAGGCAAGAAAGGCGGAAGCGATGAATTAGATCTCTACGCCTGGAAGCGGAAGCGGTTGGAGCAAAGGCTCCCTCAACCGGAATCACCCCGCGCGACCGTTGGCTTGCCCCGCGTCCTTTTGATGTGGGAGCAGCTTCCCTTATGGGACGCCTTCTTCAAGAAGCTTGGCTTCGCCACGTTGGTCTCCCCCGAATCGACGCGCGATCTCTATCGCCGCGGGCAGAAGACCATCCCCTCGGATACCGCCTGCTACCCGGCGAAGATCTTCCATGGCCATATCGATTACCTACTAGAAGAAAAAGCGGATTTCATCTTCTATCCCTCGCAGTCTTATAACATCGAAGAGCATCGTGGGGACAACCATTTCAATTGCCCCGTCGTCGCATACTACGGGGAACTATTGAAACATAATGAGCCGCGCCTCACCCCGAAGAACTTCCTCGATCCCTTCGTCGAGCTCCCATCCTTTGATAAAACCGCGGAATCCCTTTTCCATTGCCTCGCCCCGTGGGGCGTGAAGAAGAAAGCAGTGGAGGAAGCCCTCCGCCTCGGCCTTTCCGAACTAGAGAGATACCGTCACGAAACGGTCGAAGAAGGGAACCGCGTCATCCTCGAAGCGAGAAAGCAAGGCAAGGAGATCATCGTTTTGGCGGGCCGTCCTTACCATGTCGATCCCGAGATTAACCACGGGATCGATAAGCTTTTGGATAAGCTCGGCGTCGCCGTCTTAAGCGAAGACGCCTTGACCCCCGGGGACAAATTAAGGCCCCACGTCCTCAACCAATGGACCTATCACGCCCGCCTCTACGACGCGGCCGCCTATTGCCTAAAAGAACCCGACATGAACCTCGTCCAGCTCGTCAGCTTCGGCTGCGGCGTCGACGCGATCACCACCGATGAGACCCGCCGCATCCTCGAAGAGGGCGGGAAACTCTATACCCAAATCAAGATCGACGAGATCAACAACCTCGGCGCCGTGCGCATCCGCCTGCGTTCTTTGCTCGCGGCCATCGCCGAACGGAAAGGGGGCGAATAACATGGCCAAGAATCCGGAAATCGAAGCCCGCAAAGCCTTATTCGCGAAGATGAAGAAGGAGCATTACACCCTTCTGATCCCCGATATGTGCCCGATCCATTTCGACTTGATGTCGCTTTTGATCCAGCGCCGCTTCGGGATTACCCCCATCGTGGTCACCCCGTTAGGCAGGGAAGCCAAAGACGCGGGGCTCACCGCCGTCCATAACGATTCCTGCTATCCCGTCATCATCACCTGCGGCGCTTTCCTCGCCGAACTAAGGAAAGGAAATTACGACCTCAACAGGACCGCGGTCATCATCTCGCAGACCGGCGGGGGATGCCGCGCCTCCAATTACCTTTCTTTGTTCAAGAAGGCCTTCGAGAAGGAATTCCCGACCGTCCCGGTCATCTCGATCAATTTCTCCGGGCTCAGCAAGGATTCCTCTTTGCCGCTTAGCCTCGGGTTCATCCGCGAGCTTTATCAGGCGGTGCTTTATGGCGATTTCCTGATGAATCTAGAGATGCAATCCCGCGCTTATTACCCCGAAGAAGAAGTACTCGCTTTGACGAAAGAATGCCTCGAGGATTTGAAAAAACAGGTGGGGCATGCA
Organism: uncultured Erysipelotrichaceae bacterium; assembly: GCA_900317295.1. Taxonomy (GTDB): domain Bacteria; phylum Bacillota_I; class Bacilli_A; order RFN20; family CAG-826; genus Alloenteromonas. Next base: position 64,030 of record ONGB01000002.1, read on the forward strand.
TCGTTTTACAAGACCAAAAAGAACTATCGGGCGATCCTTGATCGTTATATGAAATTCAATCCTCCCGCGAAAAGAAAGCCGCGCGTCGGCATCGTTGGGGAGATCTACGTCAAATACTCCCCCTATGCGAATAACCATCTTTGCGATTATCTCTTCCACGCCGGGGTGGAGCCGACCCTGCCATCGCTAAACGAATTCGTGCTTTACTGCATGAAGAATTATTTCATCGATAACGAGTATTACGGCAGGAACCGCCTGATCATGCCTTTTCTCCGCCCTTTCTATAAGCACTGCATCAAGAAGACGCGGAAATGCGCGGAGATGCTAAAAGGGACGAACTTCCTCCCCTATAGCGATTTTGAGGAAGTCGTCGCCTGCGGCAAGAAGGTCATCGATCTAGGCGTCAAGATGGGCGAAGGATGGGTGATCCCCGCGGAGATGGTCGATTACGCGACCCACGGGGTGGAGAACATCGTCGTCGTTCAGCCCTTCGGCTGCCTGCCCAACCATATCGTGGGGAAAGGGATGATCCGCCCGGTGAAGGAGCTTTGCCCTAACGCGAACATCGTCCCGTTAGATTTCGATGCCTCCTCGACCTCGGTCAACCAAGAGAATAGACTTAAGCTGATGCTTTCCAACATCCAAGGGGAATAATATGGCCAAAAAAGCGACGCGACAGGATTTCGATCCTTCCTTCTTCCGCGGCATCGCCCATCGCGGGCTTCATGATGAGCAACGGACCGAGAACGGCCTCGCGGCTTTCCAAAACGCGATGGACCATGGCCTATGCTTCGAACTGGATATCCATTTGACCAAAGACGGCGAGCTTTTGGTTTGCCATGACTCTGAGCTGGAGCGCACGACGGGGAAACGGGGCATCATCGAGGAATTGACCCTTAAAGAGATCCGCGAAAACTATCGCCTCCTCGACGGCGAAGTGGTCCCCACCTTCCAAGAGGTGCTCAACCTCACGCAGGAAAAGACTTTGATCGTCACCGAGCTAAAGACCTACAAAGGGAATTACAAAGCCCTGGCGAAGAAAGCGATGGAAGCCCTCAAAGGCATCCAAGATAAAAAGAAGATCACCTTGATCTCCTTCGATCCCCGTGCCTTGCTTTATTGCAAGAAGGGTGGGTTCACCCGCGGGTTGCTCATCTATAACAAACGGACCGATATCTTCCTCGTCCGCAACTTCTTCGAATACCTCGATTTGGAGGATGTCCTCCTTCAGGATAAACGGGTGATCTCCTATCGTAAGAAAGGCGGCATCGTCAACACCTGGACCATCGAGACGGAGAAACAGCTTTCCGAAATCCAAGGCTATTGCGACGCGATCACCTTCCAGCATCTCCCTGTGGAAGAAGTTAGGGAAATCACCTCGAAATTATAAAAAGAAACGGGATTTGATAGGGTTTTCTATGGAAAGCCCTTTTTTCTTTCCGCGCGGGTCTATAATGAAAGGCATGAAAAAAGAGACCTTAGAAGAGATTAGAAGCAAGCTTAAGAAAGCGCATCGCGTCGTTTTCCTAGGAGGAGCGGGGGTATCCACCGGCAGCGGGATCCCCGATTTCCGTTCCCCTCAAGGGCTATATAACATCCGTTCCAAATACGGGGTGCCTTATGAAGTGATGCTCTCCCATACCTATTTCTTTGAAGCGACGGAGACCTTCTATGACTTCTATTGGTCGACGATGGTCGCCAAAGAAGCCAAGCCGAATAAGGCCCATCGCGCCCTAGCGGGATATTCCAAAAACCATCAGCTTGTCGTCATCACCCAGAATATCGATGGCCTAGACAAACAAGCCGGGAGCAAAACCGTCTTGGAAATGCACGGGACGACCTGGTCCTACCATTGCGTGAACTGCGAAGAACACTATTCCCTCGATCAATTAGAACCCAAGGGCGTTCCTCATTGCCCCCATTGTGGCGGTTTGATCAAACCCGACGTCGTCCTTTATGAGGAGCCGTTAGACGAGGATACCTTGCTCTCCGCGATCAACGCGGTGCGTTTCTCCGATTTCCTCATCGTCGGGGGCACCTCGATGAAGGTTTACCCCGTCGCCGGGCTCCCCTCTTATTTCCCGCGGACCGGCCCGATCGTCATGATCAACGCCGAGCCGACCGAATTCGACGCCTGCTGCGACTACGTCATCCACGAGGACATCGGGGAGACCTTGGAAGCCCTCCTGGCGGATTAGTTTGGTTTTTGCTTGATTAAGAATGGGGGCGGGCTCTATAATCCTTCTCGCCTTTACGGCGCCTAGGGGCGTGGTTCAATGGCAGAACAGAGGTCTCCAAAACCTTTGATGAGGGTTCGATTCCTTCCGCCCCTGCCAAATAGCAAATGTAACTGTTTAGTTCTAGAGCCTTGCGAGTGATTACATCTCCTTGTCCTGAACTGAATAGGGGTTGACGCAGAAGCCTTGTAA
>ONGB01000043.1 GCA_900317295.1 uncultured Erysipelotrichaceae bacterium
AGCTTCGAATTCGCCCTGTCCTACCATGGGTTAATCCCAGAAGGCGTCTTCGAGATCACCTCCGCCACCCTATCGTCCCGGGGTCGCTTAACGTTTAAGAACTACTTCGGCCGATTCAGCTACCGCAATATTCCAAAGAAGGCATTCCCCTACGCCCTGATTCGCGTCAACGACGGCCTGATGGCGAGTGGGGAGAAGGCGCTCTGCGATCTTCTCCACACCATCCATTCGGTCCGCTCCATCAAAGATTTGGAAGCCCTGCTCTTCGAGGATTTGCGCATAGATGAAGAAGCGTTCGAAGCGTTGGATCATGCGGTCCTTAAAAAACTGTGCTCCCTCTATCCAGGCGACACCTTCCGCCTGTTGCAGTCGTATTTAGAAAGAAACCATGAATAGCATCGTACTCGACATGCTCGCCAAACACGGAAAAACGGCGAGCACCCATCCCGAATTGGCTTTCCGCGAAGTGGCGCAGGAAATTCTCCTGTCCGCTTTGGCGCAGACCGATTTCTTCAACCGCGCGGCCTTCTATGGCGGCACCTGCCTCAGAATCTTCTATGGCTTGGATCGCTTCTCCGAAGACCTCGATTTCGGAATCACTTCCGATGACCCGTCTTTCTCTTTGGCAGACTACCTTCCCGCCATCGACAAGATGTTTTCCGCTTTGGGAATCCAAATGACGGCATCCATCCACCACAAAACCGCGACGACTAACGTGGAATCCGCCTCCGCAGACGGACCGGCAAGGGATATTCTCATCGAGCTTTTCCCCGAGAACGCCGATGTCGCCAAAACCGTCTTCAATCAGAAAATCCGCATCAAATTCGAGGTTGCCGTGGCTTATGTTCCTGGAGCCTCCTATGAATACAAAACGCTCCTTTTGCCCTTCTATTCCAGGGTTCGTTGCTTCAACCAAGAATCGCTGTTCGCCGGGAAACTGGCCGCGGTTTTGGCACGGAATTGGAAATATCGGACGAAGGGCAGGGATTTCTATGACTTTGCCTTCTATGTTGCTCGTGGGGCAAAGGTTAATTTCGAATATCTGACGAATCAACTGGTTCACGATGGTTATCTTGAGGCGGGCGCCAAATTGGATATGCCCACTTTAAAAACGCTCCTTGAAGAGCGCATCCGCCGCTTGGATGTCGAATCGGCTAAGCAAGACGCCAGCGCGTTCGCCGTTGATCTGACTCCGCTTTCCTATTGGTCCACGGAATACTTCCTCGATGTCGTTGATGCCTTGAAATAGGTGGCCATTTCCTTTCCACGACGGTTTTCGCCTCGTTGATCACATAAGTGCAAAGAACGAGACGATGACGTTGGAGCAGTAAGTCAAAAGCCTCCGCGGTGGTTCCGCGGGGGAATAGAAGGGCGCTGAGTAATGTATTGGTATCGACTAGTATTCGCATCAACGGGTTTGCTTAATCAAAGCAAGGAGATCTTCTTCATTTTCCAAATCCAGTTGTTCCGCGGCGCCTTCGAAATCTTTTTGCGCATGGGAAAGCGTCAGCCTTGAGGCATTGACGAGGACATATTCCCCGGCGGGGTTCTTCATGAAAGCCACTTTGTCTCCGTTTTGAAGACCAAGGTCTTTCTTGATTTCCACCGGCACGGTGATCTGTCCTTGCGACGAGATTTTTGCGACGTCTATAAACATATCATTCACCTAAAGAATTCTTTAGATACTTTAATCCTATGAACCCGACGCGAAAAAGCAAGGGTCCCCTTTCTGCTTCGGCGAATGTCATAGGCGGAGACTAAAATCCCCGCGTTAATCGCGCGGATTTTCAATGAAAGCGCTTTCTTTCCTGTGGGGGCGTGCATATCCGCGTAGCCATGCTATATTCACCCTCATGGACTGGCTTTCTTCTTATTTCTTAAGGAATTTCATCCTCCTCTGCATGGGGGCGATCCTTTTGGTCAACGCCATCCAGCACTTCAAAGAAAACCGCCGCCAGAGCCTTTTTTTGATTCTGATCACCGGGTCCGCGGTGATCCTAGGAATCTCCCAGACCGTGATGGAGGTGTGCAAAGCATACGGCAATATGTTCGGGACCGTCCTATGTGCCTATCTCGGATATACGCTCCGCCCCGTCATCGTCTATTTCTTCATCCTGATGGCCTTAGGGAAACCGCAGAAGCCTTTGTTCTACCTTAGCGCCCTCCCCCTTGCCATCAACGGGATCATCTATCTTTTCGCCTTCTTCCCCGCGACGAAGGCCTATGTGGTCAATTTCATCTACCATGACGACGGGACGATCGGATTTGGCAGTGGCACCCTGCGTTTCTCCTCCCACATCATCGCCGCCTTTTATATCGTATGGCTCGTCTACATCTCGATCTCCGCGCTTAGGAGGAAGCATTTCAACCACGGCATCGCCCTTTTGCTATGCGCCTTCTTCGTCGTGGCCGCGGTGGTGGTGGAGACCTTCTTCGACGATGACGCGGAGGCTTATCTATTGAACCCCTCCATCGTCTTGTCCGCCTTGACCTATTACCTCTACGCCTACATCGAACGCACCCAAAAGGATCCGCTTACCGGCGTATATAACCGCGCGGCCTATTACCGCGACCTCCCCCGCATGGAGAAATCGCTCGTCGGGGTCGTCCAATTCGACCTGAACGGGCTGAAATACCTTAATGACAACCTAGGGCACGAGGAAGGGGACCATGCCTTGCTTTCCGTCGCCAGGGCCATCGTCGGGGCCGCCAAAGGCGACATGTATGCCTATCGCTTGGGCGGGGATGAATTCATCGTCTTGGCCAATCGCCTAAGCGAGGAAGGGCTGACCTCCTATGTCGCGGAAGTGAAGAAAACGCTATCCGCGTCCAGCTACCGCTGCTCGATCGGCTATGCAATTAGGAAAGAGCGTTCCACGACGGTCCAGGATCTCATCAAAACCGCCGAAAGGCGCATGTATCAGGACAAAGAGGAATTCTACCGCACCACCGGCATCGAACGCCGGCGCGGGGAAAGGCCCGAATGAAATCCTTGATCTACCTTCCGACGAAGAAGAACATCAAGGAAGGGATCCACGTCATCGGGGTCTACGCGGATAAGTATTCCCTGATGATGATCGTCATCACCCTTTTGGTCGCGGCGATGGGGGTGTTCTTCTCCATCTATTGGCAATTCGACGAGACGAGCGACGGCACTTCCTCAAACGACCTTATCCACCTCTTTACCCATATCGGCCTTGCGGTGGTCTCCGCCGGAATGGCGGGGATTTTGATATTGCGCCGGTTTAAGAAAGTCTCCCCGCTTGTTTTGGCCGTCTCCACGCAGGTCTATGCGGCCTTGCTAATGGCTTATGGGGCGATCGTCGGGTGCCTAGACCTCTATGTCGGGGATTCCCCGCTTTCTTATTTGCTGCTCGCCTCCGCGGTCGCCGGGCTATTCGTCGTCGGGCCGATGATCTATTTCGTGTCCTTGGCCTTATGCCTATCCGCGATCTTCATCTGCCAAGGCATCTATCATTTTCCTTTTTTCTCTGGCCCTTACGCGGTCGAGACGATCGTCAACTTCATCCTCTTCGGCATCGTGAGTTTGCTCACCTGCTACCGGAGCTACCGCGTGATGATGAAAGAGAACCAAGCCCAGGAAGCTTTGGAAAGGCTCACGTATTTCGATGATTTGACGGGGCTATTTAATGAACGTTCCTATGTCTTATTGACCGAGGAGATCAATAAGAGCATCGAAGAAGGGACGGAAAAGCCCTTCGCCATCGTGATGATGGACGTCAATCGCCTTAAGGCCACGAATGACCAATACGGGCATCGCTATGGCTGCTCCCTCGTCGTCCACGCGGGGAAGGTGCTGCCGACCCTCTTCCCAACCTCTCGCCTCTTCCATGTCGGCGGGGATGAGTTCATCGCCTTCGTCGAAGGGGAGGATTACGCTCATCTAGAGGAACGCATCCAAACCTTCGATGAACAATGCGAGAACACCCTTTATGAATATGATGGGGTCAAATTGATCTTCTCCATCGCCAGGGGCTATTCCTCCTATCAAGGGAACGAGCAATTCCGCGATGTTCTCCAGCGGGCGGATGAGGCGATGTATATCAACAAAAAAGGCATCAAAGACAAATACGGCTGGAAGGGGAGATAATCCCCTTCTTGTTAATGGCTATGCCATTGACGGGTGGCCTTCTTTGCTATTAAATAACCGCGGACCGGCACGCGCACTGGCTTTGGCTGGTGGGTCGGTCTAGCCCCTCGGGGCTTTTTGTTTTAATGGCTAAAGCCATTGACAATCTGGAAGAGTTTTGCTTGAATAATTGCGGTCGCTCAATACTGTGGAATTCCATAGTGGCGATCATTTTTTGTTTTTGGGCGAAAGAAACGCATAACGAATCCGCAGTTCTTTCTTTTGAAATCCTTATATAAATGCCTGCGCGCAGGCGGGTTGCGCACCCGTTTTTTTGGGCTTGATTCTCTCTCTCTCTCTCTCTCTATGATGTGCCTGTAAGGCATTTTTGGGCGCGGGCAAGGACTCGTATGTGAGCTAGACCCGTTCCGAAAAGACCTTGCCCGCATCCCAAAAGCCCCATAGGACACCATGTCAACGGGCCCGAAGGATCAACGGTTGTTCATAGGCGAACCCCTATAGGGGCAAGCGAAGATCAACAAAGGAGAGCAAGTATGAACAAAAAGACGATGAAGATTGCCGGATGGGCCTTAGGCCTTTCCCTTGCCGTGGCCGGGATCGGCGCGGCGGTGGGGACTTCCCACATCGTGAACGGGAGCAAACCAACCGCTGTTAAAGCGGATGAAGCGACGGCATACACTTTGACCCCTGCGAGCGGATCTAACAACTCCTATGCTGGCGACTGCGATATTACAATTGGTGGCATTGTTTGGAATCTCACGGGAAACTCTCAGACACAGCCTTGGCGCATTGGTGGAAAAAGCCTCTCGTCAGTTGATAGAGAGCTTTATTCGAAAACCCCCATTTCGGACAATATCTCCGGAATTGACGTTACATTCGGCACGGCGAACAGCATTACCGTGAAGTCGATGAAACTGATCGTCGATAATGACTCTTCATTCAATTCCCCAATCAGTACATTGACTCCGACTTTTTCCGCAAATGATACCATCAGGATCGATAGGCCCGCGGGAAAAGACTGGAGTAACGCCTACTATAAATTTGTCTTTACTGTTACGGTTTCTTCTACCAGCAATAAGTTTTTGGAGTTTAGCGAGGCGGTTTTTTATAAGGAATCCGCGGCCGTTGCTATTACCGGAATCTCTCTTGGTTCGAGCGCCAGTCTCCACAAAGGGGAAACCCTGGACTTATCCAAGAGGGTTGAATTTACCCCGGAGAATACTACTCAAACAGAATACACATTGACCGAGAATAGTTCGGGGTCAGTCGTAAGTATAACGGACAAAACCTTAACTGCGGTGGGCCCTGGCGACGCTGTTGTTACGATTACCAGCACCGCGAACCCGAGTGTGACCAACACCTTAAACGTTCATGTTGGAAATAAAATCCCAACGGCTATCAACAGAACCAAATTCTTGCCGACCGTTCAGGACGATACTTTCAATTCTTTAGCGGCGGACACCAGCACGAATAAGCTGAAAATCACATACTCCGACAACACCCACACATATCTCTCTTCGTTTGATGCTGTCACCGTTCTTTTGGATGGTGATCCCATCGCCAAAGATTATGCCTTCCAGCCGTCCGACACTGGAAAGAAGATCTCCTTCTCTTATAGCGAAACCGTAGACACTGTTCCATATGTGCTGACCACTGCAGAAGCGGCCCTTACTGTCTCCGCAATGGTCTCCATCGAATCCGTGGACCAGCATTTCAATGGAGGAACCAGCTATTTAATCGTGGATGACGACCAGTCGTATTTGACCGTCTCCTTCAAGTCTTTTGATGGCGAACCTGTCGCATCTGTTTCTTCCTCCCAAGGCGACGTCTTGGCCGGCTATAATGGTGCCATTACTTACGATGCCGAAACGCATGAAGGGTCTTTTGATGTTGCGCTTGATCCAAAGGCTCCAGGCATGGCCTCTCTCACCATTACCCTCACCACAGAAAACGATTATGAAGCGGTATATGTTACCGATTCGATCATTGTCCGCACCGATGCTCCAGTGGGAGACGTTGATAAATATGTTCGCATCAACGACACCAAAGATTTGGATAGCAACGCGCGATACATCATTGTTTGTGAAACTGCTGGCGCTGCCTTTAATAGCGGTTTAAGCACGTTGGATGCCGCTAATAATTTTGTGGCCGTCGCGCCTGTTAACGGCGAGATTGAGTACACCGCCTCCTTGGCTGACGCCGAATTTACAATTGATGTGGAACACGGTTACGTCAAAACGAGCCAGAATACATTCATATATGGCACATCCGGCAGCAATAAAATCTCCGCAGGGGATTCCGGGGTTGCCAACACCATTACTTTTTCTGGAAATAATGTGTCGATCGTCTCCAATTCTTCTACTTTGGCCTACAACAAAGTAGCCGACCAAAAACGGTTCCGTTATTACAAATCCGGAACAAGTATCACCGCTGACGGAAATATCACATTCGTCCAACTTTATAAGTTTGAAGCCGCGCCCGAGCCCACCGGTTTTGACAAAGCTTTAAAGTTCGTCAACGACTACATGCATACCGAGATTGGTATTGGGGAGATGGGGAGTGGTGCCTGCTTAACTTCTGGTTGGTACGCTCTCGCAAAGGCCGCATTCTTCAATGGCGAGACGGGTTTCCACCTCGATGCAACCGAGAGGCTAATTGTTAAGAATTCCTTCGCGGACTACTATGCCAGGTTGCAGCAGTGGGCTCTCCACGCCGGCGAAGAGATTGACCTCAATGATGGCGGTACGGATATCATCCTGAAGGCTCTTAATGGTTATTCCACTATTGGCGGCCTCTCTTCCGAAACCTCTATGCCCCTCGTCATCACCGTTGCCGCTCTCGGCACGGCCGCTGCCGCTGGATTCTTCATCTTTCAGCGTAAGCGCAAGGAGAACTAAGCCTTAGGGCTATCGATAAATTCACATAAGGAAGCAAAGGTCCTCTTGGGGCATCCCAAGGGGGCCTTCCTTGTATGTAGGGATCCATCCATATATGGCCAGAACCCCTAGGAAGGTCATCCAATGCGATAAAGATGGCAAAGCCATCACCTCCTTTCCTTCGGCCAAGGCAGCATCTTTATCGCATGGATCCCCTTATCCCAACGCGATCCACAAAGCGATACGTTATGGAATGACCGCGTTTGGTTTCCGTTGGAGATATGAAGGGGAAGAATGCGTAAGCCCCATTAAAAAAACCCCAGGTAAAAGAAGGCCTATTATCTCTATTAATATAAAAGACCATCAGGAACGCTTATTTGAAAGCCTATCTAACGCTTCTAGGAATCTAGGCATCGGCATCAGCGCTATCGAGCACGCCTTATTGACTGGGGGACAAGTAAAAGGCTACCGGTTCCGTTATGCGGATGCCGATGCGGTCATCCCCGCGAAGAGTCAGCCGTTAACCCGTTCCATTGAAGTGATAGATGAAGTAGGGCAGGTCGTAGCCAATTACCCATCCGCGAAGGAAGCTTCCAAAGCCTTAGGCGTGTCTTTATCGATGATCTATTGGTGCACCGCGCACAAAAGTAAGAATAGACGGTGCAAAGGATATCGCCTGCGTTATAAAGCTATGTAAGCGCTACCAAAATATTATTATCCCCGACCGCATCGGGGCTTTTCTTTTTCTCGACCTCTACTGACCTTGTTTCCATAGGAAAGGTGGACTATGATAAAGGGCTGTAAGGATGTATATGCGTTGACCCGACTCTTAAGTTAAGCGGGCAGCATGCGTCCTTCCCACATATCCACCCTCTCGTGAATTGGGCTTTTGCCAAAGATGGCAGGGTAGATGCGTGAGATTGTTCATAGTGTCCCGACCAGGTTATTTAGAACCCCGGGAACGAAAGGAGAGCTTTATGAACAAATTTGCCAAAAGAATGACCGGTGCCTTCGTCGGTTTGGCGATGGCAGTGGGGGTCGGCGTTACGATTGGTGTCGGCAGCAAAAAGGCCGTCGCTGTGGATGCCGCCTCAGGTTCTTGGGATTTGACCGCAGCTAGTTATGATAGCGCTTCTAAAGAGCAAGTGGTCTTTTCGAACACTGGCGCCACTGTCGTTGTTAGCAAAAACGGCGGAACAGACGCGAATAATTATCTTGGCGGCACTAACGCTCATACCCGTTGGTACAATGGCAATCTGATGACCGTTACGCCTAAAGACGGATATCAAATCAATAGTTTTTCTATTACCGCCACATCTGCAGGTTATCAAAAATGGACAGCTGGATCCAATTGCACGGGTTCTACTTCGGCTGCCACGTTAACTGTTACCCCGGCTACAAAAACTGCGGCTTTTACTTTATCATCCAGCGCCACCGGTAGATACACATCCCTAACTGTAAATTATGAAGCCGCCTCGGTGGATCCTATAACTTATTCTGCTGTGGCGATTAGTGAAAAGACTCCTTTAACAGGGACATATAAAGGTGACGCTTACTATGAATGCGAGGCTGAGGTTACTGGAACCGGTGCTTTTAGTTCTGCTGTTACCTGGTCAATTACTAACGCCGATACGTACGGAGCTGGCAAAACGATTGCCAACAAGGCTTCGATTGATGACGATGGGAAGATTACATTCCTAGACAATTGCACAGTCTATGCCTGGGCGACTGCCGCGGATGGCCAGACTCACAATGCTTCAGGTTTTGTCGTTGCGGCTTCGGGTTTGAAAGATAATCCGATTAGCACTTGGACAAAAATAACTGATACCGGAAATGTTTCCGTCAGCAAAGTTTATGCTTTAAGCAATGATGGCACGCTTTTTGGTGAAAATAGTGTTTCTTCCAACGCTATCCCGCTTACATCCAGTTTGAGTTCGATTGGTTTTGTGAGTCTAGAATCCACAACCGGTGGTTATTATGTTCGCTTTGCGACCGAAACGGCTGACGTTTGGAGTGCGGATGGTAAATACATTAAATGGGCAAACGATTCTACTAAACTCAGTTCGACCAACGACCCTGATTCCTCGTATGGCGTGTGGACCTTGGTCGAAAATAGTAACAATGGCGTCTATCTCAAGAATGTAGGTAGCAATCGTCACCTAGGTCTGAACGGTTCCACCGAAATAAAGGCTTATGCCGCAAGTAACTTAGCATCAAATGCCCCTGTTTACTTGTACGAAGCGGGCTCATTGCCGGTTGTTGAGTGCTCCTTAATTGAATTAAAGGGTGCACCTGCATCCGACATGTCCATCGGCGATACCGTTGTTTTGGGTTATTCGGCCCTGGATGGTGAAGCTAACGATTGGACCGGGGACGTGAAGTATACGATTTCTAATGAAAGCACAAGCGGTGTTGTTGAATTGTCTGCAACGTCTGGCGCTCAGGTAACTTTAACCGCCAAAAAGGCCGGCACCGCTACCGTGTCTGTTCAAGATGCCGCGGAAAAAGCTGACCCCGATTCTGTTACGATTACGGTTTTGGCTGATCCGGAAAGGATTGAACTCCCCGTGGGGAGCTATACCGTAACGATTGATGCTTCTGAAGAAGAGTCTTCTAGCGTTCCGGAAACCAGAGATTACGAAATCAAAGCAAAAGACGGCAGGACTTGGTACCAGAATTTGACGGTTGCGTTTTCGAATATTACCGTCAATACAGGGTACAAGGAATACGTTTCCGCTAAAACAAATGGTGCCTTAACGGTCACCAATCACTCTAACGCCAAGATTTCCAATGTGGAGATCCATTATTACAAATTTGAAAACGAAGGCGTTGGGCTTTACATTGGTGATGACATTCTTGAACCCACTTCTTCTACTGGGACTTCTGGATCTGACAATGATCTGTATCGCGGTTATGCCAACGTTGAAGGCAACACCTTTGCATTGAAAAACAAAAACAGTCAGTATGACAGCAAATATTACACTGTGACGATTACTTTGACCGTCGTCGATGAAAGCGAAGAATTCCTGAACCTCACCATCGACAAAGGTGCAACGGCTACCTCGTTCACTGAAGGTGATGCTCCAAGCAATCAAGGTTTAACTGTCTACGAGAATTACAGCACCGACGGTGAAACCATCAGTAGATCCGAAGACGTCACTTCCTCCGCAGAGTGGAGTTACAGCATCGCCAAGATCGCTGCGGACACTACCTCTTATACTGTCACGGCGACTTATGGCGGTCATACCTCCGCCGCAGTTACGGTTGATGGCTTCACTGTCACCGCCTTGTCCAAATACTCTCGTGTTCAATCGCAAGACGAATTGTTTGACGGACAAGTGGTCATCTTAGCTGTTGCGGGGACGCATAATAAAACCGTCGCCTCGATGGGCAATAACATTCTGACAGTCCAAGACGCATCCTTCTTGGGCGAAAAGATTGCCTCAAATAACGAAATGGAGTTCGTGGTAAGGATGTATGGCGATCAATTTGCCCTTCAAAACGGAACCAAATTCTTAAATTACCAAGGGACTTCTAATGCGATCTATTTGTCCGAAGAAACTCTAGATTCTACTGCTGCCAAATGCGGGTGGACGTTGGACAACACTGGCTTGCATTCGGAAGGTGGCGATCGTTACCTCAAATATAACTCCGGAAATCCCAGATTCGCCTGCTATGCTGACACCACTGATTATCAGGTCGTTCAACTTTATAAATCTGACGCTTCTGTCATGAGCGCCCAGAATAAGGCCGACACGTTCCTCTATCGCGAACTTCACTTGAGGGACATCTCGACGAGTGATCACACCGAAGGCACGGCCTGCAAGGGCAATAGCGGCTATTACGCCACCGCGAAAGCGGCGTTCACCGCTGAATCGTTCGCCGATGCTAGGTCCTTGGTCTTGGCCAATCAGGACGCCGTGGCGAGGTTGAGCGCTTGGGCGAGGGCCAATTCGGAAACCTTCAATCCCAACACTGGCGTGTTCTCAGCCCTATCTACTGGAATGCCTGGTGTTGCCAAGGTGGAGAGCCGTTCCGTCATTACAACGATGGTCATTGTTTCGATGGTTGGCGTCGCTGCTGCTGGTGGTCTCTTCTTCTACCGCAAACGCAGAGTGATCTAATCCGACTCCATGAATGAGCCCCCGGGATGATTCCTGGGGGCTTTTCTATTCCTAGAATAAAAAGAAACGATTAGGATATTCCTTGGAGGTATTCCTCATGATGAAAAGCAAACCCCTATTCCTCGGATTATTGCCGCTTCTATTGCTCGCATCCTGCGACCTAGTCCCCAACTCGTCTAAGCCCGCTTACGAATTCAATTTCTACCAATGGGAGGACTGCGAATCCCTAACCGCCTTAAAGACCTATGTCAAAGACGTGACGGATCGCAAATCCCCGCATTACATCCCCGTCGAAGACCGCATCGCCACCTTCGATATGGATGGCACCTTCATCGGGGAGCTCTATCCCACCTATTTCGAATATAACCTCCTCGAATACCGCGTCCTAGATGACGTGGACTATAAGGACAAAGCCTCCGAAAGCGAAGTCGAGGCCGCCCAGGCGATCCGCGATTTCGTCAGGGACGGCGTCGCCCTTCCCTCGGGATTCGACATGATTCACGCCCGCGCGGCGGCGAAAGCCTACGCGGGGATGACCTTGAAGGAATTCGATAATTACGTCAAAACCTACGCGGCGAATGATGCGAATGGCTTCACCGGGATGACCTACGCGGAATCCTTCTATCTCCCGATGCTAGAGGTGTTCGATTACCTAGAAGAGAATAACTTCACCTATTACGTGGTCTCTGGCTCTGATCGCTTCATCTGCCGCGCTTTGGTGGAACGCCTCAATATCGCCCCTAACCGCGTGATTGGGATGGATGTCACCTTAAAAAGCGATCATCAAGGCGATGAAGACGGGGTCAAATACACCTATGGGATAGAGGATACCCTTATCCGCACCGACGAGCTCATCATCAAGAACCTCAAGACCAATAAGGTCAAGCAGATCGCCCAGGAGATCGGGAAGGTTCCCGTATTATCCTTCGGCAATTCTAGCGGCGACTGCGCGATGCATAACTACTGCATGTCCAACCCCAAATACCTAAGCAAAGCCTTCATGGTGGTCGCCGACGATGAGGCTGAAGATCACTGCGACCTCGCCGAAGGGGCGAGCAGAAGGGCCAAATGGGAAGACGCCGATTATGAGATCATCTCGATGAACGACGACTGGAAGACCATCTATGGCCAATGGGTGAAGAAAGTCCCGTTCCATTTCGAATAAGCCTATGAAACACAAAACGCCATTCCTTCTTCTATTTTCCTTTGGATTGATTTCGTGCGCGAACGCGCCCGTTTCATCCTCTTCGTCGAGCGATGAGGTTTCTTCGGATGCTTCCTCGGAGCTTTCTAGCGAAGCCGCGTCTTCTTTAGAAGAATCCGTCGCCTCCTCGGAAGAAACTACATCGGAATCCTCCTTGGAAGGAACGACATCGGAATCCTCCTCTGAAGAGAGCTCCTCGGAGGTTTCTTCCGAAGCGTCCTCCGTTGAGACAGTGGAGGATTTTGGGCTCAAGACCATCGCCGAAGCCAAGCAACTCATCGCGGATCGGGCCATCGCGACCAATAGCCATGGGCTAGGGGTCGATTATTCCGCCAAAGTCACGATCCAAGGGGTGGCGATCGAGAAATTCGATTTGGTCAAGAACACTTCCAAATTCGGACTCGACGTCTCGACTTCCAAAAAGGTATTGCTTGGAGATGGCACCGATTCGTTGGTGGTCGCCAGCGACTTCTTGCTAAACAAGGTCTCCTCCTACGCGAACGACCCCTCCTCCAAAT
>ONGB01000078.1 GCA_900317295.1 uncultured Erysipelotrichaceae bacterium
TTTGCATTCTTTTTCCATAAAGATTCCCTTTCTAATTACCCGTCTCAAGAAAAATGGTTGTTAAGATTCTTTTTTGGCTTTGATGACCTGCATAACCGCCAAAGCGGAATCCATCAGAAAACGGGCTTCATTATTATCCTTTTCTTTCTTTGCTTTCGCAATCAACCCATCGCAAAACGCTTCATAAAACCCGTTCAAGGGATAACCATATCCCTCAAGAAACGCTTCCAATGATTCTTGGTTCGTTTCCGTTCGGTAATAGCCATTCTTAAATGCGAGCAACGCCACGCAGAATACGTCGTCTTCGGGTTTTCCGAGATAAACGTTGCCATATGCCCAGATTTTCTCAACGTTCTCCTCTTGATCGATGTAAAAGTCGGGATAAACAAAACGCCCGTGACAGTAGACGAGTTCCTCGTGGCCAGTTGGGATTTGATGAATAGAACGCAACGCCATCCCAACTTGGCGCCATTGTTTCAACGAAAGTTCGTTGCCCGCCTCCTTGCCTTTAGGCATGTCAAAGACGAAGTTGTGACTATCCCGACCATTATCTTTTGATTCCTGAAGAAGATAGGGATTGGATTTGGCTTTTTTAACAAATTCTTTGTAGATGGGATTGAAATCCATTCTTGGCAAGTGGATTTTCCCATTGACGACCATTGGTTTTTGAATTTTGGCCAAAGCGCGAAAAGAACCGATGACTGAAGTCAGTTCTTCGACGGCCTTCGACAATTGTTCATTGTGGATGATTCCCTTCGTTTCTGGCTCGCCGATGACTCCGATAATGTGATGGTGGCCCAATTTTACGTACCCATGATCGGTGCATACGGATCCTTTGCTTCCACCCAAACTGGTTATGAATTTCCCAATTTGGGTCACGGTTTTACGAGCAATTCTCAAACTGGCGTCGATTAATTGGAAAGCTTGGTTGGTGTATTCATCTTCATGAGCAAGAGAATAGCAAAGCAAAGGGGTCAACCAATTGGAGGCGCAAATACCCAAGTATTCGTCCGCGCCCTCGGGGAGAACGCGGGTCGGGCCATTCAAAACGGATTCAGGGACCAAATCGTCCGTCTCACAGACGATGGTTAGTAAGGTTCTGTTATCCAAAATGAATCGCAGGACCCGTTCGTCGGAAATAACCCCAATGCCAGAATTTGCCGCACGCGTAGCCGATCGGCAATCAAAAAGCTTGGTGAAAACGCTTTTGGCCAACCCGGGATCGTCTTTGACAATATCCAAAATTTGGAGGGCGTGTTCGCCTTTATCGAGGGAACCGTATGATTTGGCGGAAAAATAGCCCGGCGAATAAACTTCGTAATAACCATGCTCGAAAAGAAAACGCAACCCCTCTTTATTTTTTGCGCGATAAACGTAATCAAAGATGGATTCACCCCATTCATCGTAAGTGGCGATGACTGCGCCATCGTCTTCTTGGGCCAAGCGTTCAAAGGCCTGATAGTCGCCTTGGGTTCCGACTTCGGCCAAACCGGGTTTGGAAGAGTAGGACACCTTCTCTTCGGAAAGCAAATCCGCCATTCTAATCCCGAGAAGATATTCTGTACCGATGACATACCTATCCGGAAAACCGGATCTGCCATTCATAAAATCGGATATCTTGGCTGCTATCGTCGCTGGTTTGGTGCCCCCTAAAAACTCACCCAAATCTTCATAGTAGTCATTTAGCGTTGCGTATCGACCCGTCACGATTGCTTCGAATTTATTCCCAATTTCGGTATGTCTGCCTTTGCGCCCTCTTTTGGCCATGGTGTTGTTCCTCTTGTTCCGATTTTTAGTTTATCCGTCTGCGAGATGAATTCGCGGTTTTTTGCTCGTGGTTTTTATCTTTTCACCGTGGCAAATACTAACATTAAAACATCAATAAAGATAAAAAAATTAGTAAAAAGATAAAAATAAAATCCCCAAAAGTTTTACACGAGGCAAAAAAAGCCCTTCAATAGAGGTGGCAGAGGCCAGAAAGGAAACCAAATATGACCATAAGAATAACGCAACATGCGCATAAAAGATTTAAGGAAAGGTTGCGCGTCAAGAACGTCCGCGAAATGATCCGGAGAGCGTTCCTCGCCCTAACCCGTGGGGATCTGGTTCCGGAGAAAAGTGTGTACGGGAAGATATGCTACGAGCACAACGGACATCAATACATCTTCGGTGACAATAACACCGCCCTCATCACCGTGTTCCGGGCAAACCACCCAGAAAAGAACGAATGGAAAAAGGAGTTGTTGCGGGAGACAAAAGCCATCGCATCCACGACAATCTACCTGAGTTCTGAAAACTTCCTACAGGAGGTGACTTGCTAATGAAGTCCATTCTTAAGTCGATCAAAACCTTCAATTGGCGGCTTTGGCTGGTCCTGGCCGTCACCCTTCTCATCCCGGCCTTATACCAGACCCTCCGCATCCACTTCCTCGGCGACATGCCGGGGGAGTGGGGGGTCAACATCGCCTCGCAGTTATCCTGGGTCAATCTGATCTACGAAATCATCGAGGAAGCGTTCATCCTGCCGTTATTTTTCATCCTGGGCAAATCCCTAGGATCCAAGGAAGAATTGGAAAACAAGACAAGAGTAGGGCTCCTTATTTCCTTTGGGGCCTACTTAACGTTATCCATTCTCATCGTTTCCTTGGCTCGTCCGTTATGCCAATGGATGGCCAGCGACCCCTCGACGTTAGAAGCGACCGTCACCTATATCCGCATCGAATCGGCGGCGAGCTGCATCTCCATCGTCTCCAAGTTCATCACCGTCCTGCTCGTCACCATTGGCAAGGACAAATACATGTATATTCAGCTGGGGATCCAGATGGTGTTATCGATGCTTTTGGATACCTTCTTGATCTCCAAACTCCCGTTCTCGCTCAACATCGGGGTCAATGGTATCGCCATCGCCAACATCGTCACCTCGCTCATCCTTGTCCTCTCGGCCTTTCTCATGCTCCGGCGTGAAGGCATCCACGTGTTCCGCAAGAAGAAGCTAGAGTTCGGATGGCTCAAAGAATATGGCAAAATCGGCTTATTCTCCGGACTAGAATCCCTCGTCCGCAATGTCGCGTTCATGGTGATGATCTCGCGTCTAGTGAACGTCATTTCCGAGCAGGGGACTTACTGGGTGGCGAATAACTTCATTTGGACTTGGCTATTGCTCCCGGCGACCGCCCTATATGATGTCATCAAGAAAGAGACCGCGGAAAACAAAGAGAACATCAAGACCAAAACCTTGGGTTACCTCGTGATATCCACGTTATTCTCCGCTTTATGGTTCGCGACTATTCCCCTATGGAAGCCTTTCTTGCAGTATGTGCTGAACACCGATGCCTACGAGACCGTCTTCTATGTGGTGTTGATCCAATCCGGGTTCTACATCGCCTATATCTTCAACTGCGTGTTCGACGGCACCATCTACGGCAGGGGTAAAACCCAATACATGCTGATTGAATCCATCGCGACCAATGGGATCTACTACGTGACGATGTTCATTCTCTGGAAAGTGGGGGTGTTCGAACCGACATTGACTGGCATCGCCCTGATGTTCGGGATTGGCACCGCGCTCGACCTCGTCCCGACCATCGCCTGCTATATCTACTTGTTAAAGAAAGAAGAGGTCCGCCCAAGCTTCAACTTGGCAAGCCTCGAAAGAAAGGAAGAAAACCAATGAGATACCTATTCTTAGACACCGAAAGCTCCAATTGCTTCAACAACATCTACAAACTCTGCGAATACGGCTTCGTCACCACCGACGAGTCCTTCAATCCCATCCCCGGTGGCAAGCGCGATGTCCTCATTCATCCCGGTGAGGGCAGGGACGCCCGGTTCAACCTCGTCGGGCGTAAAGACGGACGCGACCTCGTCTTGGCGCATGCCGAAGAAGAGTACTTCGCTGCGAATCCCTTCGACGACCATTACGACAACCTCAAGTTCCTTCTCTCCCAGGAAGGCCTCATGATCTTCCTCTGGGCCGGGGAGAACGATATCCAAGCCTTGCTTGATAACTGCTATCGCTATAGGCTTCCGAAGTTCTCCTTCGTGAGCTACGATGTCCAGAGACTCTACAAAACCGTCATGAAACCGGACAAAACCCCTTCACTCGAGAAGGCGATGGAAGCCCTCGGCATCCGCGCGGAAGGCATCGTCGCCCATAGACCGGACGACGACTCCCTGATGACGATGCTCATCCTCAAGGCACTATGCGAAAAAGCTAGAAAGAGCGTGGATCAACTCATCTCGGAATGCCAGAACTGTGCCTTCGATTCCATCCCCGCGTATCAGAAGATGCAGAAGCAGCACCGCGAAAAGGTCCGGAAGAGAATCACCGACGAAAAAGAAAAGGCGAGGCTCAAGCCATTCAATGATGAACTCAATGCCTTGTTATCCCTTGATGACGGCGTCGAATATGACTTCGATCACCTCTTCAGCGTCTCCCTTGAGATGAAGCGTCATATCGACGAAACGCTTCCTTCAATCAAAGATTGGATTGCCAAAGGATACAAACTTAAGCGAAACCTCGCCGTGAAACAACTGGTTGTTTACAACGAAGAAGAGAAAGCAAACCTCATGCAGCGTCTGGACACTACGAATCTCACCATCGTCACTATCTCTGAATTTGCGGAGATTGTCGCCTAAATAAGGCAAGGAAAACGGCTCGGAGCAATCCGGGCCGTCTTTCTTAATCATCATCGTCTTCGCTGTCGATGTCGTTCATGAAGTCGGCGATGA
>ONGB01000042.1 GCA_900317295.1 uncultured Erysipelotrichaceae bacterium
GGGGCCAGGTCTTCGGCATGGGCGGCGGTTCCTTCGTCACCACCTTCTTGACCTTGCTCCGTTGGACCATCATCTGGGCTATCTTCTCCACGTTCACCAACTATATCTTTGGTATCATCCTCGCGCTTCTTATCAACAAGAAAGGCATCAAATTCAAGGGATTCTGGCGCACGATGTTCGTCATCACGATCGCCATCCCGCAATTCATCACCTTGCTCGTCGTCTCCTTGCTCTTCGCTAGCGACGGCCCGATCAACGAATACTTGTCCTCGACCTTCGGCTGGAAGATCCCGTTCCTTAGCCAAATCACTAACGGCACCCCGGCCTTTGAGCTCGATTCGAACTTCGTCTTCATCAAGATGATGATCATTATCTTCAACATGTGGGTCGGCATCCCTTATACGATGCTTTCCACTTCGGGCATCTTGATGAACATCCCGGCGGACCTCTACGAATCCGCCCAGATCGACGGTGCCTCGCCTTGGACCCAGTTCTGGAAGATCACGATGCCTTACATCCTCTTCGTCACCGGGCCGTCCTTGCTTACCACCTTCATCGGTAACATCAACAACTTCAACGTCATCTACTTCTTGTCCGGCGGCGGCCCGACCCTGCTAGACGAACTTGGGCAGATGAACGCCGGCCACACCGACCTATTGATCACTTGGTTATTCAAAATCACGGCCAATAAGCCGGAGCCCGAATACGCCATGGGCTCGGTCATCGGCATTCTCATGTTCGTGATCTGCGCCTTCTTCTCGCTCATCATGTACAAGCGTACCGGCAGCGTGAAAAATGAGGAGGAATTCCAATAATGGCTAAGAAAGTAAATCTGCAAGGTCTTTCCCAAGAAGAGCAGATCTTGCTCTCGCAGAAAAGCAAAGCGAAACACGAAAGCTCTCTGAAGACCCGCCGCATCGTCAGCAACATCCTCGTTTATGTGATTCTGTCGGTGATGGTCGTCGTCTGGATCCTTCCGATTCTTTGGATCGTCCTGCAATCCCTTAACGTCGAACCCGGCGCGGCTGGGTTAAGCCGCCTCTTCCCGCAGCAGTGGGGCTTCGATAACTTCAAAAACATCTTCACCAACCAATACACGGATGAATACGGGAACCAACAGAACTCCGCCTTCATCTTCTTCCTTCGCATAACCGATGAGGGGCAACTCTACTTCGGGTCGTTCTTCTACACCCTCTTCATCGCGGTCATCTCCGCGTTGATCTCCACCCTCTTCGTCTTGGCGACCTCCTATGCCTTCTCCCGTCTCCGCTTCAAATCGCGTCAGACGATGATGAAGGTCATCCTTCTCTTGGGCATGTTCCCTGGCTTCTTAGGCCTCATCGTCCTTTACGAAATCTTCAAGCTCTTGAAGATGGTCGGCTCCATCTGGTCGCTCATCATCATCTATTCCGGCGGCGCCGGCATGGGTTACTACATCTCCAAAGGCTTCTTCGACACGATCTCCAAACAAATCGACGAAGCCGCCGAGATCGATGGCGCAACCCGTTTCCAGATCTTCTACAAGATCACGCTCCCGCTATCTAAACCCATCATCGTCTATCAGATCCTCACCGCCTTCATGGGCCCGTGGGCTGAGTTCATCACCGCCGGGTACTTGCTCCGTTCCCCGCAGAACTTCGAAAACGGCAACCCGACCACCGTCGCCGTCCAGCTGCAGAACATGCTAGGTATCCAAGACGGCATGCGCGGCCGTTATTGGGGGCAATTCGCCGCTGGTGCGGTCATCGTCGCCATCCCGACCTCCATCCTCTTCATCATCATGCAGAAGAACTACGTCTCCGGCGTCACCGGCGGCGCGGTCAAGGGCTAGTCCCGCGCTTTCTAAAGCCCATATCGGAGACTGCCTTTATGAAGTACCGAAAGACTAGAAAAACTGCGCTTGCCTTTGCCCTGATTCTCGGGGCATTGGCTTCTTGTGCGCAGAATAAGACCCCCGGTTACGACATAGAGGACGTCGACAACGCTAGCGGATCGGCCATTTACGAGATCTTCGTTGGCAGCTTCGCCGACTCTAACGGCGACGGGGTAGGGGACCTCAAAGGCATCGAAGACAAACTTCCTTATCTTGATTCCCTCGGGGTGAAATACCTTTGGCTTACGCCCATTCATCCCTCCCCGACCTACCACAAATACGATGTGAAGGATTATTACGCGATCGACCCGAGCTTCGGGACGCTCGATGATTTCGATTCCCTCGTGGCGAAAGCTAGCGAGAAAGGCATCGGTATCCTCATGGATATGGTGTTCAATCACACCTCCGCCCGTTCTTCTTGGTTCGAGTCCTTCGCTAGCGCCTTCTATAACAACGACCGGCAAAGCCCCTATTTCAACGATTTCTGCTGGTCGAAAACCCCAAAAGACGGATATCACTTCAACGATCGGGTCGGCGTTTACGTCGAGTCCCATTTCTCGGAAAGCATGCCAGAATTGAATTTCGACTCCGAGCATGTCCGGGAAACCCTATCCGCCATCCAGAAATTCTGGCTTGAAAGAGGCGTCGCCGGTTTCCGTTACGACGCCGTCAAATACTATTATTGCGACGAGAATAACGGCACCGTCAGCGGCAACGTCGAAAAGAATGTCGAGGCGATGTCTTTCTTGGCGCAAGAAGCCAAAAAGGTGAAACCCGATGTTTATCTTGTCGGGGAGGACTGGGATCCGACCACGGATATCATCTCCTCTTACGCCGCCAGCGGCATGAATTGCTTCTCTTTCCCCACCAGCGGCCTCGATAGCCGTGGATCGGTCGGCGATATGCTGACTCTTGGTGGGGAGGTGCGTTTCGTCGAAAGCCTAGTGGAAACCCAGGCGGCTTATAAAGAGAAACGCGCAGATGCCGATGTGGTCTATTTCGTTTCCAATCATGACCAAGATCGCTGGGGCACTTACGCCCCGACGCCTGCCCGCGTAGCGAAAAAAGAAAGCGATGCGCGGAAAGTCATGGCCTCCGCTTACTTATTGACCCCCGGCACCCCCGTTATGTATTACGGCGAGGAGCTTGAGATGATCGGTTCCCGCGGGGCAAGCGAACTCACCGACGCCGCGCGCCGCCAACCGATGGTGTGGGGCGAGGACAAATATACCTGCGCCTATCCCGAGGGGAAGAAAGTCGCCAACCAAGTCACCGTCGGCGTAAAACAAGCCCAAAAAGACGGATATAGCGTGGTGAATCACTACCGCAAAGTCCTTTCGATTCGCAATAAATATAACGATTTGTTCCGTTACGGGACTTATAGCGCCTTCGAAGTGGGCGAAGCCCGCGCCGTCGGACTTCAGATCGAACGGAATGGTGACCGCTATGTGCTCATCCACAATTGCAACGTCTCTTCCGAAACGATCGCCATTCCACAGGGCTATGCCCTAGTAGAAGAAATCAATGTCGCCAAAGTCGCGCCTACCTTAAAAGGAGGCGATTTGACTTTGGGCGGTTATTCCAGCGTTTTGCTTAAACAGGAGGTCAGCTCATGAAAAAAAGCGTCTTACTTCTTAGCTCCCTTTTAGTGGTCACGCTCTTGGCGGGGTGTGGGCCCAAAAAGACCCCCACCAAGTCCTCGGAAGAAAGCAGCGATGGATCCGGGAAAATCATATCAAGGGATTCGACCGAATCTAGCGAACCCGAGGTTTCCTATGAAGACACCGATTATCACGGTAAGGTAAAGGTTTATTACCATAATGACGCGGGCGACTACGCCAATAAGCGCATTTGGGCATGGCAAACCGGCGTCGACGGCGTCGAATACCAATTCGATAACCAAACGAGCCCCGACGAATATGGCGTCTATAAGATTTTCGATTTGAGCCAAGCCCCTTGGGCCGGCACCATCTCCACCGAATTCTGCTTCATCATCAAAAACCAAGCCACTTGGTCTGGCCAAAGCACCGACACGATCTGCGCCTATGGCCGCTTCAAACCTTTTGAAGAAGAAGGAATGATCACCATCTATTCCTGCGAAGGGGAAGGTGGGAACATCGATACCTATACCAAACGAGAAGACGCGTTAGGCGACCGCATCGGCACCGCCAAATTCACCGATTGGCGCACGCTTCATATCGCCGGCGCCGGAACGCAAGGCGACCGCCCGGCGGCGGAAGTGGGCCTCGTTTCCTCTTATGAGATCTATGCGTTCGATTCTTCTTATTACGCGCTTAATGCCGAAGATAGGGTGATCCAAAAACCGCGTTACCTCGTCAAATCCGGCACCGGAGCCTCCACTAACGAATTCGATATCAAATTCGATGAAGACGTTTTGCCTTACATCAACTACACGATCGAAGCCAAGATGGTCAGCAACCCCGGCAAAGTCAAAGCGAAATCCGCTTCCTTCACTTCCTTGTTCGATACCCAGGAATTCCAAAAAGGCGGCAAATACGTCTACACGGGGAAGGACCTCGGCGTTTCTAATGCCACCCACGAATCCGTGACCTTCAAGGTCTGGGCACCGACTTCCTCGCGCGTCCAAGTCCGCCTCTATTGGGCCGGAACCCCTGGCGACCTATTCGATGAGTTCGACGCCTCCGCCAACTGGGGCAGCGCCTATGACATGGCCTATACCGATCATGGCGTCTGGGCTTTGACACTCGAAGGGGATTACCTGATTCCTGATGAACCCGCGTTCTATACCTATATCGTCACCAACTCCGCGGGCACCCAAGAAGTCATCGACCCCTACGCGCAAAGCTCCGGCATCAACGGAAAGCGCGGCACCATCGTCGATTGGGATGAATTAGAAGTGCCCGAGGATTTCGACAAAGTCGCCTCTGGGCAGCTCCTCACCGACATCCATTCCCCGAATGAGCTATCCGTTTACGAAGCCCATATTCGCGATCTGACGATGGACTCCTCTTGGCAAGGGACTTCCCGCCGTGGGACCTATAGCGCCTTTGTGGAATCCGGCACCGTATATCACGATGAGGCTTCCGGGAAAACAGTGACCACTGGCTTCGACCACATCGCCGAAACTGGGATCAAAGCCGTCCAGCTTTTGCCGGTTTTCGACCAGGATAACGATGAGCGGTGGCTTGATGCCAAAGACAAGCCGGTCTCCGAATTCCGCGAGTACACCAAGACCGAAGGCTCCATCATCGCAAAAGCCCCGGCTTATAACTGGGGTTATAACCCGCTTAACTACAACTGCGTCGAAGGATCTTATGCGACCAATCCCTTCGACGGGGTCAGCAAAATTTACGAATTCCGCAACCTCGTCACCGAATTCGCGAAGAAAGACATCCGCGTCATCATGGACGTCGTCTATAACCATTTCGCGTCCATTAACGGCAACCCCTTGCAGAAGATCGTCCCCGATTATTACCTCCGCCGCACCGCGGATGGCTCCTATTTCGATGGGACCGGCGTTGGCAACGTCACGGCTTCCGAAAGGCCGATGATGAGCAAGTTCATCGTCGATTCCTGCGTCTTCTGGGCCGAGAAATACAACATCAAGGGCTTCCGCTTCGACCTGATGGGCTGCATCGACACCGAAACGATGAAAGACGTCAAGGCCGCCCTATATGACGTCGATCCCGACATCGTCGTCTACGGCGAAGGTTGGTCTGGCTTCGGAGGACCTGGCCTTTCGAGCAAATATAAAGCCTGCAGCACCGAAAACGTTTACCAAGAGCTCTACGATTGCCGAGGCAAAGGAGTCGTCGGTTGCTTCAACGACCGCTTCCGCGACGGCATGAAGGGCAATACCAAGGACGGCGACGTCACTCCCGCCTATGGTTTCCTTTCCCAAGGCAGCGAGCACTTGAACAATGAGACCAAGGCCCGCGCGGCCGAGGGCATCATCGGTGCCAACGTCGATAACAAAGACTCTCGCCGCGGCATGAACCCGTATCAGGCCGTCTCCTATGTGGCGTGCCACGATAACTACACGCTTTACGATCAATTGAACTATTGCATCAAAGGCGCTTCGACCGCCGATATCGACGATACCACCGGCGACGTCTTCAAAGCCTGTGTCGCCGCTAACGCCGCCTGCTTCTATAACCAGGGCATCGCCTTCCTTAACGGCGGGGATGAAATCTTCCGTCAGAAGGTCATGACCCCCTCCGATCCGATGATCGGCAAAATGCGCGAATCCTACGCCCATAAGAGCGATAAGTACGGCTCTTGGATCGAAGGCGACGGCATCGAGCTCGCTTCGGGCAATTGGCTCGTTCGCAACTCCTATCAATATGGCGACGACGTCAACTCCTTCAAATGGGACCGCAAAGTCAAATATTACGATTATTACCTCAAAATGAAGGAGGCCATCATCGGGCGCAATGAGATGATGTCCACCCTTTTCGGGCGGTCTTTCGATGAACTCGCTGACCATACCGTCAACAACGTCTTCAACAGCACTTATGACGATGGAGGCAAACCTTTGATCGCCGACTACCTGAAGGGCAGGAACAATCAGAATTATTTCATCGTGCTTGGTGGCAGGATGACCGGGAATGTGGAAGACCTCGGATGCGGCAACTGCAATATCGAAGTCATCTACGCGAGCACCAACGACCATACCAAAGGCCAAAAATTCACCATCACCAACGAAAAACTAGGCGCGTTCAAATACGAGTTCCTAGTTGTTAGGTCTTACTAAGATCAAAGGAGGAGATATGCGTTCCAATCAGTTCTTAAAGACCCTTGGGCTCTTCGCGTTGTCCGCGGCCGCTTTGGCTTCTTGCGGCGGTGGGACCGCTTCGCGTTCCAGTTTGAAATGGGACGTCAAATTCTATGTCGACGAGGCGGTTTACAAAACCGTGCAGGTCGCCGATGGGAAAACCGTGGAAAAACCCGCTAATCCGACCAAATCCGAGGGATATACCTTCGATACTTGGTACGCGGATAGCGCCCTAAAAGTCGAATTCGATTTCTCTACGAAAATCACGGCTAACTGGGATATTTTCGCCGGCTTCACCTATGATGGCGGCGGAGGCGGTGGAGAGCAATCCTCCGATTCTTCTGACTCTTCCGATTCTTCTGAGAGCACGAGCGAAGATTCTAGCCAAGGGCAAAGCGCGACCGGGCATGGCCCCGCGGGCTCGACGACCGTCTCCTGGCAGCTTCGTGGCGATGGATCGCTATGGAAAGCCGATGACTGGAGCGCGGCGGACGCCATCCCCCTCTATTCCAACCCGGGATCGGATGATAAAGGCTGCGTCCTCGAAATCACTTTCGCCGTCGGGGACAAATTCAAAGTAACCGATGGCACCGATTGGTTTGGCTGGGAGAAGGTCTCCAAGGCCACCGATGGAGAAGTGCCTAACGCCGGCGTTACCCACTTCGAAGGGGCTGATGATGGCATGGGCGGGCAAAATATCCGCTGCAAACAATCCGGCACCTTCGATATCTATGTCAATAAAAATGGCATATTCTGGATTCAACAATCCGCCTAAGGGGGTGTATTCATGAAATTTAAGACCACATTACTCGTTCGTTCCGCTTTCTTGCTTTCCTGCACCATCGCCTCGGCGACGGCCCTAGGCGCTTGCGGTTCCGCGATCAAAGCGGAGGCCATCTACACGCTGAATTTCTACGCGCCGGATGCCGATGAAGCGGTGCAGCCGATGACCTTCTCCGCCGGGGAGAAAATCACCGCGCCTACCCCGAGCCGCTATGGCTATGTCTTCGCCGGATGGTATGAAACTTACCGCGCTAAGGCTTCCGCTTACGATTCCGACACGCCTTTTGATTTCTCCAAAGGGATGCCGGCCAAGAATCTGACCCTTTATGGCCACTGGAAGAAGGAGGGCGGATCCTCCGCCACCGAAAGGGAAGTGGAGGAATATCTCGCTGATTTGAAGGCGAAATCCGTTCCCAACCATTTCTACCTCCATTATTACCGTTACCTCAATACGGCCCAAGATTATGCTCCTTGGGACGTTTGGGCTTGGCCTTATAAGCCGACCGCCGGCGAAGGAACCCGCATCGACTGGGCGGGCAGGACCACCTCTAGTGACCGCATGTCCGCGACGGGCAATGCTTTGGTCGACCGCATCGGCGGGGCTTATATCGACATCGATTTGACCGCTTCCTATCCCTCCGGCTGGGACGCGGATAAGAAGAAAATGCTCGATAATACGATGACCTTCGAGGGTTCTACCCAAATCGGCATTCAAATCGTCCAATCCGCGACGAGGAAACCCGTCACCCAGGAAGAGGGCGATGGCTTCTGGACCAATGACGGCGGCAACGTCTACCTCGCCCTTGACGAATATAAGATGGAAGTCACAGGCGGCACGGCCTATCACGCCTTCGTCGTGCAGGATAAAGTCTACAATCCTTCCGAAGCGCCGATCACCGAAATCGCCGACCCCTTCGAAGATGATGACGGTTCCGACGTCACCTATGGCGATAACGCCTATGACAACGTCAACTGGAACACGCCTTCGACCACCCCGCGCACGGCTGCCGACTTCAAGAACCTCGGCGTTGGGTACCAAATCATGGTCTCCTCCTTCGCCGATTCTGACGGCGATGGCTTCGGCGACATCTATGGCATCAACCAGAAACTTGATTATCTGAAGAACCTCGGCGTCAAAGCCCTGTGGCTCACCCCGATCCAGCTTTCGGATTCCTACCATGGTTATGACATCGTCGACTACGCCAAAGTCGACCCGAAGTTCGGTTCCTCGGCTTCGCCGAATTCTAATGGCGAAGAACCGACCGCCGAAAGCGCCTATCAGGATTACATGGACCTCATCGAAAAGGCCCATTCGCCCGAATATGGCATGAAGGTCGTCATGGACTTGGTCTTGAACCACACCTCCACCTCGAACAACTGGTTCAGCGCCTCCGCCAACCTCGATCCGGATTATCGCGGATTCTATCAATGGGGCAACCACAAGGAGCAAACCGTCATCAAGCCGGCGAACTCTTGGTATCCCTATGGCGATCACCCGTATTCTTATTACGCCAAGTTCGGCTCGGGCATGCCGGAGCTCAACTACGCCTACCAGCCCACCCGCGACGCCGTCATCAAAATGTCGGCGGATTGGGTGAAATCCGGCGTCGATGGCTTCCGCCTAGACGCGGTCAAGCACATCTTCATGGAAGACGAGCAGACCGCCCGCTCCAGCGACACCGTCGTCTTTGACATCGACGTGAAGAATTATTCCTCGAATCTCTCGAAGAACCTCAATTTCTTCCACGAACTTAAGACCAAGGTCGCCGAACAGGCTGGGCGCGACGTCTTCTTCGTCGGCGAGAACTTCGATGGCCACGCCTATCACGTCCTGCCTTACTACAAAGCGTTCGATTCGATGTTCGACTTCTATTCTTACTATAACCTCACCAGCGCCGCAGCGACCGGCCGCACCGGTAGCACCAGCGGCTTCGGCACCGCCAAAGGTTGGGCCCTAGAAGGCGGAAGTTACAGCCTTTCCGCCGACCAGGCCGACACCAAGAAGGGCGTGCGCGACGGCGGCGGCATCTTCGCGGCCGCCGATGGAAAGCCTTGGGGCTTCTCTTCACTCTATAAGCGGTATAACGAATACCGCGGCGATGCTTCGCTCCCCGGCATGTTCACTTCCAACCACGACATCGCCCGCGTGATCAACCGCATCGCCGGCACTGGCAATTCCCAAGGCATCTCCAAGCAAGGGAACGTCACTACGGGTACCTACGCCGACCTTGAAAAGAGCGCGATGTGCGTTAAACTCGCCGAGCTGATGCTTCCTGGCATCACCTGGATCTACTATGGCGATGAAATCGGCATGGTCGGCAACTTCCCAGAAGGCAAAGACGCCAATAGCGACTACGCCGACCTCTGGTACCGCCAGCCGATGAAGTGGGTCGCCCATGGCGAAAAAGGCGATGGCAGCTATACCACCGACTACTATGTCACGGGATCTGGACAACCGGTGGAAAGCGATTCGGTCAACTCTTCCGACTCCGTCATCCCCGCGACGATTCAAGAAACCAACGCCAACTCCGATTACTCCATCATGGCGAAATTCGCCGCGCTTAAAAACGCCAACCCTGCCGCTTTGGTCACCGGTTCGTTCGCCGAGACTTGCGATAACAACCTTAACGGCACCAACCAGGCGAACAGCCTCTGCTTCACCCGCAGCGGCGGTGGATCGACCTATTACGTCGTCGTCAACTTTGACCGGAACCCCGTTTCGGTCAATGGAGACGCGGCGATCAAAGGGAAGAAGGTCGTTGCTACCTATAACAACTCCTTCGCCGTCGATAGCACCTTCAGCGCGTCGAGCATCCCCGGATACTCGGTCGTCGTGCTGAAATAGGCCCGCGCCTTTAACCAATGGAAAGCCCGCCCGGCGGGCTTTTCTTTTGGGCGTGAGAGAGTAAAATCTACCCGTGGCAAAAAGAAAGATCCCCACTTACATTCGCCCCGCTGGTTATTTAAGGACTTCCGGCGCTTTTTTTGTCGACTTTGGGCTCGTTCTTCTGCTTGGCGTGATCCTTTACTTTACCTTGGGATCCCGGTTGCTATATTCCGGCGTATTCCATGGCGAGCAAGCCACCGCGGCCTATAACGATTTATGTGTCGATTCCGGCTTCTCTACCTTAGAGGGCAACAAACTCATCAATTACGCGCCCGACGTAAGCAAAAAGGGCCTCGATCTTTACGAGCAATACGAAGAAGTGGAGCAGAAGGCCTGGACCTATTTCTATGAAAAGGTCGGGAACGGCGGGAACTACGTTTTCTTCTCCTCCGACGAATTCTCCTCCTCCGCCGAAAAGGGTTCGGCCGCGTATTTAAAAGATGTTGGCCGCTGGATCTATTCGCATTGCTTTGGCATTCAAGAGGATGGAACGGGCAACACCTTCTTCACCATCCCCTCAAGCGAAGGCTTCGCCTACGACGCGATGCCGGTCCTTAAGCCGTCTTATCAAGCGATCTTCGACGAAAAGAAAACCGATGCGGCTTCTTTGGATAGCGCCAAAAGCGTCTTCCTTTCCATCTATCAAGCCAATTCGAGCAAGGCTTTCTTCCAAAGGGCCAAAGCCCATTTCATGGCGCAGCCCAAACTTGACCATTACCACGATCAGGAGATCTATGCCTTCTATGGTTCTTTGATCCCCTCCGTCGTTCTCGGTCCCTTGGTTTTCTTCGTCGTCCTGCCTCTAGTTTTGCCTAATGGGCAGACATTGGGAAAGAAGATCTTCGGGGTGGCCATTCTAGGCGCGGATGGGTATTCGGCTTCGAAAGGTCGCATCCTTTTCCATTACTCCATGATCGTGCTTCCGATGTTTGCCACCTTGATTCCCCATCCGTTGATCGTTTTCCCGCTGTTTTTGCTATATTTCGTCGTCGACTTCATCGTGCTGGTGCTCTCGAAGAACCATCAAGCCTTCCATGACAAAGCCTCCTCGACCGTCGTTATCAATGCCAAATCCTCCCTTTGGTTCCCCTCTCCGGAAGCGGAGAAGGCTTACATCGCGAAGAACCCGTCCTCTTTGCCCGCGAAATATCGCGAGGAGGAGCGCAAGGCAGACGAAGGCAAAAACGAGATGGAGGATATCTTAACGGCCCAGCGAGACGCCGTGGTCGATTCGCGGACCTTGGAACATGCCTCCTATGTGAAAGAACAAGCCAAAAAAGAGGCGAAGGAAATCGTCTACGATAATGACGCCGATCCGAAAGGAGAAGGGGATTTCGTAGACGGGAAAGGGGAAGACGATGCTCATTGATCGCGCGATTATCGAAGTACGAAGCGGTAAGGGCGGAGATGGTGCCATCTCTTTCCACCGCGAGAAAAACGTCCCTAGAGGCGGCCCCGATGGGGGTAATGGAGGCAAGGGCGGCTCCGTCATTTTGGTTGCAAGGAAAAACGTCAATACATTGCTCGCCTACCGTCATGGAAAAGCCCTGATCGCCCAAGACGGCGAGAAAGGGGATAAATGCATGCGCTTTGGCCATGCCGCGCCTGATGTCGTCTCTGAAGTGCCTGTCGGCACGGTCATTTACGAAGAAGAAACCGGGACTTTCATCGCCGATCTCAAAAACGAGGGCGATAAAGTCATCGTCGCCAAAGGCGGCAGGGGAGGCAGGGGCAACACCGCCTTCAAATCCAGCCGCATCCGCGCTCCGAAAGTCGCTGAAAACGGCTTCCCCGGCGAAAGGAAAAGAATCATCCTTGAGCTGAAGCTGCTCGCTGATGCCGGCTTGGTCGGTTTCCCCTCGGTTGGCAAATCTACCTTGCTTAATATCGTCTCGAAAGCCAACGTCCCGACCGCGGATTATCCTTTCACTACGCTCGTGCCGAATCTAGGCGTTGTCACTTTGGAAGACGGGCAGAACCAATTCGTTTTGGCCGATCTTCCCGGGCTTATCGAAGGCGCCCATGAAGGCAAAGGACTAGGCATCGCCTTTCTTCGCCATATCGAGCGCTGCCGCGTCTTGGTCCACCTTGTTTCGATGGATGGGAGCCGGGACCCGATCGCCGACTATAACGCGATCAACGAAGAACTCCGCCTCTATGGCGCGGATTTGGAAAAGCGCCCGCAGATCGTCGTCGCTTCCAAGATGGATAGCGAGGGAGCCCTCGAAAGGAAAGCGGCTTTCGACAAAGCGATCGGCCAAACCTCCATCGGCATCTCCGCCTATACGGAAGAAAACGTCAATCTATTGATGAAGAAAGTCTTCGAGCTCGTCCAGAAGACCCCCGAATTCAAGCTCAAGGGCATGAAGGAAGAGGAAGAAGGCGGCATGAAGGTCTATGATGCCCACAAGGACGCCCCCGAAGCCCCGTTTGAGATCCTCCATCCCTCCGATCATCTTTTCATCCTCACCGGGAATGAAATCACAAAGAAATACGCGCTCATCAACCTCTCGACCGACGCCGGTGTCGCCCAGCTGATCCAATACCTTAATAGGCTTGGGGTCGACGAGGCGCTGAAGGCCAAAGGCGCTAAAGACGGCGACACCGTCCGCCT
>ONGB01000072.1 GCA_900317295.1 uncultured Erysipelotrichaceae bacterium
CGGCGAGGACCTCATCCCCGTCTTTGGGCAACGTTCCACCTTTGGCGGTCAACCGCTGGACTTGGCTCCCCCACATCACGCAGGAGAGGATGCTTTTCCCGTCCTTCAGGGAGAAATAGGCGTGGCCCGAGGGATAGATTTTGAAATTGGAGACCTCCCCTTTGACGCGGAGAGGATAAGGAAAAAGCGCCTCGAGCCCGGCTTTGATGCGCTCGGAGAGCTCGGTGACGCTTAAGAATGGGCGGGATTCAGTCATCGCTTTCCGCGGGGCGTTTCAGCGAATTGTCGAGAATCGCATTCACGAAGCGATAATCCTTATCCCCCGCATAGGCTTTCGCTAATTTGACGGCGATGTCGATGACAATGGCCTTATCGACTTCCGGCTCCAGATAAAAGAAATGAACGTAAGAAAGAATCAGGATCGATTGGACGGTGCGATTGAGGCGATCGAAGGTCCACTTCCTTAGGAAGGGCTTATAGAAATCGATGGCCTCACCGAGTTTTTTGACCGTCATGATGGCCGCGGCCTTCGGGAAATAGGGGCAGTTTTCGTAGTCTTCGCCGCAAGCGCCGGAGACGGCAGCTTCGACGTCGACCGGGCGATCCATATAGAAATGGGTCAAGATGGCGAAAATAGCGGACATCGCCTCGCTTTGGGTGGCGTTGCGGGACTTAGGGGTCTCTTCCCCTACCGTTTCGTCGTTCCGTTCGAGTGTTTCATCCGTCATAAAGATCCATGCCCCTTTAAAAGCGCCCTAATCATATCATGCGCCCGCAATTCCTGGAAACTATTTCCCGAGAATCCAATCGCCGTGTTGGTTAAGGAGGCGTTGCGCCTTGATCGCGAAGACGATGGCGGTGACCCCGACGCCGAGGAAAAGCGCATGCCAAACGATAGCTAAAACAAGGTCCACCGGGGTAATCCTTCCAATTAGGAAGAAAAGCGTGGCGAAGTCGGCGACGAATAGGCCTAGCTGCACATATAAGCACCACACCTTCCCCTTGGCGAGGAAGATCGTCAAGGCAAGGGCGGCAAAGAAATAAGCCGAGCCGATGAGGGCAAGGATCCACCCATCGATACCCGCATAGGAGCGGACCAATTGGCAATATCCTGGGACCAACGCCGATAGCGATAGCCCGCCGATCGCGTTGACGGCCAAGGAAAACAACCCGGCGAGCGAAGGCAAAAACAAGGCGGTGCCGAACTTTTGGTAAAACCGCAGGCAACGGTCGAATTTGTCGTTGGCTTCCTTCTTGGTCATCCGACGATTTTGGCCACGCGGACCTTCACCTCCATCGGGATGGTGTCGCAGGAAAGGCTCACGGCCTCCGCGACTTTCTGCTGGATGAGCAGGCAGATGTCAGAGACATTGTTCCCCGAGGGGATGCTGACGTTGAGGAAAATGATGGCCTTCCCTTCAGGATTGAGCGTCACGCGAACCCCTTCGTTAAGGGTGAAGACGTTGTTCCTTTTCTTCTTCCCCTTCTCTTTCTCGCCATAGACGCTGGCCCCGG
The DNA here is from genome assembly GCA_900317295.1 of uncultured Erysipelotrichaceae bacterium. Classification (GTDB taxonomy): domain Bacteria; phylum Bacillota_I; class Bacilli_A; order RFN20; family CAG-826; genus Alloenteromonas. The sequence goes on from ONGB01000072.1 coordinate 1,516, forward strand.
GGATTTCGGAAACCGCCTTGGAGGCAATGGAACGGAGGGCTTCGGTGTTGATGCCCATTTTCCCTAAACGGGAATAGTTATGAATCGCTAAGATGGCCATGTTTATTTGCCCTCCAATAAAACGGAGACTTGCCCGGCGATCTGGATCGCGGTGAAGCCGAAATGCTCCAGCACCATCTTGTCTTTGCCCGAGGCACCAAAGGTGTCGACACCGATCTGCTTGCCGGCGTATTTCGCCCAGCCGAAGGTGGAAAGCATTTCCAAGGAGACCCTCTTATCGTAAGGAAGATGGAGGATCTTGGCTTTCTTGGCTTCGTCCAACGCCTCAAAGCGTTCCCACGAAGGCATCGAGACCACTTCCAAAGGAAGGCCTTTCTTCTCTAATAGCGCAGCGGCGTCTAAAGCCAAGGCGACTTCGGAGCCGGTGGCGATGATCTGCCCCACCGCTTTTTTCGCCGGGACATAGAGGAGATAGGCGCCATCTTCGACTTTGCTTTCGTCGGTCAACGGCAGGACGGGGACGTCTTGGCGGGTGAGGATGATCGCGGTCGGGCCTTTGGTTTTGGAGAAGGCGTAGCGTAACGCGGCCTCGCTTTCCTTGGCGTCCGCGGGGCGGAAGACTTCGAGGTTCGGGATGGAACGAAGCATCGCCAATTGCTCGATCGGCTGATGGGTCGGGCCGTCTTCGCCAACGGCGAGGGAGTCGTGGGTGAAGAGGTAAACCGCGGGGATTTCCTCCAAAGCCGCCATGCGGATCGCGGCCTTCATGTAGTCGGCGAAGACGCAGAAGCAAGCAACATAAGTCCTTAATCCGCCATGGAGGAGGATGCCGTTTTGGCAAGCGGCCATCGCGAATTCGCGGATGCCCCAATGGACATCGCGGGACTGCGGGTTATCGAAAGAGAAGATCGGCTCGCCCTTGACGTTGGTCTTGGTGGAACCGGCCACGTCGGCGGAACCGCCAAAGGCGAAAGGCATCGAGGCGTGGAGGTCGCTGATGAATTTGCCTCCCGAGGTGCGGGTGGCTTCGGCTTTGCTTTCCGCGAAATCGCGGGGTTTGGGAAGGTAGCCCTTCCCCTTCAGCGCCATCGCGTCGGTGAAGACCCTCCATTCCTGGGGGTGGGCTTCGGCGTAGGCTTTGGTCGTTTCTTCATAGGCTTCGTAAGCCGCGGTGCCGCGGGCAAGGAAGGAATTGCGGAAATCCTCATAGACCGCTTCGGGGATCGTGAAATCGGGTTCCTCATAGCCGTAGCGGGATTTGGCGTAAGCGCCGTCTTCCGCTCCTAAGGGGGAGCCGTGGGTTTTATGGGAACCCTCAAGCTTTGATCCGAATCCGATTTTGGTGTGGATGATGATCACAGTCGGGTAATCCTGGCTCTTTTTGGCTTTGCCAATGGCCTTGGACACCGCTTCGACGGAATTACCGTCTTTGACATCGATCACGTTCCATTCGGAAGCGAGGAAGCGCAGTTTTTGATTCTCGGTAAGCGAATCGCTGGTCGGGCCGTCTAGGGTCGCGCCGTTTTCATCATAGATAAGGATGAGCTTGTTCAGACGAAGATGGCCGGCGAGGGAGATGGCTTCTTGGGAGATGCCTTCTTCGAGGCACCCATCGCCGCAAAGGCAATAGGTGTAATGGCTCATGAGCTTCTCGCCCTCGGGGTATTGGGCGGCGATCGCTTTTTCGGCGATGGCCATGCCAACGGCCTGGGCAATGCCCTGACCTAAAGGTCCAGAAGTCGCGTCCACCCCAGGGGTGACCCCGATTTCGGGATGTCCGGGCGTCTTCGAGCCGAGCTGGCGGAAGTTTTTAAGATCGTCCATGCTGACGTCATAGCCAGACACGTGAAGCATCGTGTAAAGCAAAGAGGACGCGTGGCCAGAGGAAAGAACGAAACGGTCGCGGTTCCCCCACTGCGGATGCGCAGGGTCGGCGACGAGGTGATCGTGGAAGAGCGCATAGAGGGCCGGGGCGGCGTCTAGCGCCATCCCGGGATGCCCCGAATTGGCTTTGTTGATGACGTCAATGACGGTGGAACGGATGGCTGCGACGGATAGTTCGGCAGTGTTCAATGTTTTCTTAGCGTTCTTCATCTTCTTGTCCTTTCTAGTAGTTTTTTAGTGGTTTTTATGTATTTCTAATATACAAAGTATATTATTTCAGTCTTTCTTGATTTGGATACCAAGAATTTCCAACTGATCTTCGGTCACGGGGGTCGGGGCTTTGGAGGTCGGGTCCACCGCTTGCAGGTTCTTCGGGAAGGCCTCAACGTCGCGGATGTTCTCGGTCTCGCAAAGGATCATCGCGAGGCGGTCCAAACCGAAGGCGATGCCGCCATGGGGCGGGGCGCCATAACGGAAGGCGTCGATGAACCAACCGAACTTCTTGGCGACATCCTCATCAGAAAGCCCGAGGAGCTTGAAGATCTTCCATTGGGTGTCGTGGTCATAAATACGGAGGGTTCCCCCACCGGCTTCGTAACCATTGATAATGATGTCATAAGCATAGGCCAAGACTTCTTCCGGCTTCGTGTCGAGCTTCGCCAGGTCTTCATCGCGCGGACGCGTAAAGGGATGGTGTTCCGCCGTGTAGCGGCCGGGCTCCCCTTCCACCGGATCGAACATCGGAAAGTCGACGACCCAAAGCAAATCGAAGGAATGCGGCGGGATGAGGCCAAGCTTCTTGCCATAGAGGCTACGAAGAGCGCCCATGCCGAAGTCCGCGTAGCGGCGCGAGGGGCTCGCGGCGAAGAGGATGAGGTCATCTTCCTTAAGCCCGAGCTTTTCGATGAGGGCGGCCTGGTGAGCTTCATCCAAGAACTTGGTGAAGGAGCCTTCGAGCTTCCCGGAGAGGAACTTAAGCGACAAAACGCCCTTAAGGCCGAACTTTCTGGCCTCCATCTGGAGGTCATCGAGGACTTTGCGGCTTGTTTCCGCGGCTTGGCCGGGGATGACGAGCGCGCGCTTATAAGGGGCGCCTTCGAATCCGTTGAAGGGCACGCCTTCCATTTCCTTTTCGATGTTATGGAGCTTTAGGCCATAACGGGTATCGGGCTTATCGGAGCCGTAGGTATCCATCGCGTCCCAGTATTTGAGGCGGCGAAGCGGGGTTTGGATATCGACCCCCGCCACTTCTTTGAAGAGTTTTTTGAGGAAGCCTTCGTTAAGGGCGAGGATTTGGTCCTGATCCATGAAGGAGACTTCTTCGTCGAGCTGGGTGAATTCCGGCTGGCGATCGGCGCGAAGGTCTTCATCGCGGAAGCATTTGGCGACTTGGTAATAACGCTCGACCCCGCCGACCATCAAAAGCTGTTTCCATAGCTGTGGGCTTTGGGGAAGCGCATAGAAAGAGCCCGGATGCACACGGGAAGGCACGAGGTAATCGCGCGCCCCTTCGGGGGAGGAGAGATTGAGAATCGGCGTCTCCACCTCGACGAAGCGGTTGGCGTCGAAATATTCATGCCAAACCTTCACGATGGCCGCGCGGGTCTTGAGGTTATGGAAAAGCACGGGGCGACGAAGGTCGAGGTAACGGTAATTGAGGCGCGTTTCTTCGAGGGCGTCGCTCTTATCGGCGATGATAAAGGGAGTCGTCTCCGCTTTGTTGATGACGCGGAGCGAGGTCAAGGCGATCTCGATTTCCCCCGTCGCGAGGTTCTTGTTGGGGACGTCTTTCTTCTCCACCACCCCTTTGGCTTCGACGACGTATTCGTTTCGGACGTCGGGGAGGATCGAAGGATCCTTGGCGATCAATTGGACGATGCCGGTATTGTCGCGGAGGTCGATGAAGACCAAGCCCCCGAGGTTGCGTTTGTTGGAGACCCACCCTAAAAGGGTGACGTTCCTTCCGACGTCTTTTAGGCGCAATTCGCCGTTATAGTCGCTTCTTTCCATGATGATTTCTCCTTATTTTGCCTCGCCATGATCATGGCAATCGCAGTGTTCATGATGATGTTCTTCTTCTAATGCGGAGAGCTCGCCTTCTAGGGTTTCTTCCAAATCCTCGATGGCGACTTCTTTTTGCTCGAAGGTCTTGAGATTCTTTAGTTGGACGACGCCTTTATCGAGTTCGTCGCGGCCGAAGATCAAAGCGAGTTGGGCCCCGGAGCGCGCGGCTTTCTTGAACATCACCCCCATTTTGGAAGGATGATAGGGCATTTCGATGGCGAACCCGGCGGCGCGGAGGCTTCCGATGAGGCCGAAGCCATCGTCCAAGACCTCTTCCCCGATCGGCATCGCGTAGATGTCGACGGAGTGGCCCACGTCTTCCATGTGGCCCATTTCCTTTAAGAGGGAATAGATGCGTTCGACGCCCATGGCGAAGCCCACTCCGGAATCGTTTTCCTTCGGGCCGCCGAAATTGGAGAGCATCCCATCGTAATGGCCGCCGCCAAGCAGCGCCCCATA
>ONGB01000045.1 GCA_900317295.1 uncultured Erysipelotrichaceae bacterium
CTAATTTTTTTTTTTTTTTGTTCTCCGCCTCGAGGTATTCGTTCCTCGCCCTGAGGATCTCGAGTTCCTCCCTCTCCGACGGGGTCAGTTTCGCTTTCTTCTTCGGCATGATCGGTTTCTTCGGGGGTCTCCCATGACGGCATTCTAAGCCATCCATGCCCTTTTCCCTATACCTTTTCACCCATTGGAAGAGCTGCCCGCTGGATATGCGGGCCTCCCTGGCCACGTCTGCGATCGAGCGCCCGGCGAGGGCCTTCGCCACCAGGCCGAACCGATCCTGCGCGGTCCACTCTCTGTTGGTGCCGCTGTGCCTCAGCCCGTCGACCCCCAAATCGTCGTACAGCCTCACCCAATCCAGGACGTGGGATCTGAAGGAGCCCTTGCTTTTGATGCCAGGTGGATAGACGTATGAATGCGATCGCTTGTACCTCTCGACGCACTCGAGTTTGAATTCCAATGTGTATTTCATGAAAAATACCCCTCCTCCTGTTGTCCAGGATTTGGGGTACAGTTCAGGCCGGTCCACTTTCTATATCAGGATTAATTAATCTCCCAAAACATAGCGAAAATAAGAGATTATACATAGGATTAGGAAAATAATTCCTTGCCGTTCCCCTTAAATACGCCGCGAAAATAAGGGCAAATGCAATGATTAAGGGAAAAGAAGCGAACGCTTTCCTTGTTTGGCATTGATAACGGCCAAAAGCTCAACGCACGATCTGGTAACGATAGACGGTCGATAGTTTCATAAAGGCCGTCTCATTGGAGTCGTATAGGTTGAATCGGATATCGGAGTCATTGACCTTGTTGAACATCAGCCATAGGTCATCCTCGATGTCGTAGTTGACGCAATAGCCTTTCTCGCAGCCATCGGGGGTCTCGAAGATCCAATGGGTCTGCCCCTTGTTCGCGTTATTGAGGAAGGAAAGGCCATTACGATAGTCATTATGCCTGCCGGCGAGGTATTGACCTTCTTGGTTCTCCAAGAGAAAGGATTTCCCCTCCTCCCCCGCGTAGAAATCCGCGGCTTCGTCGAAAGAGGATAGCTTCGCCCCCGCATCGGCGAAGGTCGCCGGTTTGGCTTTGAGATACCCATCGACCCGGTCAAGCGTGGCGACCACGCCGAATTCCGGGCAGCCGAAGATGAGACGGTCCCCCTCGGCGATGGAATCCATATCATCGACCTTGACCCATTCCCGTTGGATGGAGGCGGCGGAATCATAGACGTGTACCAAGCAGGAGGCGCTGCTCACCCCGGTGGAAGCGATATAACGGATATAGGCGTCCCCTTCTTTAAGCGCGGTGACTTTGCCTACCTGGCTCACCGAGGCGACCTCTTCATTAGAAGTCACCCATTCCCCGCCTTCGGGGTTATAGGCATACCCTTCGGGGAAATTGACCGCGAGGTATTTATATTTTCCTTTGACGAGATCAAGCTCCCTATCGCTTAAGGTGATGGAGATGGTCTCTTCCTCGCTTTCTTCACTAGAAGCGGTGGAAGAAGCCTCCTCCGAGGTTGCCTCGGAAGAGACGCCTTCTTCGGAATCAGGGGATTCGTTGACGGAGGCGGATCCGCTATCAACGGAAGAAGCGGGGATGTTAGAAAAGGAAGCCCCTCCATTGGAGGAGGCGCAGGCCCCTAGGATCAGAGGCAGTGTCAATAGATTGAGGAAAATGAGATGTTTCATGGGATGCCCCTACATAATACGCGCTTTCGAAAGGCAGTGGCGCTCAATCGGCGGAAACTCCAACGATTTGTCCAGAATTCCGGACAGATTTCTTTTTCTGCATCAGCCTAAGGCTGCCCAATGCTGTAGAATAGAAAGGATGAAGACCGTCATCGTCTTAGCCAACCGCGTCTCCGAAAGCGAGAAGCTGAAGTCTTTGGCTTCCTTTGGGGAGAGCGTTTTCGATGTCCGTTATATGGCCTCGCTCGACCTCGCCGAATACCTTTTGCAATTATCCGGCGTCGCCTATCCGCAGACCTTCATCAAGAACGATCTATTAAGCGCCTCGCTCTACACAAAGATCAAAGAGATCGACTATTTCAAGCAATTCACCTATAACGACATCCTCGGTTTGATCGAAACCCTGCAGGATGTCCGTTACCACATCGTCGCGGATGAAGCGAAGACGATCCATGGCCAACTTGGGTCCGTCCAAGCCTTCAAAAAGAAAAACGAGGCGATCCTCCAGGCCTATGACTTGCTGCAGGAATTCCTAAAAACTTCGGGGTGCATCGATGAGGCGGGGGTGGTCCGCTTCGCCCTAGAAAACACCCGGTCTTTCCCCGACATCGAATTCATCCGTTACGAGAAATCCCATCTCCGCCCATTGGAGAAAGCGCTGCTAGATAAAGCCGCGGGGAAAGCGGTGGGGGAGACCAAAATCTGCGCCGAAGATAAACCGTTGGTCATCAAAAGCTATCTGAAGGCCTTTGGCCAATCGAATGAGATCGAGGACATCCTATCTTATATTTATAAGAACGGCATTCATTTCGACGATTGCCTCATCGCCTCCGCGGATGGGAATAACTACGCGAATATCCTCTCTTCTTACCGCGACCTATTGGGTTTCCCCTTGACCCTCGGCGTCGGCAGGCCCCTTTCTTTGTCTAATCCCGGAAGGCTATTCTCCTGCCTCCTTGATTGGCGGGACCATCATCACCGCGGCGAATACCTTTCCAAAATCCTCCATTGCCCCTCCTTCGACATCGAACGCTTCCAAAAAGACATCGGGTTTCCCGATGATATGGACGCGCTTAACGCCGGCTTGCCCAAGCAATACCGCGTCGGCTTCGATTTGGCCTTGTCCATCGTCGGGGAGCTCAAGATTTCCTTCGACAAAGCGACGAATGAACAACGTTATCAGGCTTATGAAACCTTGGTGAAGCGTTATGGAGAGGAAAAGCCCGAAGAGATAGAAACCCTCTATCGGCTGCGCTCCCTGCCTTATGTGAAAAAGGTGATCGATATCTTCGATAAAGGAGAAAGGGAATTCCTCGATGCCTATTCCCTTAGGAAAGAAAAGAAGGCCGACGAATACGCCTTAGCCAAGATCGACAAACTCCTATCCTTCGAATCCTTGGGCGTCTCCCGCCTCGACATCGAGAAGATGATCGACCTCCAGTCCGTCTCGCGGGAATCCCTGCAGCCGGGATCGCTCTATTTCACCGCGATTTCCCGCGCCTCTTCCTGTTTGAGAAAGCATCTTTTCCTCGTCGGTTTGTCCTCCAACCTCTTCCCAGGGAAGAACGTGGAGAATGCGCTTTTCCTAGACGAAGACTACGCCGCGTTCGGGGTGAAGGAGGCCTCGACGCGGGGGATCAGGGAAAACAAGGAAGATTATTTCGCCTTGTTAGAAGAAGCGAAGCATCTAGGCGTCGATATCCATCTTTCGTGGTCCTGCTATAACGAAGAGACCCTGAAGGGGCAAAACCCCTCCTCCGTCGTCTTCGAGACCTATCAACTAGAGAAGGGAAAGGATAAGACCATCGCCGATTTCGAAAAGGAATTCAAAGAAGACCCAGCTAAGTTCCGTTATGTCGAATACTTTGAACACGGCCTCCTCCCGATCGACTCCATCGGGAAAGCGAGCAGCGAGAATGTCGATATCGCCTTTGCCCCGGTAGAAGAAGCGGAGGAAGACCGGGATGTCCCCGTCAAACGCCTGTTAGAAGAAGGGAAGGCCTTCTCCGCTTCGGCGATCACCAACTACGCGAAATGCCCTTATCTATTCTTCTTAAAGAATGTTTTGGGCATGGCTCAGGAAAAGGAAATCGACGTCACCGAGGTCATTCCCGCGGACGCCTATGGGAATCTAGCCCACGAATTGCTGAAAGGCCTAAGCAAAAAAGAGCAATCCAAACAGGATTTCCTAGAAAAAGCCGCGTCGCGGTTCGATGACTATTTGGTGTTCCATCCTAGCGAAACCGTCGCCTTGGCCCTTCTCGCCAAGCGGGAATTCCTCGAGATGATGGGCACCGCCTACGACATGGAAGGCACCTCTCCCGTCATGACCGCGGAGAAGGATTTCTATTTCACCCATCAAGAATCCGGGGTCCGCATCCACGGGCTGCCCGACAAAGTCATCCAGTTGGATAACGGCAACGTCCAGGTCATCGATTACAAGACGGGCAGGCGCGTCTCCCATGACGTCGACGATCCCGCGGATATGGCCCAATGCGCCGTATACGCCTATCTGTATGAGCATTGCAAGAAAGGCGCCAAGGTCGACGGGTTCGAATACCGTTATATCCGTTTGGGGGAACGCGTGTTCTCTTCCGATAACGGCCATTCGATGCAAGACCATTACGAAGCCTTGACCGCTATCTTAACGCGGTTGAAGGAATCGTTGGAGACCGGTTCGTTCCAACCCGATTTATCGCGTTGCGACAGTTGCTATATGAAAGACCTATGCCGGAAAAGAAAGGGGAACCGATGATGCGGATCGACGACGGGCAATCGCGCAAGGACATCGTCGACAAACTCGGCGAGAACTTTTTCGTCGAAGCCTCCGCCGGCAGCGGCAAGACGACGTCTTTGGTCTATCGCATGGTCGCCTTGGTCGAGCGGGAGGGCGTTCCCGTCGAGCAGATCTGCACGATCACGTTCACCAAAGCGGCCGCGGATGAATTCTTTTCGCGCTTCCAAGCCCTCTTATCGATGCGCTCCCAACTCCGCCCCGATGAAAGCGACGAGGCGCTGGGGGAGAAGACCCCAAAGACCGTCGAACGCTGCCAGAAGGCCTTGGCCAATATCGATTCCTGCTTCTTAGGCACGATCGACGCCTTCTGCAACATGATCGCCCACGAACTCCCCGCGGAGCTCGGCATCCCCAGCGATTCCGAGGTCATCGGGATGGACGAATACGTCGCCTTCATCGAAGAGGCCAACCTCCGCATCCTCAAAGACGACGCGCACCCCCTCCATCAAAAGGCCCTGCGCTTCCGCGAGCTCATCTATCCTTCCCAAGAAGGCTTATCCGCCGGGGTGAAGGCGTTCTTGGAGATGCGCCACACGGAGATTCCCTATGACTCCGCCCTCGCCAGTGCCGACTTAGAGGCCTATTTCAAAGACGACAAGGCCTACCTCCTGCCCATCCTCCAAGGGCTCGTCGGGCTGAAAGATTGCTATAACCCGGATCGAAACGACAACAAGAACAAGAAGTATCGTTACCAAAGAAACCTCGCGACGAACCTGCGCATCCTTAAAGGCAAGAACTGGAACGAATGCCCCAAGGCACTAGGATTCGCCCTAGAAGCCGTGCTAAAGATGGACGGCTTCTCCAAAAACGCACTGAACCAAGGATTGGGCTTCATTCTGGAACTTCCGACGAGCAACCGGCAAAACGCCGTGGTCCATTTCACCGACGCCTTCCAAGAAGACATCGTCCGCATCCAGGATAAGCTCAACGAATACAAGTATTCCGTCTACTGCGACTATGTCGATTGCCTATCGAAGGAGATGGAGGGCTTCTTCAAAGAACACGGCAAATTCCAGTTCTTCGATTTCCTCTATTATCTCAACGAAGCCTTCAAGCGCTCCGCCGCCACGGATCGGCAATTGCTCTCCCATATCTTAGGCCGCCATTCGCGCTTCCTCTTAGACGAAAGCCAAGACACCAACCCTTTGCAAACCGAGCTCTTCTTCCGTTTGACGGGAACGGTCAATGACCCCGATTGGCGGAATGCCAAGCCTAGGCCCGGCTCCCTTTTCATCGTCGGGGATCCCAAGCAATCGATCTATTCCTTCCGCGACGCGAACGTCTCAGCCTATTTAGGCAACAAAGCCATCTTCGAAAAAGAAGGCCAAGTCCTCGTGCTGACGAGGAATTTCCGCAGCAACGTCCGGCTCCGCCGATGGTTCAACGCGACGATGAACGGTTTGCTTGACCACGGCGCGGAAGCGCTGACCCACCTCGATATCCCCATCTCCAAGGAAGAGGAAGAAGCGGAGCGGATCCCCGACGGGGTATTGGACGGGGTCTATACCTATGCCTGCCCCGGCAAAGATGATGGGGAACAGGTCGCCCGCATCATCCTCGCCTTAGTCGGGAAGGAGAAGATCTATTCCAAAGCCGAATCCCGCAAACCCGGAGAGCCCAAGAAGAAGGAGCGGACCATCCGCTATAGCGATTTCCTCATCGTCCCGCGGAGCACCGATGCGTCGAAGATCGTCGCTTCGCTCAACCAATACCATATCCCCGTCGCCATCGAGGCCCAGATCCCGTTTAGGGAATGCGAATCCCTGATGGCGGCGAAAGACTTGCTGCTCCTGCTCGCCTCCCCGGAGAATACCATTCGCCTGCTCAATGTCTTATATGGACCCTTATATCGGTTCGATGAGAAAGACGTCATCGCCTTGCTTAACGCCGGTTTCGATTTAAACCTCGCCCATCCCGCCACACTGCCCCAAGGCCGGTTGAAGGAAGCGGTGGAGGAATTAACCTCTTTATTCGAGGCCGCCAAGGGGATGTCTTATTCCTCCGCATTCCTCTACACCCTTAATTCCAAGGATCTGCATCTATTGGACCGCGTCTCTTCCTCCCATTTGGAATACGCCTATTTCCTTATGGAAAAGATCAAGGAAGCAGAAGAAGCGGCCTTATTGGCCAACGCCGAGCAATTGGATGCCTTCTTAACCCGCTTCCTAGAAGGGAAGGACGACCAAAGAAGCCTCCGCTTCCGCGATAAGCTCGACCGCGTCAAGGTCTCCAACGTCCACAAAGTCAAAGGGCTGCAGGCCCCCATCGTCATTTTGGCCAAACCGCGTCAGGGCAAGAAGGCCCCGACCAAATACGTCGATTTCTCTCTAAATCCCCCGAAGACCTATTTCTCTGAATTCTCCGGCCAACAGGGTTTCCTCTCCCGCGTTTACGCCAAAACGAAAGCCTATGAGGGAGACCTCCCCCGTTGGGAAGAAAGCGCGAAGGCGGAAAGCGAGCGGTTGGAGTACGTCGCCGCGACGCGCGCCGAATCGGTGCTGATCATCGGGGCGGCGAAGCTCGATAGCGATGAGATCAACCCCTGGGGCGATCTATTCGCCGCGGCCAAACCCGAATATGGCCTTGGGGAATTGCCCTTGGATCCGCCCGTTATTCCCGACCCCGTCCCCCTCAATGTCCCCTTGGGGGATGATGGAAGCGACCCCGCTTGCCACGAGGCGACCTATCAGGTCATCTCCCCCAGCCAGATGCGGATGCGCCGCATCGACGATAACCTGGATGATATCGATGACGCCCGGACCCTGGAGAAGGAGAAGAAGGACGCCACCCTTTTGGGCACGTTGGTCCATCGCCTGATGGAACTCATCGTCTCCTCGAAAAACGCCTACCCGATGGAAGAAGCGGTGGCCAAAGCCCTCCGCGAACAAGGCGTTTGCTCCGAGGAATACAAGGGGATGCTGTGCCGCATCGCGCACGCCATCCAAAATGGCGGGTTCCCCCAAAAGAACTCCATCCTGAAAGACGATATCCTAAGCACCCTGCTCCATGCTGAGCGGGTTTGGTGCGAGACCCCGTTTTCCTATTTAAGCAAAGCCGGCAATGTCGTCCATGGGATCATCGACCTCCTCTATTTGGATAAGGAAGGGCGTTATCACCTCATCGATTACAAAACCAACGAGGAAGATGATGTCGCCCGTTTGGAAAAGGAATACGAAGCCCAGTTATCGCAGTATGTCTACGCCCTGAAGAAGCGCGGGATCGATGCGGACGCCCATATCTATCACATCCCGCTGCATTATGAGGCAAACGGAGACCCCAAAACCAACTCGTCCGAAAAGATGAAAGTGTGACGTTTTTGTGTCACTTTATCCTTTATTATTGAATAGATATCAATAACAAGCGGTTTCTCTACCGTGTACTACATGGATGAAAGGAGCGCCTTATGAACAAGGTCAAACCCATCGTCTTAGCCCTTCTTGCCCTGACCCTCACCGCCTGCGGAGGAGGAAATGGCAATAACAACTCCTCGGGAGGAAAAGAAGAGGAATCCTCCAGCGTCAAAGCGACTTATCAGGTCGGCTTCTATGACCCCGAGACTTTAGAAGCGCTCTACACCGTATCCGTGGAAGAAGGGGAACTCGTCGAAAGGCCCGAGGATCCCAAGAAACGGGATTTCACCTTCGTGGGTTGGTATGCGAATCTCGGCTTGACCGAGGAATTCGATTTCCTTTCCCCGATCACCGGCAACACCTTCGTCTATGCGAAATTCGAAATCGCCGCGCCTTTCGCGGATTTTGAGCTCAAATACCTCCCCAATTATTCGCCGTTGACCGCCCTAGGCGAATATTACGAAGGCGATGAAGACGCCGAATTCGTTTTCAAAGCCGAGGGCATCGACCTCGTGGGCACGATCGACCCGAAGGAGATTCTCCTTTCCGGCGCCTTAAGCGAACTATCCGTCGCCGAGGTGCGGGTGGAAAACAAAAACCTTTATATCAAGACCGAGGGCGTCTTGCCTTCCGGAACCGGGCAGGTGACCCTTTCTAGGCACGCCACGATGACCGACGCCTATATCACCGCAAGCGTCGATGTCGGCACGCGTTATATCGGCGTCAATGAATATGGCAGCCGCATCGCCTTCGAAGAAAACGCCGTCTATTTCACCGTGACCATGGAGGGGATGAGAATCGCTAATCCCGATAGCCTTTCCCCCGAAGATTATCTTTCCTTGGTCCAAGCCGACTTCGCGGAATATTTCGCTTTGGAAGGAGGGGAGGGATATACCTTCACTTTGACTTCCATCCACGATTCCTTCGCCGGCTTCGACGGCAAGCTCGTCGCCCCCGCCTCGATCGACGAAAGCGTGGCGAGCCAAATCGGCGATATGCGCTTCGTGGTCAAGGGCAAAACCTTGGACCTCGGCATCGACCAATCCTTCGGCATCGATTTATTGACCCCCGCGTCGAAATCTAGCGTGACGCTCGCCTATAGCGGGCCCACCTCTTATGAAGGGGAATTCAACATCACCCTCTTTGGCGGCAAAGTGTCCGAAGACCTCAAGACGAAGGCGGGGACGCTTCTAGAAGAACCCATCAATGGCAAAGCCATCCTCTCCTTTGAGGGGTGCGAAACCAAACTCACCGCGATCTCCGTCAAAAGCGACCACCTGATCACCGGCAAGTTCGAGGTCAATGTCGAGGCCGTCGAGCCGCGCCTCGCCCAAATCTGCCTGCAGCCGCTCCCGCTAGGAGAAGAATCGACCTTCCCCTTCGTCGAAGGCAATTTCAGCGTCTCTACCGTGCCCGCCCCCGAACTCGTCCCCGTGGAAATGGGCTATGGCGAAGACCGCGCCGGCACGATCAGCCAGACCGCGACCTCCAGCTACAAAGGCGCCAGAAGCGTCATCGAGTATTACGCCTTCGACGGGGAGAAGAACGACGAGATCGTCGATTTGATCTCCCTCGCGACCAACGTCGGCAAGATCGGTTACGCCCTATATTCCGGCGATACCGAATCGGCGAAATACACGCTCGGCGACCTGCTTGGCGACAATAGCCTCCGCGATCCTAGCGTCGTGATGATGGAGACGCTGCAGACGATCCTAGATGAGCTAGCGAACATCGAATCGCGCATCGATGGCATCAGCGAGCAATTGACCGTCATCGAAGAAGAGCTCAAGAACATCGGGCAGGAGACCTTGCTTAGCAATTTCTTGGATTCCTATAACCTCTGGCGTTCCTTCGTCGCGGATTATTACACCCCGATGCGCAACGCGATCAATGATTATTCCTATTACTATTTCAGTTATTTCTATGACCTCGTCGTCGGCAGCGCGGGAGAAGTGCCGCCGGTCATCGATGTCTATTACGACACCGACGGCAAAGTCGCCTTCCCCGACGAACATCTCGCTTTCTCCGTCGACGGGAAGATGCTCGACCTTGAGGCGACCAAGCAAATCACCCTCCCCAAGCTCCATTGCGCTTTGGCGGGCCTAAGGGCCAATAGCGGCCACGTCTATAGCGACATCGAGTCGGACATCGTCGCCGATTTGATGAGTCGGGGAGAGATGGAGGAAGACCTGCTCACCGACTTGCTTAAGACCATCCGTTTCCGCGCGATGAAGAACTATTTCTCCTCCTTGGATAAGATCACGGGGTTTGCCAATACGTTCACCAATTTCTGCAACGCCTTCACCGGGAATGAATTCGGCACCTCTTTACATGCGACGTTCACCCCGCTAGATTCCTTCGTGACGATGCAGGAGACCATCTACAACTTCGGCTTCGAGATCGAGCCGGACTTCAACATCATCTGCTCCAAGATCGCCTCGACCTTCTTCTGCGCCCGCTCGATCATCAATTTCGCCACGATCATCAATAACGGCGAGATCTCCTCGTCCAAATACGAGACGATGACCCGGGACTTCCAAAACGAGATGGCGAGCCCGCGCTTCCATCATGAAAACGACGAATCCGGCAACGTCTTCTGCTATGCCGTCAACGCCTATGTCCATTACCGCCTCGACCAAATCGGCATCGTCGGCAGGGAAGAATCCTATGACGGCGTCTACCGCACGCCTTATGGGCAGCCCTTCGTCTATGACGATTCCTCCAAAATGGGCAGCAACGACTTCGCCTCCCTCAAAGAGGCGGACCTGAAGCTCATGAGCCTCAAGGTCAAGCTCTATAACCGCGTCAAGAAGACCGCCTATACCTTCAAGGAATACCTCGTGAAAGTGGGGATGGTCCCCAATGACGAAGTGGTGCTCAAAAACCTCTTCGGCGTCGCCTATGAGATCGATGGCCTCATCACCAAACAAAGCGATGTGGAGGGGCTTACTTATTACCAGAAGGACCTGCACGCCCAAGGCTTCACGCTCGAAGGCGGCGAGAACGGCCCCGTTAAAGAGTACGCCTGCGATGTGAAGGATATCTTCAGCCGCGCCTTCAGCGTCGCCGCGCTGAAAGGCAAGCTCTTCAGCCTTGACGATGACGCCATCTACAACGGCTTGCTCGCCTTCACCGCGTGCTATAAGAGATCCCCGTATTATTACAAGGCCTACCTCGACACCGCCTATTTCACCGGGATGCTGGCCTTTACCCAGAACCCGAATAGTCCCAGCATCGCCGACCCCTCGGCTTGCTACGCCTACTTCGTGAACTTCGAGCCGCTAAACGCGTAAGTCCCATCGATAAGGAGGCAGTTGGTAGTTAATCCAACGCCTCCTTTTTTCTTTCGTCAACGGATGGCCAAGGAAGGATGCCCATTCACGCGGCAGGGTGTAGAATAGCCCTATGGAAAAGCGCAGACTGGGGGCGCAGGACGCCGCGAAGGGTTTGATGATCATCGGGGTCATCTTTTTCCATTCCTTCATGATGACCCTTGCCAATCCCTCCGACGTCATCAACACCTTCAATCCCCTGGTGCTTTGCTTTCCGTTTTTGCTTAGTACCTTCTTTTTCTACGCCGGATATAACTACGTCCCAAGCGAAAAGACCTATGGACAGCATATCGCCAGGCGCGCCAAGCAATTATTGATCCCGATGGCGATCGCCTTCGTCGTCTCCTCGTTATTGATCTCCGCGATGGAGCTTGCTTTCCGCGCGAATGAAGCGGGGGCGACCTTCCGCGACATCGGCAACAGCATCCTCTATAGCCTGATGTCGGAGCCGCTCGCGTGGATGATCGGCTTTCCCAAAGAAGGCGGGCTCATCTTTGAACTCTATCTTTCTTTGAGCCTCCTATGGTTCCTTTATGCCTTATTCATCTGCTCTTTGTTTTTCTATCTCCTGGTGAAATTCACCAATCAACGCCTTTGGATTTACCTCGTGACCGTCCTTGGCCTACTGGCCCTTGCCTTTTGCCTAGGTCAATTCGTCGGGGTCTATCTCCCCTATACCGTCCAATGCTACCCCGTGATCCTCGCGATCATGCTGACGGGGGCGTATCTAAGGAAATTCGATTTCCTCGAACGCGAGGTCAAAAGCAAGAAAGACATCGCCCTCCATGGCTTATTCGCCTTGCTTTGCGAAGGGGCGATCGTTGGGATCGGGCTGCTTTGCTATTACCAATGGGGCGCGATCGGGGTCGGGAGTTTGCCTGGCGGCAAATTCGACGGGACGATCAAGGGCTTCGACGCCTTCATCGCCTTCTCCTTCGGGATCCTCGGCACTTTCTTCCTCCATACCTTATGCCGGGCGCTCATCCGCATCCCCCTCTTTGGGAAGGCAATCCAATGGGTGGGGCAGCATTCCGCCTTCTTCTATCTCTTCCACCCGATCTTCTTAGAGCTCGTCGGGATCGCCTTCTTCCAGAAGCGGATCCTCTGGGGCATCGGCCAGGCGTTCTTCTATG
>ONGB01000011.1 GCA_900317295.1 uncultured Erysipelotrichaceae bacterium
ACGCAAAAATTCTTATGTTAGTATATCCTTTTTTGCGGCGTTTGGCAAGGAAAACGCATATTTTTCCCGCCTTGGGAAAGACTACCGGCGAAAGGATGTGTGGATTATGGAAACGACTCCGGAAAAGTATCAGCAGTATGTGCGGCAGAAGCAGAAAAAATCGCCGCTGGCCAAGGATCTGGCGCTGGCGTTCCTCATCGGGGGACTTATCTGCGTGGTGGGGCAGCTCATACAGGACGGCTATGCGGCGGCGGGGCTGGAGCAGGAGGACGCTGCCACGGCCACGTCCATCAGCCTCGTGTTCCTGTCGGCGCTGCTGACGGGGCTAAACCTCTACCACCGCATCGCCCGCTTCGGCGGCGTTTCTTTGGAAGGTTACTTCGGCATCCTGATCGGCCTATTCATCCTCAAATCCGGCTTCGAAGCCTTGCGCGATGGCGCGAGCGAAGTCATCGGTTCCCGCACCGACCCCGCCTTGGTCCATGGCATCAAGGCGCTCATCAACGCCCACGAGGAAGTCGAGGGGACCTATGACCTCATCGTCAATTCCTATGGGGAAAACGTGGCGAACGCCTCCGTCCATATCCAAGTCAAAGACGGTTTATCCGCGCGGGAAATTCACGGTTTGACCAAAGCGCTGACCGCCGAGGTCTATCAAGCCTACGGGATCGCTTTGACCGTGGGGATTTACGCTTCCAATGATTCCGATCCGGAGGCCGCCGCGATCAAAAACGACCTACTGTCCCTTATCAAAGGGAAACCAAACCTCCTGCAGATGCACGGCTTCTACGTCGACCCGGCGACGAAGATCATCACCTTCGACCTCATTTTCACCTTTGAGGAAAAGAAACCCGCCGACCGCGCCGAGGAAGTGCGCTCCGCCTTGCAGGAACGCTACCCGGATTACCGCGTCATCGCCATCTTGGACACCGATTACACCGATTGAGGAGCTTTTATGGAATTACGCTGCAACAATCTTCCTAATCTTGAGGGAATCTCCGAATTCGTCCGCGCGGTCAAGCGCGCTTTATTCCCCGGCTTTTTCGATAAAGAAGGCGACCCCGCGGCCTTAGAAGAGGCCAAGCGCCTATTCGAGGAATACATCTGCGACATCCCCGAGAACAAAGAAACCTTCTTCGCGGCTTTGCCGAAGATCTCCGAATCTTTGAAGAAAGATCTGCAATTCGCCTTCGATTCCGACCCTGCGTGCGATTCTTTGGAAGAGATCGTCTATGCCTATCCTGGGTTCTCCGCGATCCTTTCCTATCGCATCGCCCATGAGATTTATGCCTTTGGCAACAAAGTCGCCGCTCGTGTGGTCTCCGAATTGGCTCATAGCAAAACCGGGATCGACATCAACCCCGGCGCGACCATCGGCTCGCCCTTCTTCATCGACCACGGCACCGGGATCGTCATCGGCGAGACCGCGGTAGTGGGGCGGTATGTGAAACTCTACCAAGGTGTCACCTTAGGCGCGCTTACCCTCTCCCAAGGGCATGCCTTGCGCGGGAAAAAACGCCATCCGACGATCGGAAACTACGTGACCATCTACTCCGGGGCGTCGATCCTTGGGGACGTGAACATCGGGGACAACGTCGTCATAGGATCCAACGTCTTCTTGATGAAATCGATCGAGGCCAATCATCGCGTCGTCATCCCCGCACCGGAGTTAGAAATCCGCGAAAAAGGCGGGAAATGACTTAAAAAACGCCGGAAGGGTGTTAAGATTCCCCTCGAGGCAACAGTCCTATGGAAAACGAAGAAACCAAAACACTTAACGTCATGCTGACCGGCGACCGTCCGACCGGCCGTCTTCATATCGGCCATTACGTCGGTTCTTTACGCCGCCGCGTGGAATTACAAAACGAGGGGCGCTTCGACGAGATGTTCATCATGATCGCCGACACGCAGGCCCTCACCGATAACGCCGGCACCATCCAGAAAGTTCGCGATAACGTCATCGAGGTCGCTTTGGATTACCTATCCGCGGGCATCGACCCGGAGAAGGTGACGATTTTCGTGCAATCTCGTGTCCCTGAACTATTTGAATTCACTTGCTACTTCATGGATTTGGTGTCGATGGGCAGGCTAGAACGCAACCCCACGATCAAATCCGAGCTGGCCATGCGCGCCTTTGGGGAATCGATCCCCGTGGGCTTCCTGACCTATCCGATCTCGCAGGCTTCCGACATTTTGATGTTCGGGGCGACCATCGTCCCCGCCGGGGAAGACCAAGCCCCGATGGTTGAGCAGGCCCAGGAGATCGCCCATAAGTTCAATAACCTCTATAAACCCGTCTTCGTCGAGCCGAAGATCATGCTGCCGGAAAGCGACGCCTGCCGCCGCCTGCCGGGGACCGATGGCAAGGCGAAGATGAGCAAATCCTTGGGAAATTGCATCTACCTTTCCGACGACGCCAAGACCGTGGAGAAGAAGGTCATGTCGATGTTCACCGACCCCACCCATCTCCGTCCCGAAGATCCTGGCCATACGGAGAATAACCCCGTATTCCTTTATCTTGAGGCCTTCGCCAAGGATGAGCATTTCCCCTTGTTCTACCCAGAATTCCATACGCTTTCCGAGCTAAAAGCCGCCTACGAGAAAGGTGGGATCGGCGATGTGCGGGTCAAGCGCTTCCTCGCCGACGTGCTCAACCTCACCCTCGATCCGATCCGAAAGAAACGCCACGAGCTGGAGAAGGATATCTCCTACGTCTACCGCGTCTTAGAAGAGGGTTCTAAGAAGGCAGAAGAAAAAGCCCGCGGCATCGCGATCCAAGCCAGAAGGGCGATGGGCATCGACTATTTCGAGAATAGGAAGCTCATCGAAAAGCAGCAGAAGGCCTTCAATAAGGCCCACGCCCAAGAAGAGGCCCTCGCGGCCTATTTGGCTAAACAAAAGAAATAAGATGGTCCTGGATAAAGCAACGTTATTGGGACTATTGGAGAAGCGCCACTCCGTGCGGCGCTTTTCTTCGCTCCCCCTCGATAACGATGAACGCGAACGGCTCTATTCTTTGCTTTCCGACCTCAACCAACGCGGAAATACGCGTCTAGAGGCATTCGTCGACGAGCCTTCCGCTTTCGATTGCCCCGCCGCGAAGTTCATGCGTTTCAAACGCGCGAGGAATTATGTGGCCTTCTATGTGAAAAAAGATGATAAAGCCGCTTTGATGGATGCGGGGGAAGTGGGGGCTTTGCTCTCTTTATCCTTATTATCTATGGGATTTGGCAACTGCTTCGTCGCCGGCACCTTCTCCAGAAAACAAAGCCATGCGAAGCCCAAAGACGGGGAGACGCTCCCCTTCGTTTTGGTTTTCGGGCACGGGGAAAACGAAGGGAAACCCCACCGGAATAAGAAACCTACGGATCTATCTAAAGACTATGATGGGGCACCCGAATGGTTTCAAAAAGGCATTGAAGCGATCACGCTCTGCCCAAGCTCCATCAACCGTTTTCCCTATGTTTTCTCGCTTGAAAATGGGGAAGCGGTGGGCCATCCGCGCGGTGATTCGCTCTCTTTGGTTGATATCGGAATCGCGAAATTCTTTTTCGAATTGGCCTCCGAAGGCCATCCTTTGGCCGTCAAAATTCTAAAATAACGGGGGCATACACCTATAAATGCGCGCATAGGGCTTGAAAATACCCTCTTTTCCCCTTATTCTTTAGGACAAGCACAACCTAGAAAGGGGTTATTTATGGCTGGAAAAGAAAAAGGCAAAGGTGGCCACGGCTTACTTATCGCCGGCTTGATCATCTTTGCTGTCAACCTCCTCATCGTGGTCCTCTTGGGCCTCATCCCGATCGGTGGAACGCCGATCATCCCGCTTGGCTATCCTGGCGCGCCGACCGGCGGCGGAGCAGCGATGCCTTATTACTATGACTTGACCTCCTATTTCGTCGAGTTCATGAAGGCCTGCTTCCTCCCTGACCCGGGCCTTGGCGGCGGCGGAAAGACCGCGGCTTACGGCATTGCCTCGACCCTTGGCGGATTCTTCGGCATCGTCGTCGTCTACGTCTCCCTCGTCCTGCTCATCGTCGAGATCGTCCTTCTCATCAAAAAGCATAAGAAGGGTTTCATCCTCGACGCCGTCTGCGCCTTCATCAACGCCTTGTTCGTTGGCCTATTCATCTACTTCATCATCGATGGTCTCGAGAACAGCTATCTGCAGCGCGCCGCTTCGTTCTGGCTCATCGCCTCGTTCGCGTTGCTGCTCGCTTCCTTGATCGTCTTCGTCCTCTCCATCGCCACTGCCTTGTTCGGTGAAGCCTTGGTCTCCAAGATCGGGCAAGCCATCACCGAAGAAAAGGAAAAGGAACCCGCCCTCACCGAGGACGACGTCCGCCGCATCGTCAAAGAAGAGCTCTCTTCCGAAGAAAAGGAAGAGAAGCCCGAAGAGCCGAAGGAAGAGGAAGAGATCACCGTCGAAATCGACGAGGATCAAGTCCGCGCCATCGTCAAACAAGAACTCGACAAGCACGTCGAGGAACTCCACACCGAATACATCGACGAAGAACCGAAGGAAGAAGCGAAGGAAGAGCCCAAAGAAGAGCCGAAACCCGAGCCGCAGCCTGAACCCGCCCCCGTCGTCGTCGCCGCGGCTGAAGAAGAGCCCGAAGACGAAGAAGAGGAAGGCGAGGAAGAAGAAGGCGAAATCGATCCCGATGATCCCTTCGGCAAACTCCGCAGGAAACGCCGCGCGAGCTTCGAGACCCGTCTGAAGAACAGCGAGTACGATCTCCGTCACAAGTACTATGACCTCCGCGACTACATCAAGTCCTACGGCGTCAACAACCGCATCTCCATCCCGGGCGACACCTTCTCCGCCCACCGCGTCCGCTATGCCTTCATCACCATCAACGGCAAGCACATCAAAGCCTTCTTCAAGGCTGATCCGGACAAATACGCCGATTCGCCGATCCCCGTGAAGCGCGCGAAGGCGAAGAAGTTCGAGGATCTCCCGCTGGAATTCAAAGTCCAGTCCGACCTCAGCTTCCGCCGCGCCTGCAAGCTCGTCGACGACATCATGGCCGAAGCCGGCTTCCAGAAGAAAGAAGAAGAGAAGAAGGGCGAATAACCCAACCTCTGAGAAATTGGCCCGATTCCGCGTGAGTCGGGCCTTTCTTTTGCTATAATAGTTCTACTATGGATGCCAGACCCCCTTCCACTCATCGAAAAGCCTACTTCTTTTTGCACATCCCCACAGGGGTGGGCCTAGGATTAGGCAGCTTTTTTGGGGTGCTAGGTTCGTTCTGCTTGCCCTTCGGCGTGTTCCTTTATTTCGCTTCGCCGGAGCGCTTCGGGACGGATGCGAAGACCTTGTTCTGGTGGGCGATCGCCTTGATGATCGCCGGAGGGGTGCTTCTTTTAAGCGGATTATTCATCTTCCAAGGGGGCGTGGGTTGCCTCGTCCTAGGGGAGAAGTTGAAGCAGTCCGACGCGAAGAAGGGGTATCGATATTGATGGCAAAGGAGAGAAACCATGCATAACGAAAGAAAAATCAGCGAAGGCCTATATTACATCGGCGCGAGCGACCGCCGCGTCACCTTATTCGAAAACGTCTATCCGATCCCCGAGGGAGCTTCTTACAACTCCTATCTCATCCTCGACGAGAAGACCTGCGTCCTCGACACGGTCGACCGTTCCGTCAGCGATGTCTTCTATGAGAACCTCGAATACCTATTGGGGGATAAGAAACTCGATTACCTCGTCGTCCATCATATGGAGATGGACCACGCGGCGAATATCGCCAATCTCTTGCTCCGCCACCCGGAGACGACGATCGTCACCTCCGCGCTTGCCCAGGGCTTCCTTGCCAATTACTTCCCCCATTTGAAAGCCAAGGTCCAAGTCGTCAAAGAAGGTGACACCCTTCCCTTAGGGAAAAGGACCCTTCACTTTGTGGCCGCCCCGATGGTCCATTGGCCCGAGGTTTTGATGTCCTACGAAGATAGCGAGGGTATCCTCTTCTCCGCGGACGCCTTCGGGAGCTTCGGTGCCCTTTCCGGCGAACTATTCGCGGACGAATATAAGCTCGACCTGCCCGAGATGCGCCGTTACTACACGAACATCGTCGGCAAATACGGCGAGCAAGTCGTCGCCGTGCTTAAGAAGGCGGAGAACCTTGAGATCAAGATGATCTGCCCGCTCCACGGCCCGCTCCACCGCGGCGATTTGATGCCGCTGCTCGGCGCTTATGCCAATTGGGCGACCTATACCCCCGATGAGAAAGATGGCGTCCTCGTCATCTATTCCTCCGTCTATGGCGATACCGCCAACGCCGCGGAGATCCTCGCTGGCATGATCGCCGAAGGCGGGGCGAAGAACGTCAAGGTCTATGACGTCTCCAAGACCGACGCTTCCTACCTCATCGCCGAATGCTTCCGCGTGAAGACGATCGTCCTCGCGGCGACCACCTATAACGCCGGGGTCTTCGTCAAGATGGAAGATTTCCTCCACGATTTGGCGAACCACAAGATCCGCAACCGCACCATCGCCTTCATCGAAAACGGCTCCTGGGCCCCCGCGGCGAAAGCGAACATGAAACGCATCCTCGATGGCCTACAGGGCATCAAATACATCGAGAAAGAACTCACCATCGCCTCCGCCTTAAAGGATGGGCAACGCGCCGAACTCCAAGAGATTGCCGACGCGGTCATCGCCGAAGCGGTGCCCCCGAAGAAAGCGGTGGAAGGTCCCTTGGATCCCACCGCGCCCTTCTCTTTGACCTATGGCATCTTCGCCCTCTCTAGCCGCGATGGGAAAGGCCAAGACAACATCTCCATCAACAATTCCTTCTTCCAGATCGCCGATTCGCCGACCCGCTTCCTCTTAAGCGTCAATTTGGCGAATTACTCCGCCGAGACGATCCGCGAGACCAAGAAGTTCGTCGTCTCCATCCTCAACCACGACACCGACTTCTCGCTCATCAAGCGCTTTGGCTTCGCCTCCGGCAGGGAAAAGAACAAGACCTTTGGCTTCGAAGAGCATCTCGAACGCGCAGGGAACGGCCTCTATTACCTTAAGGATTATGCCTGCGCCTACTTCGCCTGCAAGGTCATCGAGACCAAGGTGATGGGCAGCCACATCCTCTTCTTCGCGGAAGTGGAGGAAAGCAAAGTCCTCAATTCCACCAAGCCGCTCACCTATGCCGAATACCATGCCTTCGTCAAACCCAAGCCGATTCCTAACCCCGACGTCAACGTCCCGGGCAGGAAGAAACGGGTCGGATGGCGCTGCAAAGTCTGCGGCTACACCTATTGGGGTGAAACGCTTCCGGAAGACTATGTCTGCCCGCTATGCAAACACCCCGCTTCCGATTTCGAACGGATCGAGGAATAACTTCATCTGCTAACGAAAACGGGCCGGCTTGGCCCGTTTTTCGATGTATGTCCCCGTTATTTTAGGACGTGGTCCACGAAGTCGGAGACCACTTGGTCATAATGCGTGGGGTCCACGCGGCGAAGGTGGCTGTGTTTGCCATGCTCCCACCATTCGAGCTTCTTATCTTCGCTAGCGAGGGTCTCATAGAGGAGTTCCGTGTATTTGGGAAGGGAGAAGATATCCTCTTTGCTCGCGATCATCTGCACCGGCAAATGGATCTTGGGGACGTTGGTGATCGGCCCTTCGTTTTTGATGTCGATTCCGTATTTCTTCTTGATGATGCGGCGGAAGCTCGCCAAGACGATGGGGACGGGGCCCTTGGCTTTGGCGATGCGGTGGCGGAGGGTTTCATAAAAGGTGATGTACATGCCGTCGGTGAATAGCCCTTTGACTTCTTTGGGGCAATCTTCCCTGGCGGCGACGTAGGATAACGACGAGCAGCCGACGCAGATGCCGTGGAAGAGGACGCGCTTCACTTTTTTGACGTTGATGAGATAGGAAAGGACCGCCATGATGTCCTCTTGTTCCTTATATCCGACCCCGGAGTCATTTCCTTCGGAAAGCCCGTGGGCCCTAGCGTCGATCGCGCAGACATTGATGCCCTTCGCCGCATAGGGGTAGGCGTAGAAAAGCGAGTAGATGCAGGATTCGGGCCTGCCCGGCATGATGATGACTGCGTCTTCCGAACCGAAATCGAAATAAAGCGAGGCGATTTTCAAACCATCGGAGGTCGTGACGGAGAATTCCTCCTCTTTGTCTTTGTTTTCCTTACGGAAACGGAGGGCCTCATCCCACATATAGAGCATATCGGGGTTATTCCTATCGCTAGGCTCCTCACGCGACCAATGGGAGGGTTTCCTCCTCGTCATGATGGCTTTATAGACCCAGGAGGGGGAGAATACGAACATCAAAATCGCGGGAAGGACGAGGAAAAACAACACTCCGCCGATCAAGAAATAGGACCAAAGGGGCATAGGGGGGACTCCTTACACGAGTGTAATCCTAATCCGTTTGATTCATTTGGGGAAGAAATTCCGCGCGCGCAGTGCTAAAATGACGCGGCTCTTAGGAGGGCAATACTCAACATGAAAGAATTCGCTTTATTGACCGACTCCGCTTGCGCATTGAACAAACCGATGCGCGACCGCTTCGGCGTCGATGGACTCGTTTACGGGGCCATCACCTATCCCGACGGGACCACGACCCGCGGCGATTTGGAATGGGAAAAGACCACCCCGGAAGAATATTTCGGCGGCATGGCTTCCAAAAAGCACATCTATAAAACCTCGTGCGCCAACGTCAGCGAGATCCACGATTTGATGGAAAGTTTCGCCAAGCAGGGCAAAGACATCCTGATGATCGATATCTCCCACGCGCTTTCCGGCACCTATGAATTCGCCTGCGTGGCCGCGGAGCAGATCCGCAAAGAATACCCGGACATCAAGGTCCGCGTCATCGACTCGCTCCGCTATAGCACCGCCCTCGGCATGCTCGTCGCCGAGGCCAATGAACAACGCAAACTCGGCAAATCGATGGAGGAAGTCGCCGACTGGGTCGAAGAGAACAAGATCCGCTTCCACCAGATGGGCATCATGGATGACATGTTCTTCCTCGCCCGCACCGGCCGCGTCTCCAAGGCCAAAGCCTTCTTCGGCACGATGGTCGGCATCGAGCCGATGGCCGATCTTTCCACCTCCGGCCTCTCTGAGGTCCTTGGCAAAGCCAAAGGAAAGAAGAACGCCCTAAGGGCCACCGTCGATTACGTCAAAGCGACGATTGAAGACCCGAAGGAGCACATCCTCTTCATCTGCCATTCCATCCGCCCGAAGGAAGCCGAATACCTCCGCGCGACCATCGAAGCTGAGATCGGCCCGAAGGAGATCATCGTTTCTTCCGTCGACCAATTCTGCGGCGCCAATATCGGCCCGGGCCTCGCCGCCTGCTTCTATTACGGCAAGAAGGCCTCCGAGAACCTCGAAGAGGAGAAGGTGTTGCTTGGCAACATCCTCGCCGGAAAATAAATAGACCGCATCCATGGACGCCCTATCCCTCTCCGCCTTCCGCGCGATGATCGCGTTTGGGTCGGTGGAGCTAGAAAACCATTGTGCCGAGGTGAATGACCTCAATGTTTTCCCCGTGCCCGATGGGGATACGGGCTCCAATATGTCCGCGACGATGAGCGGGGGCGTCTCCGCGATCAACGCGGGGAAAGACCCGGATTTCGCTTCGCTTGGCCGCGCCATGTCGGAAGGGATGCTCCTTTCCGCGCGCGGTAATTCGGGGGTTATCCTCTCCCAGTTCTTCGCCGGCTTCGCCAAGGCGTTGCCTGCAAAGGACACATTAAGCATCCAAGACTTCCTCTCTTGCATGGGAGCGGGCGTCAGGAATGCTTACGCCGTGGTGCGCGTGCCTGTGGAAGGCACGATGCTCACCGTCATGCGGGAAGGCCACGAAAAGGCGATGGCCTCCTCGCCTTTTAAGGATTTCGAATCGCTTTTCATCATCTTGCTCAAAGCGATGGAAGCCTCTTTGGAACACACCCCGGAGAAACTCTCCGTCCTCGCGGATGCGGGGGTGGTGGATTCCGGCGGCGCCGGATTCCTCTATATATTCCGCGGGATGGCCGCTTCTTTAGACGGGAAGAGCCTTAGCTATTCCTCTTCGTCCACCGCGAAGGGATCTAACCCCATCGACCTTTCCTTATTCAACGAAGACAGCCACCTCGATTATGGTTATTGCACCGAATTCCTCCTCCAACTCACGAAGGAAAAAGGCGATCCGTCCAAATTCCCCCTTCAGGAATTCATCGATTTCCTTTCGACCATCGGGGATTCGATCGTCTGCTTCCAAAACGGGACGATCGTCAAGGTCCATGTGCATACGAAGACCCCGGATAAGGCCATCGAATACGCGAGGCGTTATGGCGATTTCCTCACCTTCAAGATGGAGAATATGGCCCTGCAGCATAACGAAGTGCTCGCCCGTCGCGAGGAGAAGGCCCATCACAAGAAGGGGCATACCCCGATCGCCGCGATCGCGGTTTCCCCGACCGAGGAAATCTCTTCGATCTTCCGTGGTTATGGGGTCGAGGTCATCTTGCCCTCCAACGAATTCATGAACCCAGGCGCGGATGATTTCCTGCGCGCCTTCGACATGGCGGACGCCGACGCGATCTTCGTCTTTCCCAACAACAAAAACGAGATCATGGTCGCCCATCAGGCCGCGACCTTATATAAGAAGAGCTGGATCTACGTCATCGAGACCCTTGACCTCCCGATGGGGCTCGCCGCCGCTTCGGTGATGGACGTCGCTGACCTAAGCGTCAAAGAGAACCTCCGCCGCATGGACGCCGAGCTAAGCAAAGCCCACTCCATCGCTTTATGCGTCGCGATCCACGATTCGAAAAACAATGGACTCGTCATCAAAGAAGGCGACTATATGGGATTATTGGATGACTATATCATCGTCGCCGCCCCCACGATGGAAGAATGCTTCGAAGCCCTTTTAAAGAAAGTGGAAGGTTTTGAGGACATGTCCGTCATCACCTTGGTCCACGGCAAAGGCGTGAAAGAAGAGAAAATCGAAAAACTACGCGAAATCGCGGTCGGATTGAACGATTTCATCGAAGTCTATCCCGTCTATGGGAACCAGACCCTCTATCCGATCCTCGGCGTTTTGGAGTAAGCGATGGAAGATAACGTCACCGAAATCGAAGTCGTCTCCTCAAGGCAAGACGAGCAGAGGAAACAAGATAAGCCCACGCGGAGCCTAAGCGATCATTCCAAGGCCATCCGCTTCTTCGGCGTCTTCACTTCCATTTGCTTCACCTTGGGCCTTCCGGGGCTCATCCTCTCCCTTTTGGCGGGCCTGGCCTTCGCGATCCTTTATTCCCAAGGCACCATGGCGACCTTCATGCTCGTGTGCATGATCATCGCCTTCTCTCTCGCGGCGATTTTCGTCCTCGCCATCGTTTTGGGCTTCATCGGCAGGGCGTTCCTTAGAAAAACAAAACAAAAAGACCCGAATTTCGAAGATTCGGTCAATGATGATTCCTCTTTTTAAGAGGCTGGTTTAGGATTACTGCCATGGAAGAAGAAAAGCAGGTCGTAAACGAAGCCCCCAAGAAATCCGATGAGGGTTTCTTGAAACGGTATGACACCGTGTTCGCGTTTTTGGGCCTCGAAGTCATCGCGCTGATGCTTTTTGGTTTGGGCGGGGCGACGGGCCAGACCATCGTCAAGGTGCTTTCCGTCGCGCTTGGCCTATTGGCCTATCCTTTCGTCAAAGCGGAATACGGGAAGGAGACGATTAAGAAAAACGCCATCCGCCTCATCCCCTTATGGGTGTTTTTCCTTGTCATCGGCTTCTCCGCCTTCTGGGTGGATGTCTATTCCTCCACTTTCTCCGCTATCGTGTTGAATCTCATGGAGGCGCTTGGGCTATTCGGGATGTTCCTGCTCGGCTTCACTTTGAAGTGCATCAAGGCGCTGAAGCGCGACATCATCCTCCTCGTCATCTTAGGAAGCCTCGCCCTTTATGTGCTCGTCGTTGGGATCTATGCCTTCGCCCGTTATGGCTTCTTCTACCAAAGCCTCTATGCTGGGCGGGTTTATTACTATGACGGCGTCCTTTTCCCCATCGATAGCGAAACGAAGATCCTCAATGGTTTTGCCTTCATGGAAGCCAGTTCTCATTTCGGCCTACTGCCCGCGTTTTTACTCGCTTCTTCCGGGGTTGGTTTATTCGCGATTCATCCGAAGAAAGACACCAAGCGCTTCCTGATCCTTTTGGGTTTTGCCTTCATCGGGCTTGCCGTTTTGGCCTTCACCCCGGCTTTGTTCCCGTTAATCCTTTTGGCCATCGTTTATCTCTTCGCCTTCGTGGTGTTCTTGTTCATCAAGTTCTCCGGCAAGGGCAAGATGGACCTCATCGGGAAGATCCTCTTCCTCACGCTGGTCGGATTATGCGCCCTTGGGGTGTTCGTGCTTTTCCTTGAAGCTGGCGCGGGCGTGTTGTCGAAGATGGTCCCGGCGTTATCTGGCCGCCTTTCCGCGGGGAAACTCGGGGAAGTGGTGGATTCGATCCGCCGGACGATGTTCAATTCGCCTGACCCCTTGGCTTCCTTCAATCTCAAGACCTTCCTATTCGGCTATTCCCGTGGGGCGTTCTCTTCCGTCTTTGAGTTCAACATCCTTTCCGAGAATGGCATCGTGGCCTTTGGATTATTGATTTACCTCTTCATCTTCTTCGCTTATTCCTTGCATCGTTTCTTGAAGGACGACAAAGAGGATTTCGGCGGAAAACTAGTGCTTTTCGCGCTTATTT
Source organism: uncultured Erysipelotrichaceae bacterium (assembly GCA_900317295.1). Taxonomy (GTDB): domain Bacteria; phylum Bacillota_I; class Bacilli_A; order RFN20; family CAG-826; genus Alloenteromonas. The sequence continues at coordinate 12,709 of ONGB01000011.1, forward strand.
TGGCTTACGTGGCCTATCTATCCTTCTTCGCCGACGAACTGCCGTTACGTCATCAAAGCCAGGACGTCAGCCTCTTCACGACGCGCGGCCATCTCTTCTTCGCTTTGTTCTTCCTCCTCGGTTTGACCTATCAGCCGAAAGAGAAAGCTTTGAATGCCACCCCGGCGGAAGGAGCGGAACATGAATAAGAAACCTTTGCTGCTTTTGCCGCTTCTCGCGCTTAGCCTCACCGCCTGCGTCGATACGGCTGAAACCTATGAGCACGCCGAATTCACGACGGGGGATTTCATCTCCAACCGTTACTCCCATTGGGATAAAGGACTCAAAGAAGCGGTCCCCGCGACGGCCTCTTATAACCTTAAGAATGAACGGGACGGATATTTCTCCGGCGTCGCCACCGCGAACCGGGAAGACCGCTTCTCCAATCCGAAGAGTAACTTCGGGCTTGGCCAAGCCAAAGAATGGCACCCCGAATATTTCCGTCATAATGGCAAAGAGCTCCTATGGACGGTCGATGGGGATAGCTATGCCTCCGCGGGCATCCCGATGAACGACATCGCGGCGAATAACGTCGGCGAATGGGCGGATAATTCCTCCCTCGTCGGCACGGTTTATGGCCAGACGAAGAAGATGTCCCTCATCAACGACAAATTCTCCCGCGGCGTCCTTTCCAAACTCTATAACGGCCAGATCAAATGCGATGGCTGGGGATTCTATTCCCTCGTCTTGCTCGATCAATCCGGCTACGGCACGATCTTCCCCGCGACGATGCAGAAAGGCTCCTATTTCGCCTTCTCCGCGCGCGGCGGCTCCGACGCCTCCACCGGGGGACGCGTGGTCAATTTCGACATCACGGTCACCTTCTATAAGAAAGACGCCAAGCACGAATTGTTCGCGACTTCTTTCTTCCTCGATGACGTAACCTTGGAGACCGACGCCGGGGCGGAGTATCCGTCATTGACCGGCTTCGATTTCAATGAGCTCGGCTATGACCCGACGGGGATCATGGGGATGTCGATGACCTACTCGATCGATAATTCCCCCGATCTTGAAACAGGGCAGACCTATACCCCGGAAGCCGCCTCAAGCGACTTCACCGATGGGGCGGATAGCCATGTGGGCCTATGCCTCCTAGAAGTGTTCTTCCCCGATTCGAGCTGGGCATAAGAGGGCTACCACAGTCCTCTTTTTTCGTATAAACTGAATATTACCAAGGAGAAATACAATGAAATTGGGAAAATTCGTTCTTCCGTGCCTAATGGCTGGGCTTTTGGCCTCCTGCATCACCGGAAACCAGGGGAACACCCCGAAAACCATCACCTACGACGCCTTCATCGAAGAAGCGAAGAAGGAAGAGGCGAAAGAATCGCCCTACACCAAAGCGCACCTCGCTTATAGCGTGCGCGAAGGAACCTCTTCCGATGAATCGGTCGAAGGGACGATCGATTTCGTCCTGGATGAGGGAGACTGGTTCACCGAATCCGAAGACCGATACGCCGACTACATGTCTGAAATCATCAATACGAAAGCCAGCGAAATGGATGACCTCGTCAGTGACCTGAAAACTGATTTCGACGATGTCAAATCCAAGGTCACGAATCCGAGTTCCGTCACCCAGAACGGGGGCTATTACCAATTGAGCCCGATGCTTCGCGCTGGCGCGGAAATCTTGATCCAAGGCGGGACCACGGAAATCACCGTCGGCGAGCAGAAAGTCGCTCTTGATGTGGAACGGATTGGAGGCGGCGTCTTCTATACTTGGCTCGACTATGGCCTATTGACGGAATACCTAAGCGCCGAATATACCGTCTTTAAACAAGATGGTGAGGTCGTCATAGATTACATGGATGCCATCACCTGCTCCATCGCCTACGAAAAATAAGCGATAAAAGAACGAAAAGGGACGCCGCGGCGTCCCTTTTTTTTCTTTTGATAAGAAGATATATCGAGCCATTCCCCCGACCTTGAAACAGGGCAGGCCTATACCCCGGAAGCCGTCTCAAGCGACTTCACCGATGGGGCGGATAGCCACGTGGACTTATGTTTGCTAGAGGTTTTCTTCCCCGATTTAAGTTTGGAAAAAGAGGCTATTCCAGCCATCTTTTTCCTTATAAAATAAGTTTTAAGGAGATCAATTATGAAAATTTCCAAAATCGTCTTTCCGTTAATGATGGTCACGACGATGACTTCTTGCATCGCCGGGGAAACCCCGAAAGCCATCGATTACGACACCTTCATCGCCACCGCGCAGGAAGAAGAAGCGAAAGAATCGCCCTACACCAAGGCGACGGTGAAATACGACATCCACGAGAATGCGTCCTCGATTTCTTCGGGGGGAACGGGTTCGATCGTCTACACCCTCGGCGAAGAGGGTTGGGTCACCGATTCCGAGGATGAATACGCCGAGATTGGCAGCGATGTCCTGACCTTGAAGGCTAGCGAGATGGATGATATCGTCCCTGAATTGGAAACGGATTTCTCCGGCATTGCAGAAAGGGTTGCAAAACCGAAATCCCTCAAGAAAAAAGTGGGATATATCCAAACCTCTTCGTGGTATGGCCTCGACGCGGAAATCGCCATCACCGGCGGCAAGATGACGATCGAAGATAACGAATGCGACGTCGCGCGGCTCGGCCTCGCCTACATCACCAACTGGATCAATTACGGGCTTTTGAAAACCTATACGGTCCACGAGTATTACCTGATAAAACAGAACGGCGAAGTGGTTGAGGATTTCGACTACGAAATCTCGTGCTCGGTCACATATCAAAAATAAGTGACAACCAAACAAAAAGGGATGCCGCGGCGTCCCTTTATTTTTTCTTTTGATAAGAAGATATATCGAGCCAAGCCCCCATCTCGAAGTCGGCTTGATCCTCATCGAGGATTAAGGTTCCTTTCGCTGGGGTGAAGGTCATTTCGGAGAAGTAGATCTTCCCATCGACGTCATAGAAATCGCAACGCACGAAGGGAAAGGGGGCGCAGAGATCTTCCGCCATTTTCACCATTTCGTCGAAGTTCTCGGGTTTAGGCGGGCAGATATCGGCCTTCTTCCAGCCGTTGAACTGGCTGCCGTCAAAGGGGGTCCAATCGATATAGAGTTCGGTATAGCGGATGTCAACGCCTCTTCCCGTGACGACATAGAGGTTTCTCGCCTTGCCGTTATAGACGTGGATCTTATACTCGGTCGGGAGTTCTTTCCCATCGCCGAGGAATTCCTCGATGATGATCTGCGGCTTGATGGGGGAGTAGTGGCGTTCCATCGTCTTCTTGCCGTAATCGGTTTTGAGCCACTTACGGAATCGCTTTTTCTCCGCTTCCCAATCGACTTTGGATTTGTCGCGGACGAGCAGGTTGAACCCTGAGGCGTGGGAGCACTTCATCACGAAGCGGTCGGGCAAGGTCTCCCAAGGCACCTCTTCCACGGAATCATAGATGCCCAAAACGGGGATTAACGCATCCATGTACCCCTTGGATTCCACATAATCCCTCACTCCAACGCGCCCGGCGCATTGATTGACTAACGGCCATTTGGGATAGACGTATAGGCGGAGATATTGGAGCTTCTCCGTATAACGGATCGGATGCTTTAGGTCGCATTTATGATGGGTGATATACCTGTATTGGAGCTTGACGTATAAAGACGGGCTGATCGCCTTGATGAGGCCGCGGAAAGGAAGCGCGAGGGCCCGTTTGAATTTATTTTCCTTCAAATTGGGGTTACTCATGGGGTTCCTCTTTCTTCTTCAAAAGGGCGGAAGATAGCAAACGTTCCCTTAATAGCAATAGACCGCCGAGATAGATGATCGCGTCGGCGAACACCATGAGCAGCAACGATAGGAGCATCTTCGCCTCTTTTCCCTCCACGGGGAGATAGGTTTCGAGCAAGGGATAGACGAAATAGGAAAGCACCCCGATCGCGATGCCCAAAAGGAGGATCTTGAGGTTATTGAGGTTGAAGATCGCCTTTAAGGCGTACTTCTTGCTTAAGATGACGCACAAAGCCAAGACGACGATGTCGGCGACCATCGTGCCTAAGGCGATGCCGACCGCGGGATCGATCCCGAGATACTTCGACCCCACGATGCCGAACAATAACGATAAACCGATATTGAGGATGACCCCGACCCCGACGGAGATGAGGTAATACTTTTCCTTCTTCTGCGGGATGAAGATCTCCGTGTAGATGTTGTCGCACAAAGAATAGGTGAGCATCATCGGGCAAAGCAAAGAGAGGACGAGGTCCGCGTTTAGGTATTGCTCCGTCCCGTCTCCGGAGATCAAAGAGGTGATGGGGCGCGACATGGTCGCCATCGTCGCGATCGCGGGAATGGCGATGAAGAAGGTGAGGCTGAAGGAGTAGTTGATGAGGTTTTGGTAATAGTATTTGTTCTCTTTGCTGTAGTAATAGGCCGCCCTGGGCATGAAGACGGTATAAAGGGAGATGATCAAAATGATGATGACGTCGATCCCTTTGACGCCGACGGAATAAGCCCCGACTGCGGCCTTGGTCGGGTCGATGTAGCCGAGGATGAATTCGTCGGTCTGGTTATAGACGGTGAGGGCGAAGGAAATCAAAGCGAGGATCACCAAAGGCTTCAGCATCGATTTGAAGTTCCAAGGCATCGTTTTCCTAAAAGAAACGTATTTGGGCAGGAGCAATACGTTAAAAACCGAGGTCAGGATCGTCGAAAGGATGGCAATCAAGGCATAGACGTATAGCTCGTCATAGGCGGGATAGACCCAATTCCCGACGGAGTCTTGGTAACGGGTCATCGTCTTGATGAAAATGAAGGTCAATAAGGCGGAGAAGGCGATCAGCAAAACCGAGCGTACGGTGATGTAGACGTGCTTCTCCAAAGCGACATAAACCCATTCAAAGGAGAACACCCCGGCGAGGAAGTTGATAGAGAGGAGGAAGATCAATGCGCTATGTTCGCGAAGGCTCGGCACGGCGAAGACCAATGAACAGAGCAAGCCGAAAGAGACCAAAGTCATCGCGGCTTGGATCAGGAAATACTTCTGGACGCAATTGGAGAACTTCTCCTTGTCGTCTTTGACCTTCGCGCATTCCCGAATCGCGATATTGGGGATGCTGATGCGGGCGAGGACGATGAAGTAATAAACGAAGGCGTTGGCCCAGGTATAAAGACCGAAGACCTCGTCCCCCAAAGCGCGGGTGACATAGGGGAAAGTCAAAAAGGAAAGGATGGTCAAAGCGAGGGTGCGGACCAAATTGATCACGACGTTGGCCTTCAGATTCGGGGCTTTTTTCGTTTCGACGGCATTCTCGGGCATGGAGGTTATTATACACGCCTCTATATTTTTCGCTTGCGTGCGTTGAGTATAATATCCCCCATGAAGATCCTGGTCGTCACCCCGCATTACTATCCCGAGAACTTCTCCATCACCTCTTTATGCGAGGAATGGGCGAGGCGCGGACACGATGTTTTCGTGGTGACGGATCAGCCCAATTACGGCTATAACCGCATCTTGGAAGGCTACGAAAAGGTCTTCGACGAAGTGATCAACGGGGTGCGCGTGCACCGCATCAAAACCTATCCCCGAAAGCTCAGCAGGAAGTCGATCATCATCAACTATTTGACTTTCTATGCTCGGTCTAGGCACTACCTCGGGCGGATGAAAGAGAATTTTGACGTCGTCTATTCGATGAGCCTTTCTCCCGTCGTCGCCGTCTCCGGGGCCAATCTCTATGCGAAAAAGCATCATGTGAAGCATGTCCTCCATTGCCTTGACCTTTGGCCGGAGTCGGTTTTGGTCACCAAGGCGGTAAAGGAAAAGTCCTTGATGTACAAAATCCTTTACCGTTGGTCGCGTTCCATTTATTCAAAAGCCGATGAAGTGGTGGTATCTAGTCCCTCTTTCGAGACCTATTTCCGCGAAGTGCTGAAACTCCGCCTTTTGCCGATCGTTCCGATCGCCCAGCCCCCGTTATTGCTTCCGCAGGTTGGGGAGGATAAGGAATATAAGCACGCCCATAACCTCGTTTACGCGGGGAACATCGGGACGCTTCAGCTCGTGGAGAACCTCGTGAGGGCCGTCTCGCTTCTAAAAGACGTCGATATCCATCTTCATTTGATTGGCATGGGGGCAAGGACCGATGCGGTCAAAGCCCTCATCAAAGAAGGGCATTTAGAAGACAAAGTGACCTTATATGGTACCAAGCCCCGTGGAGTTACCGCTTCTTTCTTCCCCAACGCCACCGCGATCGCCGTCACGCTTTCTAACGAAGGAACGGTCGGGAAGACGATCCCTTCGAAACTGACCAGCTCCCTCTACTATGGAAGGCCGATTTTCGCCTGCATCGAAGGCGATGGCAGAGAAGTGCTTTCCCAAGCGGGCGGATCGGTGTTCTCCGAAGGCGAATCCCCTGAGCAACTCGCCGAGGCGATGAAGAAGCTCTGCGCGCTTTCCAATGAGGAACTCGATTCCCTAGGAAAGAAAAACCGCGCCTATTTCGACGCGCATTTCTCTTTGGACACTATTGCCGATGAAGTGCTTAAGGAACTAAAGCGATTCCAGTAAGGACAAAAGCTTCTTTCCTACGCTTTCAAAGCCGAATTCCTGCAAGACCCGTTCCTGGGCCTTGTTTTCTTTTATGCCGATGAGGTTTCCATTCTCATCCAAATGGGCGGCCCACCATTGATCGAGCGGTTCCTCGATCCAGTTGATGTCATCCGGGAAGAGTTCTTTTAAAACGGGATGCGGCGTGGAGGCCACGGCCTTCCCATAGGCCAGGTATTCCAAAACCTTGGAGGGGATGGAGACCTCGGCGAGTTCAGGATTGGGCCTTCTTGGATTAATGCAGAGTTCGGCATTTTGAATATAGGCGAGGTTATCTTCTTTGGAGAGCAAGCCTTTATAAAAGAATCCGTCAATCTCTTTGGACGCGGATTCCGCCTCCTGTTCATAGGCGCCGTGACCGGCGATGACGAGGCGCGTGGAGGAGGGGTGAGCCTTGTAGGCACGGATAAGATCCCCGGTGCCATCTTTCTCGAATAAGGCGCCGCCGTAGTAGAGATAAGGGCCCTCTTCTTTGCTTGCAAATTTAGGGGCGTTTTCCACAACGCCAGGAAAGAGGATAAACGGCTTTCCATTAGGGTTGAAAATCTCGTTGAGTTTCCTTGTGAGACAGAGATATCCGTCGGCTTTCGCAGCGCATTTGAGGACATGCTTTTGGTAGTAAGGTTTCGTGCCGGTGAGAAAATGAGGATCATCGCTGCAGACGGGGACGATCTTGGCGTGGAGCTTGCGTTTCAGGATTAAGGAAGCTTTTGCCAAAGTGAGGTTCAAAGAATCAAAAACGATGCAGATTTCATCCGTTTGTTTGCTTTTTGCGCGGATTTCGTTGATAACAAACGCGGCGATTTCCCCGGGAAGGAAGAAGAAATTCTTAATGGGATCCTTGCCCCTGGGAATGAAATGGTAGGTGCAATTCTCGTCCTCACGCTTATCAAAGGGCAATAAAGTTCCAGGTGGTAAAAGAGAGAAAATCTCTAGTTCCCGTTCGGTGGCGATACTATGGATGATGCGGTCATGGAAGTTCTGTCCTGCGGGATTGAGTTTCCCATGAAAAAGTTCATTTACGCTTTGGAAGACTTCATCGGGAAGGGAGGTGGTGAGATAGAGGGTCCTCATAGGTTTTCCTCCTTCCATTCCCGAAAGATCCGCGCCGTCAATTTCGCGGAGGCTTCCACCGTGTTCCCTTTCGCGGCGAGCAAAGCCGCCTCCCCCATTTTGGGGTTCAAAACATCGTGAAGGGCTTTAAGGATTGCGTTCTCCTCATCCAAGGGGACGACATAGCCCGTGACGCCTTCTTCGACGAGCTTCTTGGCCGCGTTGATTCGGTTACTGGCGACGACGGGAAGGCCTTGGGCCATCGCTTCGTTGATGACATGGCCATAGATGTCTTCTTTGGAGAGAAGGACAAACGCGTCAAAGGCCCTTAGGTAGGGGAAGAGCTGCTCGTGAGGCATATATGAAACAAGATGCACATTGTGAAGTTGTTCTTCTTCAATGAGCTTTTCATATGTTTCCTTTAATGGGCCTTCGCCGATGATGTAGAGATGGCTATCTTCCTCCATCTGTTTCCATAGGCGGATCAAAGCGACGTGGTTTTTCCGTTCGATATATTGCCCGATGGAGCAATAAAGGCGTTTCCCCTCTAGGCCGAGTTGACTACGCAGTTCCGATTTCTCGCTTTCGGAAAGTGGGCGGATCGCGGTCTCCTCGTCAAAAACAGTGGAATAGGGGTAGAGGCGTATCTTTTTTGGATCGGCCCCATAATGGATGAGATATTTCGCGCTGGCCTCATCGGGGGCGAGGTAAAGCGCCGCTCCGGAGATGTACTTCCTCTTATAGGAGGTCTTCCAAGAGGCTTCTTTGTCGTTGATGATCCCCCCGTTGATATGGAAGACGTAGGGGATATTGTTCTTTTTCAGATAACGGATCGTCTTTTGCTCGGTGAGGGTGCGCCACCCGTTGATGACGATGAGGTCATAGGCATTGTTTTTCAGCTTTTTGATGGGGAGGGTGGTGTAATTATCGATACCGCCCAAATATATGGATTTGGCGATTTCGCATGAGAAATGAATGGGTTTTCGATTATAGAAATCTTTGTTCCGACCCTTCTCATAAGCCCGTTCGAAGATGACATCGAGGTCCATCTCTTGACCCAGCACATTGAAAAAATCGACCTTGTAGGGCGCGGGATGGTTGAATAGCCAGAATGCTTTCACCCCATTATTATGCCACAAAGTCGGTCAGACCCTTATAATCAAGTCTATGATTTCCGATTGGGAAGCCCTCTTCCATTCCGTCAAAGCCAAACCCTACGCCAAGGAGCTTAACCGCTTCTTGGACGAAGAATACGCCAAAGGGGTCGTTTACCCTCCCCGGGATTTGGTTTTTCAAGCCTTCCGCCTCACCAATCCCAAGGATCTTAAGGTCGTCATCATCGGCCAAGATCCCTACCATAACCCCGGTCAGGCGATGGGCTTATCCTTCTCCGTTCCCAAAGGCATCGAGATCCCGCCTTCTTTAATCAATATTTATAAAGAAATCGAAAGCGATCTTGGGGTGAAGATGAATTTCGCTAACGGGGATCTGACCCCCTGGGCGAAGCAAGGGGTGTTGCTGCTTAACGCCTACCTCACGGTCAAGCAGTACGTCGCCTTATCCCACAAGCGTCCGGAATATGAATCCTTCATCGCCGACGTGATGGAATACCTCGATCACTTGGACCAACCGATGGTCTTCCTCCTTTGGGGCGGTTTCGCGAAGCATTACGCCTCCTTCGTCCATCATCCTAAGCACATCATCCTCTCCGCGGTCCATCCTAGCCCTCTAAGCGCCAATCGGGGTGGATGGTTTGGGAACCGTAATTTCTCCAAAGCCAACCAATATCTCCAAGAAAATGGGGTCGCACCCATTGACTGGCGGATTAAATAGGCTAGACTTTTTACCATCGGAGCTGCCCAGTAAGGCGGCTGAGAGGAACCGTGTTCCGGTTCGACGGACGCACCTGATCCGGATAATGCCGGCGTAGGAAGACATCGATTCTGCCTCTTCGGGATGCGTTTATTCTCTGGAGGCGTTTTTCATGGAAGAGAAAGAAAAGCTCCCCGTCGAGGGGGAGAATGAATCGAAGGAAGGTTCGTTTTTTGAGGATAAGATCCGCCCGTTCTTCAAGAAGTGGGGGTTCTTGTTCACGATCGCCTTCATCGCGATATCCATCGCTTTCCTTTTCGGCCCGATCGTCATCGTCAAATTCAAAAACGGCGAAGGGGTGAAATGGTCGGAATCCATCAACCTGATTTCCTATCTCAACGGTTTCGGAGACGGCAGGACGATGGACTTCACCCTCATCATCCTGATCATTGGGCTCGGCTGCGCGGTGGCGGGGCACTGGAAAGAGGAAATCGGGGTACTGGGTACGTTATTTTGCCTCGTTGGAGCCTGCTTCCTTATCCTCGCTAAAGCCTTCGCCGTCGATTACGCGGCGGAATTAGAAAACTTCAAGTCCATCGAAATCGCATGGGGCGGGGCGATGTCGATCGCCTTCGCGGTGTTCGCCGCCGGGGCATCGTTAGTCCCCTCATTCCGCAAGAACGCATTGACCGTCCGCGACATCGCCGAAGATGGCGTCCTCATCGCGATGGCCTTCGGTTTGAACTTCCTTAAGCTCTTCGCCGCGCCTACTGGGGGATCGGTCAATCTGCAGATGCTCCCGTTGATGCTCATCGCCTTGCGCCATGGTCCATTCCATGGCTTTCTCTGCGGCGGGTTGATCTATGGTCTACTTACCTGCTTAACCGACGGATATGGCTTTGCCACCTATCCCTTCGATTACCTGATCGGCTTTGGCTCGGTTGCTGTCTTGGGCTTCTTCCGCCCATTGATCTTCGGGCCGAATCAAAAAGGCTATAACCTCAAAGGGGAGATCTTCCTCTTCATCGGCGGGGTGGCTTCCACCGCGCTCCGCTATGTCGGGGGCACCGTCTCCTCGATGGTGGTCTATCAGGCCGATCTTGTCTACGCCCTTTGGTATAACTCCATCTACATCACCGTCTCCGGGGCGTTCGCCTTCGCGGTCATCATGGCCCTCTATGGTCCCTTGGTCCGCGTCAATGCGCTTTTCCCGGTCAATCGCGGCTTAGCCAAAAGCGATCTGAAATAAAGCAAAACCGCCGCTGGAGATTAGCGGCGGTTTTTTCTGCCCAATCATTTCTTCCTATGGAAGGACCCGATTTCCTTTATAATAGCAAGGTTTAGGAGAGATTTTATGACTCCAGAAGAAAAGAAAGACCTTCTCCCCGAAGGGCAGGAAACCCCCGAGGAAGAAACCGCACAAGAAGAAACCCCAGTCGAGATCGTCGAGGACGATGATTTCGCCGATAGCCATCCTTACGTCGCCCCCGAGCCCAAGGCGGAAGAAGAAAAACCGCAGGAAGAGCCCCTAGAGGAAGACGTCGAGGAATTGCCCGACGATGAACCGGAGCCCGAAGCCTTCAACGCGAGCGAGCACGGGGAATTCGATGACCCGCGCCTCGAAGGGATCGAAACCGCCCGCCAAGCGTGGCAGAAATCCTATAAATCCCTCAACGTTATCCGCATCATCCTATCCGTCGGGACTTTGGTGCTCGTGGTCGGTGGGTATTTGATCCCCTTCCTGACCATTCAGAACCAAACCGAGAAATCCAAATGGGCCCTCATCGTCGCCGCGATTTGCGCCGCGGTCGGCATCGCCGGCATCGCCGTCTTCGGCATCATCCAACGCCGCAAGGACAAAGCCGGGATCCATGACTATTTCGAGACCTATTACAACAACCTGAACGCCTACATCTTCGAGGGGCTCCCTGTGGAAAGCCTCCAAGGCGGTGTCGATAACAAGATCACCCCGGAAGAAGCCAATGCTTGCGGCCTCTATCCGAATACCTCTCAGGTCGGCTCCCGCGATTCGATCACCTTCACCTACGAAGGACTCGATTGCGCCCTATGCGACATGGCGACCCAAAAAGAAGAAGGCCGCGGGCTCCGCACGACCTTCGTCGGGAAGTACCTCCGCATGGAAAACCGCTTTGACGGGAACGAACAAGGCCTCGTCATCTATTACAAAGGCAATGACCGCGCTCTCCCGCCCGAAGTCCTTCCGAATCTCAATAAGCTCTCCGCGAACAAGCGCTTCGCCATCTATGGCTCCAGCGCGGACAAGAAGTATTTGACCCCGAAGATGCACGAACTCCTTCGCAAGGTCTTCACGGATGATTTCCTCGTTGATGTCGCCATCGCGATCAAACCCGGGCGGACTTATATCTGCCTTGGATATGAAGACACCTTGATGGTACTTCCTAACGAACGCCCCTTCCAGCCGGGTTTCGTGAAACGTTACCGCGAACAGCTGAAGCAGTTCCTCGAACTTGCCAAAGCCTTATCCGGGGAGGCCTCCAAAGCCTAAAACATAGCGAAATCCCGAGCGGATTCGCATAAAAGAGCCCATGAGCATCGCCCAATTCTTCAACTTAGGCGCCGAACATCCGTGGCTCTTTTTTGCGCTTCTTTCCGTGTGCGGGGTGGCCTTCGTCAATGGTAGAAGCGACGCCCCCAATAGCATCGCCACCGCCATTTCGACCCGTTCGATCGACCCCCGTTGGGCCATCGCCTTAGTGGCGGTGGGGAATCTCGGCGGGGCGATCCTCATCGGATATCTATCCATCGCCACCAGCGTGTTCGGATCCGTTGGCAACACCTTGGCCTCGATCGCTGACCTAAGCGGGGCGAACATCGACCAGACCTTGATGCTCATCACCTTCGCGATGGTCTCGGTCATCCTATATTCGACCGCGTCCACCTTCCTTGGCTTCCCGTGCTCGGAATCCAATGAGATCGTCGGCGGCATCACCGGGGCGGCCATCGCCTTCGCCGCCGGGAGCAACCTCAATTGGTTCTCTTTGGTCCATTGGGATGCCTTTGGGACCACCTTCCTTGGGATGGCGGTTTCGTTATTGGTCGGCTTCGCTTTGGGCTTTGCCCTGGTTAAGCTAATCGAGCTCATCTGCCAAAGGATGACGAGGAACCGCACCACCCGTTTCTTCGACATCGGGCAGATCGTCTCCAGCGGGCTGATGTCTTTGATGCATGGCGTCCAGGACGGCATGAAGTTCATGGGCATCATGCTGATGATCCTCGTGGGGGCCACCGGGGTCTCCGCGAAGAACCTCCAAGGTTCGGAATGGCTTATCTATCTCGTGGCCTTCTTCATGATGCTCGGCACAAGCTTAGGCGGTGCGAAGATCATCAAGACGATGGGCTCTGGGATGGCAAAACTAGAAAAATATCAGGGATTTGCGACGGATTTGGCCGCATTCTTGGGCTTATCGATGGCCTCCGTCCTCGGTTGGCCGGTCTCCACCGGGCAAGTCAAACTCGCCTCCATCATGGGTGCGGGAGCGACGAAAGGCATCCGCCACGTGAAGTGGAAAGCCGCGGGGCGCGTGCTCATCACCTGGGTGACGACGGTGCCGATCTGCTTATTGCTCACCTTTATCTTCTCGATCATCGCCATGCAATTCATGTAAGGAGGAACGTCATATGAATTACGGAAAACAAAGGGAAAACTATTACTACTCATCTTTCGCTAGGTTAGGCAAGTTCGCTTTGGACTGCGCCGACCGCCTTTTGGAACATCTCCGCGTCTTTGATCATGAAGCTTTGGAATCCACCAAAGACGAGATTCATAAGATCGAGCATGCGGGCGATCAGGAGAAGCACGCGGTCATGGAACGCCTCGTCAAGGAATTCATGACCCCGATCGATCGCGAGGACATTTTGGAATTGCTCCGCCGCATCGATGACGTCACCGACGCGATCGAGGAAGTCCCGATGCGCATGTACATGTATGACTATAAGGAACTCCCCGCGGATACCATTCCCTTCCTCGAAGCGACGAGGGAATGCATCGCGAAGATGGTTCTCTGTTTGGAACACTTCCCCGAATTCAAAAAACCGGAGAAGCTAAAGCCCTATATCGATGAAGTCATCCGCCTGGAGGAGGCGACCGACGAGATCTACGAACGCGATATGCACGATATGTATGTCTCGACGACCGACGGCTTCGCCAGGCATAGGGGCGAGGCGATGTATTCGATGCTCGAAGAGACCGCCGACCGTTGCCGCGAGGTGTGCAAGCACATCGAGACGATCATGTACAAAAATGTTTGATCATTGAGACAAAAGGCCTGAAAACAGGTCTTTTTTCTTGGAAAAGGGAATGGGGGGCTTAAGTTTTTATTTTCCTCCTATATAATGGCTTACGAGAGTGGAGAAGGAACCTTCCTCCTCCAGGCTAGGTTGTCGATATGGAAAACGAAGATCGGCGGTTTCGCCGCTGGATGAAAGTCCAGGCATATAAGCATGACGGCACTTTGCATAGGCAATGGTCGCCGGCATATCTCGTGGAAGAGACGGAAGAGTATTGGGCATTGGCTTCCAAGGCCTCTTTGGTCACCGAAGGGGATGGCAGGAAATGGATCACGAAGGAAAAAGCCATTTTCCTGCTATTCAAGAAACGCTGGATGAACGTCATCGCGATGTTCAAGGAGAACAAACAGGGGATTTGCTATTACGTCAACATTGCTTCCCCGACGATCCTAGACAAGGGATACCTCAAATACATCGATTACGATTTGGACGTGAAACTTTACCCCGATGGGGTGGAGCGGACCCTTGATGAGAAAGAATACGCCCGCCACGTCGAAACCTATGGTTATAGCAAAGAACTCTCCAAGGCCATCGAAAAGAATCTGCAGCGCGTGAAAGAAGCGGTGGAGGAACGGCAATTCCCCTTCATCGATGAAGCGATCGAGGAACTTTATCACCGGTTTCTCATCGATAATTCCCCGTTCCCGAAACGATAAGCGAACCTCAAGCGTTTTCTCCTGGAGAAGACGCTTTTTCTTTATAGATAAAGAAGAAGGGATGTTTCGCTGATTTCGGTTTTCCCCGCGCGATGATAGAATCAATATAAGAGGTCCCGATATGGATAAGAATTGTCTTTTGGCCAATCACGCCGTCTATCAGATTTATCCCCTCTCCTTCTGCGATGGCAATGGGGATGGGATCGGAGATATCCCCGGGATTATCTCCAAGCTGGACTATTTGGAATACATTGGGATCAAAATCATATGGATTTCCCCGTTATATGACTCCCCGATGAAGGATAACGGCTACGACGTGGCGGACTATTATTCCATCAACCCGCGCTTCGGGACGATGGAGGATTTCGACCGCCTGATGGAAGAAACGAATAAGCGCGGCATGAAGATCGTCATGGACCTCGTGGTCAACCATACCTCCGACCAATGCCGTTGGTTCCAAGAGGCATTAAAGGATCCCGCCTCCCCATATCGCGACTATTACATCTTCAAAAAAGGAAAAGCGCCCGGGAAAAAGCCTAATAATTGGCAGTCTTTCTTCCTTGGCTCAGCCTGGGAAAGCGTCCCAGGGGAAGAAGATATGTATTACCTCCATCTCTTCTCCAAGCAGCAACCTGACCTCAATTGGCATAACCCCAAGGTCTTAGAAGAAGTGGAGAAGATCATCGCCTTCTGGATGGACAAAGGCGTTTATGGCTTCCGTTGCGACGTCATCTCGCACATCTATAAGAATTCCTTCGAAGACGGCAAAGCCCGTCCGATCGGCACGCCTAGGGGCGTCGAGCATTACACGGCGACCAAGGGAAATCATGAAATCCTCAAGCGGATCCGGAAAGATGTCATCGAGCCTCATCATGGCGTCCTCATTGGCGAGTGCTCCGAAGCCACCGTGGAGAACATCCAAGACTTCCTCCACGGCGATGAGTTGGACACGTTCTTCTCCTTCGAGCACGTCAATTACAACGCCGGGGCGTGGTCGAACAAAACCGCGGACCCAAAGAAGCTCAAAACCATCCTGAAGAAATGGCAGGAGAACGTCGACTGCAATGGCAACTATTTCGAGAATCACGATCAGCATCGCGTGATCTGGAAATACATCAAAAAAGGCTACGAAGATGTCGGGTCGAAGATGATGCTGACCCTTCTCTTCGCCTTAAGGGGTACCCCATTCATCTACATGGGGCAGGAATTCGGCAGCCGCAACTACCCGGAAACCCTGCCGATAGAAGAATGCGATGACGTCGTCACCCATTTCATCTATGACTTAGCGAGGAAGTGGCATCTGCCGAAGAAACTCGCCTTGACTAAAGCCAACCATAACGGCCGCGACCACGAAAGAGCCCCGATCGCCTGGAATGGCAAAGAAGGCTATGGATTCACCGAACCTGGCGTAAAACCGTGGATGAAATTCAATCCCGAAGGAGCCAAGGTCAACGCGGAAGACGCCTGGAACGATCCGGACTCCATCCTCAACTATTTCAAAAAGGTCAATCTCTATCGCGAGCAATCCGATGTTTTGAATTACGGGAGCATACGCTTCCTCGATGCTCCT
>ONGB01000003.1 GCA_900317295.1 uncultured Erysipelotrichaceae bacterium
CGGCGTCATCTTTGGAGGAGCGGATGATGTGGATGACCTCGTCGATGTTATCGTGGGCGAGGATCAAACCGTTGACCACGTGGAGGCGTTCTTCGTCCCGCTTGAGGAGGAAGCGCGTCCTGCGGGTGAGGACCTGGACCTGGAATTCGACGTAATCCTTCAGGAGGGCGTCGATCGGCAGGGTCTTCGGAGCCCCGTCTTCCAAGCAGAGGTTGATAATGCCAAAGCTCGTCTGGAGCTGGGTGTGCTTCAAAAGGTTATTGGCGACGACTTCGGGGATCGAGTCTTTGCGGATCTCGATGACGACGCGGATGCCTTCTTTGTTGGATTCGTCGCGGACATCGGTGATTCCATCGATGACTTTGGAGCGGACAAGATCGGCGATGTTGCTGATCATGTTCGATTTGTTCACCTGATAAGGAATCTCGGTGACGATGATGCGGCTCTTGCCGTTATCCATTTCCTCGATGTGGTATTTCGAGCGGATGGTGATCGAGCCGATGCCGGTGGTATAGGCGTCAAGGATGCCCTGGCGGCCCAAGATGATGCCGCCGGTGGGGAAATCGGGGCCATGGAGGTAATCCGTCATGATCTCAACGGGGGTCAGCGCGGGGTTCTTCGCGACGGCGATGACCGCGGCGATGGCTTCGCGCATATTGTGCGGCGGCATGTTGGTGGCCATGCCGACGGCGATGCCTTGGGAGCCGTTGACGAGGAGGTTCGGGAAGCGGCAGGGCAAGACTTCGGGTTCGAGCTCGGTGCCATCATAGTTGCCGACCATGTCGACGGTGTCGCAGTCGATGTCGCGAACCATCTCGAGGGCGAGTTTGCTCATCCTCGCTTCGGTGTAACGCATGGCGGCGGCTTCGTCGCCGTCGATCGAACCGAAGTTCCCGTGGCCGTCGACTAAGGTGTAACGGAGGGAGAAGGGCTGCGCGAGGCGGACGAGGGTGCCATAAAGGGCGGAGTCGCCGTGGGGGTGATATTTACCCATGACGTCGCCGACGATGCGGGCGCATTTCTTGTGGGGTTTGCTCGGGTACATGCCCGCTTCGTTCATGCCGAAGATGATGCGGCGCTGAACGGGTTTGAAGCCGTCGCGGACATCGGGGATGGCGCGGCTCACGATGACCGACATCGAGTAGTCCAAGAACGCGGTCTGGACTTCGTTGGTCACGTCGCGGTCGGTCAAGCCGGGGATGATGCCGGAGACCGCGGCTTCTTGGCCGAACATCGCGTCGGCGGATTGGGCGCCTTCGTGGGAGCCGACTTCATAGCGGGGGGCTTGGCCTTCGGAGGATTCTTCCTCTTCGACGTCTTCGTCGAGGCCGATTTTCTTTTCTTCGTCTTCCATGAGAGATTCCTCCTATCAGATATCGAGGTTCTTGACGAACTTCGCATGCTCCTCAATGTATTTGCGGCGCGGAGCGACCTCGTCGCCCATCAGGTCGGTGAACGCCTTTTCCGCTTGGGCGGCGTCTTCGATCGTGATGCGGATCATCTTGCGGGCCTTGGGGTCCATGGTGGTCTCCCAAAGCTGCTGGGCGTCCATTTCGCCCAAGCCTTTGTAGCGCTGGAACGGGTGGCCGGGCTTGAGGCCGAGCTCTTTCTTGAGGACTTCGAGCTGAGCGTCGTTATAGGCGTAATACGGGCTGCCTTTGTAGTCGATCTTATATAGCGGCGGCTGGGCGATATAGACGTGGCCATTGTCGAGCAGCGGGCGCATGAAGCGATAGAAGAAGGTCAAAAGCAGGATGCGGATGTGGTCGCCGTCGACGTCGGCATCGGTCATGATGACGATCTTGTGGTAGCGGATCTTGGAGACATCGAAGTTCTCGCGGATGCCACCGCCGATCGCGGTGATCATGTTGCCGATTTCGGCGTTGGCCCAGATGCGGTCCTCGCGCGCCTTTTCGACGTTGAGGATTTTGCCGCGCAGCGGAAGGATGGCCTGGGTCTCGCGGTCGCGGCCGGTCTTGGCGGAGCCGCCGGCGGAGTTACCCTCGACGATGTAGAGCTCGCAGACCTCTGGGTCGCGGCTGGAGCAATCGGCGAGTTTGCCGGGGAGCGTGGTGATATCTAGGGCGCTCTTGCGGATCTTTTCCCTGGCGATGCGGGCGGCATCGCGGGCTTTGGAAGCCAATTGGATCTTCTCGACGATGGCGCGGGCCTCGGTCGGGTTCTCATCGAGCCAGCGTTCTAAGCCATCGGAGATGACGGTGGAAACGATTTTGCGGACCTCGGAGTTCCCGAGTTTGGTCTTGGTCTGCCCTTCGTATTGAGGGTTCGGGTGCTTGACGGAGATGACCGCGGTCAAACCTTCGCGGCAGTCTTCCGCTTTAAAGTTGGCATCGTCTTCCTTGATGATCTTGGCGCGGCGGGCGTAGTCGTTGATCAAGCGGCCGAGGGCGAGGTTCAAACCTTCGACGTGGGTGCCGCCTTCTTTGGTGGAGATGTTGTTGCAGAAGGAATAGATGCCATCCTGGGAGTAGGAATCGGTCCACTGGAGGGCGACTTCGGCGTAGATGCGCTCTTTGGTGACGCCGTCGGCGAGGGTGACTTCCTCAGCGCCCTGGCAATAGACGGGCTCGGGGTTGACGGCGATTTTGTTTTGATCGATGTAGGAAACATATTCGCGGATGCCGCCGTCATATTTGAAGGTTTCGGTGACGGGGACTTCGCCGCGCTCATCGGTCAAAGTGATCTCGATGCCGCCGTTGAGGAAGGCCATCTGGCGCACATGGCGCTGGATGGTGTCATAGTCATAGACGGTGGTTTCGGTGAAGATGGTGGGGTCGGGTTGGAAGGTGACCGTGGTGCCCCGTCCCTCGGCGTCGCCGATGCGCTTCAGGTGGCCAACGGGGTGGCCGCCTTTTTCGAAGCGGAGGAAATATTTGCCGCCGTCGCGGTTGACGGTGACATCCATCCATTCGGAAAGGGCGTTGACGACAGAGGCACCGACGCCGTGGAGGCCGCCGGAGACCTTATATCCGCCTTCGCCGCCGAATTTGCCGCCGGCGTGAAGGATCGTGAAGACCGTCTCAACACCGGACAGGCCGGATTTGGCGACGATGTCGACGGGGACGCCGCGGCCGTCGTCGCTGACGGTGATCGAATTGCCTTTGTGAATATAGACATTGATGTGTTTGCAATACCCGGCGAGGGCTTCGTCGATGGAGTTATCGATGATTTCCCACACCAAGTGGTGCAAACCGGCGGAAGCGGTGGTGGCGATATACATGCCAGGGCGTTTCCTGACGGCTTCGAGGCCTTCGAGGACCTGCAAGTCGCTGGCGCTGTAATCGGCCTTCGCTTTCTCGAGTTCCTTTTCGTTGGTGACGTCTTCCTTGGTGTATTGGAAGCGTTCCTCTTCTTTGAATTCGTTGCCCGTCGAGAAGTCGCCGGGTTTCAGTTCTTCGTCTGCCATTATTGATTCCTCCTAGTGGCTTTATTCGCGGCCACGTCCACGTAGGACGCGCCTTCGATGGAATATTGGGTGGTCGTCACGAACGCCTGCGAGAATTCTTTTAAGATTTCGAACAGGCGCGCATTGTGCTCCGCGTCGAGCTCGCTGGTGACATCATCGAGCACGCAGATGGGTTTCTTCTCTTCATCCTCTACCAAGAAGTAGGGGCAGAGCTTCAATGCAAGGACCGCCATGCGGTTCTCTCCTTGGGATCCGAATTCGGCGACGTCTTTTCCCTTCAATCGCAGGGAGAAGTCTTCGCGCTGGATCCCGATGCCGGTTGATTTGCGGAAGAGGTCGTTCTCCCGCGAGGCCCGGTAAGCCTGATAGGCCCTTTCGACGAACCCCTCGCCTTGCTTCAGGAAGGGGCGGTAGACCAGGGCCGCGCTGGCGTCATCCCCTCGAAGCCTGCCTAATAGGCTTGGGAGGGCGGCGCTTAGCTGGGCGAGGTAGAGGGAGCGGTATCCGACGATCGGCTCGCTTAGCTCGGCCAATTGATGGTCGAGGACATCTAGCAGGCCAAGATCGGGGTTCGCGCCCTTGAGCAGGGCGTTTCGCTCCTTGAGGATCCGCGTATGGGATCCGATGAGCCGGAAGTAGTCCAAGGACTGCTTCGATAGGCTCACGTCGAGGAAATTCCTTCTTTCCCCGGGGCTTCCCATGAAGAGGGAGACGTCGGCGGGGGAGAAGACGATGACGTTTACGAGCCTCGAGAGCTCGCTTAGCCGTTGGATCGGCTTCCCGTTGAGGAAGACGCGCTTCCCCTTCCGGGAGACTTCGATCCGCAGGGTGCGGTTCATCGCCCCTTCGCGGACGGTGGCCTCGATGGTGGCCATCTCCGCCCCGTCTTGGATGAGGTTCTCCTCCTCGTTGGTGCGGAAGCTCCTAGCCAGGGAGAGGAATTGGATTGCCTCGGCGAGATTCGTCTTGCCGGCGGCGTTGTCCCCGACGATCAGGGTGAGCCCTGGGCCGAAGTCCAGGTCCAACTCTTCGTAGCTTCGGAAGTGCCGCAGCTTAATCCGGGTGAGGATCATGCGACGATCCGATAGGCCTTCCCCTCGGCGAGGATCTCATCGCCCGGGCGGAGCTTGCGTCCCCGACGGGACTCCTCTTCGCCATTGACGAGGACCTTCGACATAGCGAGGTAGGCTTTGGCCATTCCCCCATTGGAGATGATGTCGGCGAACTTCAAAAACTGCCCAAGGGTGATGTACTCGGTGGAGATTTGGATTTCGCGGATTTTTTCCATGAAAGAAATAAGGCCTCCTGCCCTGCGAATAGTTTACTACTAAGTAGTAAAGAAAAGAAGAAAAATCGCGCGTGCGCGGGTGCTATTTTTTATAGGCGTATTTTTGGCAAAAACGCGCCTTGGGGCTGCGGGAGGGATCCATCCCATCATTTTTCTCTTCCGAAAGGGCGAAAACCGCTGTATGGGTCTCCTCGATTTAGAAAAAGCCCCCGTTTTCGGAGGCTTGGTTTTTGCCGTTTTTCCTTAGTAGGTGCGCATCGGGGTGATGAGCTCGACGATCGAATCATCGCGCGGATTCTTCACCACGAAGGGCTTCATTTCCGCCTGGAAGCAGAGGGTGACGTCGTCGGCGCGCAGGGCTTTGATGGCGTCGATGACGAACTGCGGGTTGAAGGAAACCTCGAGCCTCTCCCCGTTGAAGGAAAAGGTCTGGATGCGTTCGTTGGCGGAGCCGGAGCGTTCGTTCTTCGCGTAGATCTCGCATTCGTCTTCGCGCATCGAGAGCTTGACCGCGCTATCCTTCTCGGAAAGGATAGAGACGCGGCCCATCGCGTTCACAAGCTCCTGGGCGTTCACTTCGAGGAAGTAGTTGAAGGAGGTCGGGATGATAGCCTTGGTGACCGGGTAATCGCCGGCAACGAGGCGAGTGGCCACGACGGTGTTATCGAAGCTGAAGAGCGCCTTAGAGGCCGAGATGGCGACCTTGACGTATTCTGAGCCTTCGAAGAGACGAACGATGTCAGAGAAGATACGCGCTTTCACGTTGCATCGGAAACGGACGTCGCTATCGATGTGGATCGATTTGCGGGCCAAGCGGGCGGAATCGGTCGCGGTGGCGATCAATTGGCCGTCTCCCGCGGCTTCTAGATTAAGCGCGGTAAGGATGGGGCGCTGATCCTTGGTGGACGCGGCGAAGGCGCTTTGGTCGACCAAAAGGGTCAAGGCGTCGCATTTGGCTTCGAAGACCTGTCCGTCTTCCTCCAAATCGATATCGGGGTATTCCTCGGCCTTCGCGGAGATGAGGCGGAAGGAGGAGCCGGTGCCATCATCGATCTTGGCGACGGAGTCGTCGATGATCTCCATGGAGATTTCATCGCCTTCCATCCTACGGACGATCTCGGTGAGCATATGGGCGTTGACTAAGGCACCGCCTAAGCCTGCGCCACGGATGACTTCGATCTGACCGATCTTATAGGGAACGGTGGAACGGATGGTGATCTCGTTATCGGAACCGAGGATCTCGAGTCCTTTTTCGTTGAGCTCCAAACGGAAATTGGTCAAAAGGGCGATGACCGGTTTGGCCGGAATGGCGTGGCCGACGGTGGTCAGGGCCTTGAGGAACGCTTCTTTGTTGATGGTGAATCGCATGTCTTTCCCTCCTTCAAAATAGAGATAGAGATTTTTAACGAATAATTAATCTTAATAATAAGGTGCGCGAATTCGGTGGATTTGTGGATAACTCGGTCGCACTGTCGCGGAAATTGTAGCACGCTTATGAGATGAATTGAACGGGTTTATTTATTTATAAATAACTCATTCGATGCCCAACTTCTTTTTTAACTCCTTTAGGACCTTGGAGACATCAGGGTTCTCTTTCGACAGCTTTTCCACTTTCCCGATGCCGTTCATCACAGAGGTGTGGTCCTTGCCGAACTTCTTGCCGATCTCGGAGTAGTTCATTCCAAGAACATCCTTGCAGAGATACATCGCTAAGTGCCTGGCTAAGGCCACTTGGGCGGTGCGTATCTTGCCGGTGATCTGGGTCGGGGCGAGGTTGTAGTACTCGGCGACGACGGAGATGACGCGGTTGGCGCTTAGTTTGGAACGGTCCGCCTTGACCGAAGTGAGGCCGGCGACGGCTTCGGAAGCGAAGGCGACGTCGATCTTCTGCGTGGGCTTGAAGTTGATCGTGTAGAACAGGAGGCGATTGAGCGCGCCTTCCAATTCGCGCACATTGTCGGAGAATTTCTCCGCCAGGAGGGTGACGACGTCATCGTCGATCTCGGTCGACCTAAGGTCGCTGGCGGCGATTTTCGCCCGGAGGATCTTCTTGCTGGTCTCGATGTCGGGCTTTTTGATCTGCACGGCGAGGCCTTGCTCAAAACGGGTCTTGAGGCGTTCGTCCAACCCATCGATCGTCGAAGGATGGACATCGCTGGTGAGGACGATCTGCTTCTTTTCGTTGGTCAAAGCCTGGAAGGCATTGAAGAACATTCCCATCGTCTGGGTTTTGCCTTTGAGGTATTGGACGTCATCGAGCAGCAAGACGTCGACTTCGTCGCGGAAATAGGAGACGAAGCTTTGGTCCGCGTTATAGCTCGCCATGTATTTGACGGATTCTTCCAAGAAGTAGTCCGCGGAGACATAAAGGACTTTCAAATTCGGGAATTGTTCGCGGATCTCGTTGCCGATGGCTTCGAGCAAATGGGTTTTACCCAAACCCGAATCCCCGTAAATCAGCAAGGGGTTGAAGGTCTTCCCGGGGTTGGAGGCGATCAAGACGGCCGCCTGACGGGCTTCGATGTCGCTGGAGCCGACGACGAAGTTATCGAAGGAGAAACGCGGATCGAGCCGAGCTTTCGGGAAGAAATGCGGAGCCTCGTCTTCAGACGGTTTGGAGGATTCGAATTCCTCTTTGGTCTTGAATTCGAGGACATATTCGGTGCCGGTGGCTTTATTCACCGCGCTTTTGATGGTCTTCAGAAATTGATTCTTGAACATCGAGACGGCGAGGGAGCTCGAGGCGACGATGGTCATGATGTTGCCTTCGGCTTTCGCGATCTTCGTGTCGGTGAAGAAAGAATCGAAAACAATTTTATTGTTCAGCTCTTTCTCAATGTTCGACAGGGCCAAACCCCAGATGTTGGCCAGTTCGGTGACGGATTCATTCATATTAACTACCCGAGGGTGATTATAGGACTTTTCCACATTAATAAAAGAGGCGAAACGCAATTTTTGAATTTTCCACATATTTGCCATAAAACAATGGAAAATTTTGTCAAGAAAAACCTTTTCCACTTTCCCGCAATGTGGAAAACTTGTGGATAAAAAACAGCAATTTTTCAAAATGTGGGTAACCGCTTACATTTTCAGGGTATTCCACAGACTGATTTCCCGTTTTCGATAGCAGAGACGGGGAGAATATGGAAACTTCCACGGACTTCAAACCCCTTATCCACAAGCCACGGGAAAACCGGAAACTCCAAATTTGGCGGATCCTTAAAAAATTTTTACTCCTGTGGAAAAGCCCGCGCCGACCCGCGTTTATTCTTTCTATCACACGCGCATTTTTAGGTTGCCTACGCGGGGTGCCCTCCCTATAATGTGCCTTGCTTTTTAAGCAAAGGAGAAACTCGTATGGCTAGCAAAAAGACTTATCAACCCTCGAAAATCAAGCACGCCCACAAAGCTGGGTTCCGCGCTCGGATGAAAACCCACGGTGGCCGCAACGTTTTGGCCCGCCGCCGCGCCAAAGGCCGCGTTCGCCTCGCCGCCTAAGGATGGAATGACGCCGTGAAAAAAGAAAACACGGTCAAATCCCATCGGGAGTTCGACCGGATCATCCACCGCGGCGCCAAGATCAAATCCGACCATTATCTCGTCTATGGCGAGAAATCCGAGGAGGAGAAGACCCGCATCGGCATCGCCGTTGGCAAATCCAATGGCGAGGCCCATCAACGGGTGCGGATCAAAAGGCAAGTCCGCGCGATGATCGCGAAACGTAACGACTATTCCTTCTCCGCCAACCTCATCATCGTCGTGCGCCCCGCTTTCCAAGAAGGGGAGTTCGACCAAAACGAGGCGGAGCTCAACGCTTCCCTCGATCAAATGAAGGAACTACTGCATTGAAACCGATAAAGCATAAAAAACTGCTGGCCGGGATCGGCTTGGGTTTTGGGGTGCTTTTGCTCACGGGCTGCACGGCGAACTTCTGCTCGCCGGACGACAAAGCCGCGATGGCCTATCCCTATGATCAAGGGGCGACCGTATATCTAAGCAAAGAAGAATACGACGCCTTGAAGGCCGAGAAAGACGAAAACAACAACCCCACCCCGATCGCGAAGGTGATTCTGCAAGAAGAGGAATGGTCCGCCACGGCCCAAGCTTTGGGCATCGGCATCCCCTCCATCGCCGGCCCAGCCATCGACGGGAACCCGAATATCTACAAATACGTCCCGTTTACCTATACCGCGGAATCCGATGAGGCGATCCATGTCCGCCAGGCCACGCAACTTGGCAAATATACGATCACCGGGTTAAGCGCCCTAAAGGCCCAATCCGTTTTGAACGCGACCGTCAAAACCGCGATCAAGAACAATTACCAACTCCCCTCCATCTATTACTTTGGGATTTATGACGACTACGCCTTGAAAGCGTCCCTCGTTTCCTTCGAAGGTTGGTACACCGAAGCCTTCCCCGGGAAGACTTTCACCTTGAACTCCCTCGTGGCCACCCTTTCCGAAGAACAGGCCGCCTCGGAAACCGATGAGACGATCGCCTTGAACCCCTACACCGTTTCCGACACCAACGGCAAAGACGCCAAAGCCGTCGCCCCGGAGCGCTCCGTCCTCCGCAAAAGCGGCAAGGCGAAATTCCTGAACTTCTTCACCAGCAAGTTCAACCAATCCTCCTACTATCAATGGAATGAGGAAATCGCGACCAAATACGCGGACAAAGGATTCGATGAGATGGATTCCTATGCGCTTCCGAGCACCGATTTCCGCACGACTTATCGCAGCAACATCACCGCGAAGGTCTCCGCGATCCGTTCCTGCATCGCCACCCGTTCCGGCTACTACGGACACTATGGTCAAAACGCCGACTGGCGCGTTGAGATGCAGGTCAAAGATTGGGGCTACGCCTGGAGCAAAGGCTTCCTTGAAGGTTTGCTTGTCTACCCCGTCTCTTGGTTGACCGATACCTTCGCCCACGGCATGGACCCCGCCCTCAGCGGCGCCGGTCAGATCTGGGCGATCATCTTCGTCACCCTGATCATCCGTGGCCTTTTGATGGCCGTCAGCTTCCGTTCGACGATGGACGGGCAGAAGATGCAGGCTTTGCAGCCGGAACTCGCCAAATTGCAGGCGAAATATCCGAACTCCAACACCTCCCAGGTGGAAAAGCAGCGCCTCTCCCAAGAGCAGATGGCCCTCTACCGCCGCCACAAGGTCAAGCCGTTTAGGCAGATCTTGGTGTTGATCGTGCAATTCCCCGTGTTCATCTGCGTCTGGTCGGGCTTGCAGGGCGCGAGCTCTCTCGCCACCGGCGAATTCTTGAACCTCTCGCTTTCCGACACCATCCAGCAGACCCTCTTCAATGTGTCCGGCTGGCCCGGAAACGCCCATGGCTGGTGGACGGCTTTGGTCCTCTTCCTCTTGATGGCCGGCACCCAGATCATGGCGATGCTGCTTCCGAAGATCTTGCAGCGCGTCCTCTATGGAAGACAAGCGCAGACCCAGGTCAATAACGCGCAAAACAGCACCAACAAGACGATGAAATACGTCTCGATCGGCATGATGGCCTTCACGATCATCATGGGCTTCATGCTCCCGTCCGCGATGGGCGTCTACTGGTTCATTGGCGGCGTGATGTCGATGCTACAGACCTTGATCACCCAACTCATTATGGCGAAAGCCAAGAAAAGGAAATAAACGATGAAAGAATACACGGCAAAAACCGTCGAAGAAGCCATCGCGCTTGCCTGCGGCGAGCTCGGCATTGAGGAAAACCGCCTCATCTTCGAGGTCAAAGAAGAGAAGAAAGGCCTCTTCAAGAAGAGCGCCACGATCGCCGTCTATGGCGACGAAGACGCCGCCACCTGCGCGGAAGAATACCTGAAGAAGGCCGTCGGCGCCCTCGGCATCGAAATCACCGCCACCTCCAAAATGGAAGATGGCATCATCAAAGTGACCATCGATTCCGAACGCAACCCCGTCCTCATCGGCCGCGGCGGAAAGACGCTTCAGGCCCTCAACGAGCTCACCAAGCTCGCGGTCTCCAACAAATTCAAAAAGCGTTACCGCATCCTCCTCGACGTCGGCGGATACAAGGAAGACAAATACGATCGCCTCGCCTCGATCGCCAAGCGTGAAGCCAATCGCGTCCTCCGCACCCACGTCAACGTCCAACTCGATCCGATGACCCCCGATGAAAGGCGCGTCGTCCACAACACGCTGACCGGTTGGGAGCACATCAAGACCGAGTCCAACGGCGAAGGCGACAACCGCGCCGTCGAGATCATCTACGTCGACTGATTCAACTTATAAAGCGACAAAGGGCCCAACGAGGCCCTTTTCCTTATATAATACGCGCGTAAGAAGTATGGCCAAGACGATCATTGCCCTCGCTACGCCCCCATTGAAAGGGGCGCTCGCCCTCCTCCGAGTATCGGGGGATGATGCTTTCGCCATCACCGATAAACTGCTTAAGACCCCGATTTCGGGCATTATGGAAAGAAGTCTCCTTTATCGATCCATTTATGACGGTGATTCTTTGGTGGATGAGGTGATGCTTCTTGTTTATCCCGCGCCGAATTCGATGACGGGGGAAGACGTCGTGGAGATCTCCTGCCATGGCTCGATGGTCATCGTCGAGCAGATCGTCTCGCTTTATCTAAGCCACGGGGCGAGATATGCCACCCGCGGCGAATTCTCCAGCCGCGCTTTCTATAACGGCAAAATGGACCTCATCGAGGCGGAAGCGGTGAACGATTTGATCAACGCGACCACCGTCGAGGCCAAAAACGTCGCCTTGCTTTCCCTTTCCGGACAGACCTCAGAACTATTGTCCCCGTTAAAAGAACGGCTGGGGGAGATGCTTGGCCTTATCGAAGTCGGCATCGATTATCCGGAATACGACGAAGTCGAATCCGCGACCTTGCCTGATATCGCCGCACGGTGCAAATCGCTTAGGGGACAAATCCAAGGCTGGATTTCCCAAGGAAAGGAAGGGCTTTTGATCCGTCAGGGTGTCAAAGTGGCCTTGGTTGGACTACCTAATGTCGGAAAATCCTCTTTGCTTAATGCTTTGCTGAAACAAGACAAAGCCATCGTCTCCCCGATCCCCGGGACCACCCGAGACGTCGTGGAGGGCGATTTGTCGATCCGCGGCATCCCCGTCCATCTCTTGGATACCGCGGGCATCCGCGAATCCGAAGATCAAATCGAAGCCTTAGGCGTGGAAAGAAGCCGCCGCTCCATCGAGGAAGCGGACCTCGTCGTCGTCGTGCTCGACGCCAGCAAGAAAAACGCGGAAGACGAAGAGCTCCTTCGCGCGACGGAAAACAAAAAACGCATCATCATCTATAACAAAAGCGACCTCCTATCCGAAAAAGAGGCCGGAAAACGATACGTATCCGCCTCAGAAGGCGATGTCGACGAACTGAAAGAGGCGATCTTCGAAGCTTTGGGAATCCATGAAGACGCCTATTTGGCCCCCTCTTTCTCTAATGCCAGGGAACTTGGGTTATTGAAAGAAATCGAAAGCTATTTGGCGTTGGCAGAGCAAGACGCCGAAAACGAAGCGACCATGGACCTCATCTCCCATAGCCTCCAATTGGCCTACGCCAAAGTGAAAGAACTCTTCGGGGAAGAGGCCACCCAGGATTTGGAAGACGAAATCTTCTCCCGTTTCTGCGTAGGGAAATAAATGAAATACTTCGATTCGCATTGCCATCTCAATGATTCCGCCTTTGATGGGGACGCCAAGGAGGCGTTTCTCCGCGCGAAAGAGGCGGGGGTTTTGCCGATTATCATCATCGGTTGGGATTTAGAATCCTCCAAAAAGGCCATCGCCATGGCGGAGTCTTTTGGCGAAGGCGTTTATGCGGCGATCGGATATCATCCCGAAAACCTTGAAGGGATCACCGAAGAGGGATTAAGGGAAATCGAAAAGCTCGCTCTTTCTTCCTCTAAGGTCGTCGCGATTGGCGAAATCGGGCTGGATCACCATTGGTTCAAAGACCCCAAAGACCACGAAAACCAAAAAGTTTGGTTCGTTCGCCAAATCGAATTGGCCAACCGCGTGGGGTTGCCCATCTCGATCCACGCCAGAGACGCGATGGGTGATATGCTGCAGATCCTAA
This sequence comes from uncultured Erysipelotrichaceae bacterium, assembly GCA_900317295.1. Classification (GTDB taxonomy): domain Bacteria; phylum Bacillota_I; class Bacilli_A; order RFN20; family CAG-826; genus Alloenteromonas. The sequence continues at coordinate 12,799 of ONGB01000003.1, forward strand.
AAGAACACCCCGTGGATAAAGGCGGGGTCCTTCATTGCTATTCCGGCTCCGTCGAGACGATGAAAGAATTGCTTAAACTTGGCTTTTATTTCGGTTTCGATGGTCCGATCACTTATAAAAACGCGAAAGAGCCAAAGGCCTGCGTAGCCGAATGCCCCACGGACCGCCTTTTGGTGGAAACCGACTGCCCGTACCTCTCCCCGGTTCCGCTACGTGGAACACGAAACGAGCCGCAAAACATCCCTCACATCGTAAAGGCCGTCGCGGAACTTAAGGAAACGTCGGAAGAAGCGGTGGCCGCCGCCTTAAAAGAGAATCTTTTTAGATTGTTCCACGTGAAACATGATTGAACAAAAGTACCCTGATATTATCGTGGTGGAAGGAGCCACAGACGAAGCGCTTCTACGCACGTTTTTAGATGCGGATATCGTTACGACGAACGGCTCAGATGTTCCACATGAAACCCTTGAATTCTTGAAGGAAGCCAGCAAGGTACGCGGGATCGTCGTCTTAACCGACCCCGATTCCCCCGGGAAAAGGATCCGCGACCGCATCGCCGAGGAAATCCCCGAGGTCAAACACGCTTTCGTTAGAAAAGAGAAGTCCATCAAACACGGCAAAGTGGGGGTCGCCGAATCTTCTAAAGAAGAGGTTCTTGAGGCCTTATCCCATGTCATTCCCTCGACTAAGGCGGCAAAAGGGGAATTGACCCATGCCGATTTGGTGGATCTTGGGTTGCTTGGGGATGACGGGGCACAAAAGAGGAGAGAAGCGATAGAAAACAAGCTTCATCTAGGCCACGGCAACGCGAAGACCTTCCTTAAACGCGCGAATGCGTTAGGATTAAATAAAGAAAAGGTTTTGGAGGCAATGAAGGAATGAAATCCGAAAGCCGTTTTTTTGAAGAAGTTGCCTCGCTAGAAAAACTCGCCAAGAAAGAAGTCGGGCAGAATTTCCTCATCGACCCCGAGGTGTGCCGCCGCATCGCCGGCCTTTTGGATTGCCAAGAAGGCGAAAAGGGCTTGGAAGTCGGCTTCGGGGCCGGATCGCTTTCCTATTTCCTCGCGCAAACCAAAGGCGATTTCGACCTGATCGATATCGATGAGGCGATGCTTGCCCGCGCCGAAGAGGAATTCGAAGGGGCCGCCAACCTTCATCCCCAATATGGCAACGCCGCCAAATGGGATTATTCCCCTTATGACAAAATCGTGGGGAATCTGCCTTATTACATCACTTCATTGCTTTTGGAAAAGGCGTTCTTAGGCTCGGAAAAAGCCAAAAAGGCCGTCTTCATGGTCCAAAAGGAATTCGCCGCGCGCATTTTTTCCAAACCCGGGACCAAAGACTATGGCCCTTTGACGGTCTTGATGAACATCCGCGGGACCGCGAAAAGGGAATTCCACGTCCCAAGAAGCGCCTTCGCCCCCGCGCCGCACGTCGATTCGGTCGTCTTTTCGGTCGAATTCGAAAAAGGCCAGGACCTACCCCGCATTTACGAAATCTACCGCTTCGTGAATTCGCTTTTCCTCAACCGCAGGAAAACGATCCTTAATAACCTGAAATCGATGGTCCGCGACGGCGAAAAAGCCAAGACCATCCTAAAAGAAGCCGACATTTTGCCCTCCGCCAGGCCAGAAGAGCTCACCCCGGAGGATTATTGTTCCCTTTACGCCCTATGCAAGGATTAGAATAAAGCCGCTCCACCATGAACGTTAAAAGTTGCGCGAAGATCAACCTCGCCTTACAGATCACCGGGAAACGGGAAGATGGCTACCACACCCTCCGGATGATCAACCTCCCCTTGGACCTCCACGACGTGATCGAAATCACCCCGCTTTCGGGAACGGATTCCTATATCACCTGCGATGATATCCGCCTGATGGGCCTAAGGGCCAATCTTTGCACGCGCGCTTTGCAGGCGCTCCGCGACCGCTGCGGATTCAAGGAGAATTTCCGCATCCACATCCATAAGGAAATCCCTTTCGCCGCCGGGTTAGGCGGAGGGTCGAGCAACGCCGCCGCGGTTTTGCTCGCACTCAATTCGATGCTCAAGCTGAAACTCAGCAAAGAAGAGCTCGCCGAAATCGGTTTGACCCTAGGGTCTGACGTGCCCTTCTTCCTCGACCCCAAACCGAGCGTTTTGGAAGGAATCGGAGAAAAAATCACCCCGATTTCCGTCAAAAAGAAATACATCTGCCTCCTCGTGAAGCCCGATGAGGGCCTATCGACGAAAGACGTCTACGCCGCCTGCGACAACGCTCCGCGGGAAAAGATTAATATCGACGCGGTGATTCAAGCCCTCGCCGACGGGGATGACAAAGCCATCGCGATGAACCGCGGGAACGACCTCTATCCCCCCGCGAAGGAATTGCTCCCCTTGATCGGGAGACTCGCCGAAGAGCTGGCCTTCGCCTTCCCGATCTCCGGGATGACGGGGTCGGGGTCTTGCCTCTTCGCCCTCACCACCGACCTCAAAAAGGCGAAAGAGGCGGAAAAACATTATGAAAAAGCCGGATACATCACCCGGTTGACCCATGTTCTATAAGGAGGAAATCTATGGGACGCTATGCCGTAATTCTCGCCGCGGGCAAAGGAACCCGCATGAAAAGCAAAAGGGATGACATTTCCAAGGTCTCTTTCCCGGTTTTGGGAAGGCCGATGGTCCGCTATGTGCTCGAAGCCCTCAAACCGCTAGGTTTAGAAAAGATCGTCACCGTCGTCGGCTTCGGCGGCGAAATGACCAAAAGCCTCGTCGAGGATTCTTCGGAAGTCGTTTGGCAAAAAGAACAGAAAGGCACCGGCCACGCCGTGATGATGGCCGCCCCAAACCTCGAGATGGAAGACGGGGAAACGATCATCTGCTGCGGCGACACCCCGTTATTGACCGATAAGACCCTGGAAGCCCTCTTCAATTCCCACGAAGCCAATCACAACGACCTCACCATCCTCACCGCGGAAGTCGATAACCCCTATGGTTATGGTCGCATCGTGAAGAAAGACGGCAACGTCCTCCGCATCGTCGAGCAGAAGGACTGCTCCCCCGATGAGGCGGCGATTCACGAGATCAACGCGGGGGTCTACATCTTCGATAACAAAGAGCTCTTCCGCGACTTGAAGGAACTCAAGCCCAACAACGCCCAAGGCGAATACTATCTCACCGATGTCATCGCGATGTTCGTCTCCGCGGGGAAGCGCGTGAAAACCTTCTCCGTCGCCGATGTCAACGAGACGATGGGGGTCAATGACCGCTACCAGCTTTCCAAGGCCGCGAAGATCATTCGCGCCCGCATCAACAAGAAATGGATGCTCTCCGGCGTCTCCATCGAAGACCCCGACACCACCTATATCGGCCCGGATGCCGAAATCGGGCAAGACACCACGATCCGCCCCAATAGCCACATCCTTGGCCACGCGAAAGTGGGGCAGGGCTGCGTCATCGGGCCCGACGCCTATGTCGAAGACGTCGAGATCGAAGACGGGGAAGTCATCGAATTCGGCTATATCCGTCCCGAAGACGAAGACGAGGATTAAACCCAAAACAAACGAAAGGCCTAGGAAAACCTAGGCTTTTTTCGTGTGAAGAGCAAAAGAAAACGCGCCCAGAAGAACTGGACGCGTTTCCGAGAAACGGCTTATTTCGCTTCCTTCTCGTGGAGGATGCTCGCTTGGGCCGCGGCAAGGCGGGCAAGCGGGACGCGGAAGGGCGAGCAAGAGACGTAGTCGAGACCGACTTCATCATAGAACATGATGGAGGCGGGGTCGCCACCGGTCTCGCCGCAGACACCGATGAGGAGGTCCGGGCGGGCGGCGCGGCCGCGCTCGACAGCGATGCGAACGAGTTCGCCGACGCCATCGACGTCGATGGTCTGGAACGGATCGAATTCGTAGATCTTCGCGTTGTAGTAGTACGGCAAGAACTGGCCGGAGTCATCACGGGAGAAGCCCATGGTGAGCTGGGTGAGGTCGTTGGTGCCGAAGCTGAAGAACTCAGCGTCTTTGGCCAACTTGCCAGCCTGGAGGGCGCCTCTCGGGACCTCGATCATCGTACCGACGTGGTAGACGAGCTTCTTGCCCTGCTTCTTGAGTTCGTCTTCGACGGTGTCGACGACGACCTTCTTAGCGAAGAGGTATTCTTTGCTCTCGCCGGCGAGCGGGATCATGATCTCGGGTTCGACGTCATGGCCGAGCTCTTTGGATGCCTTGATGGCGGCCTGGATGATGGCGCGGGCCAACATCGCATAGATTTCCGGATAAGCAACGCAGAGGCGGACGCCACGGAAGCCCATCATCGGGTTGGCCTGCTGGAGCTGGCCGATGCGATCGATGACCTTCTGTTCGGGGACGCCGAGCTTCGAGGCGAGGGCCTTGATGTTCTCTTTGTCGCCGATTTCCGGGAGGAATTCGTGTAGAGGCGGGTCGAGGAGGCGGATGTTAACCATCGAATCCGGGTTGGCGATGTACATATCGTAGAAGTCGCCAGCGAGGAACGGACGGATGCGCTCCAAGGCAGCTTCGCGCTGTTCGGTGGTATCAGAGAGAATCATCGAACGCATATTGAGGATGCGATCCTCGGCGAAGAACATACGCTCAGTGCGGCAGAGGCCGATGCCTTCGGCGCCGAAGCGGCGGGCATTGTGGGCATCTTCCGGCGTGTTGCAGTTCGCGCGGACTTTGAGACGGCGATACTTGTCGGCCCAATCCATAAGACGGCCGAAGTCACCACCCAAGTCGGCGGGGACCATCTTGATTTCGCCTTCGTAGACGAGACCGGTGGAGCCGTTGACGGAGAGGACATCGCCTTCGTGGAAGACGCGATCGCCGACCTTGACGGTCTTGGCTTCTTCGTTAACGACGATTTCGGTGGCGCCGGCGACGCAGCACTTACCCATGGAGCGGGCGACGACGGCGGCGTGGGAAGTCATACCGCCGCGAGCGGTGAGAATGGCTTCGGAGTTGACCATGCCGATGATGTCCTCAGGAGAGGTTTCGGCGCGGACCAAGACGACTTTCTTGCCGGCATCATGCCAGGCTTTGCATTCTTCGGCGGTGAAGACGATCTGACCGGTGCCAGCGCCCGGGGAGGCGGGGAGACCGTGGATAACAGGTTCGTGCTTCTTGAGATCGGCGTCGTCGAAGGTCGGGTGGAGCAGGTCGTTGAGCTGCTTCGGCTCGACGCGGCAGACGGCGGTCTTTTCGTCGATGAGGCCTTCATCAACGAGGTCGCAGGCGATCTTCAAAGCGGCGCGAGCGGTGCGCTTGCCGTTGCGGGCCTGCAAGAAGTAGAGGGTGCCGCGTTCGATGGTGTATTCCATATCCTGCATATCGTGGAAATAGTTTTCCATGCGGGTGATGGTGGCCATGAACTCTTTGTAGACCTCGGGCATGCGGCGCGCGAGCTCATCGATGTGCAGCGGGGTGCGGACGCCAGCGACGACGTCTTCGCCCTGCGCGTTGGGAAGGAATTCGGCGTAGATCTTCTTTTCGCCGGTCGAGGGCGAGCGGGAGAAGGCGACGCCAGTGCCGGAATCTTCGCCCATGTTGCCGAAGACCATCGACTGGACGTTGACGGCGGTGCCCCATTCGTAGGGGATGCCGTTCATTTGACGATAGACGTTGGCGCGGGGGTTGTCCCAGCTGCGGAAGACGGCCGCGACGGCCTCTTTGAGCTGAACATACGGATCCTGCGGGAATTCCTCGCCAAAGACCTTCTTGTAGTATTCCTTGTAGGCTTTGACGAGCTCTTTGAGCTCTTCGGTCTTGACTTCGGTGTCAAGCTTGTAGCCCTTCTTTTCCTTGAGTTCGTCGAGCATCTTGTCCATCTCGGTGCGCGGATGGCCTTTGGCGATGTTCGTGAACATCAAGCAGAAGCGGCGATAGGAGTCCCAAGCGAACCTCTCATTGCCGGAAGCTTCGGCGAGTTCCAAGACGGTCTTGTCGTTGGTGCCGAGGTTGAGGATGGTGTCCATCATGCCCGGCATGGACGTGCGGGCGCCGGAACGGACGGAGACGAGCAAGGGCATGCCGCTGCCGCCGCCGAATTTCTTGCCATTCAGTTTTTCGATTTCGTGGACGTGGGCCACGATGTCCTCCCAAACGAAATCGGGGATGGCTTTCCCGGATTCGTAGTAGAGCGTGCAGGCTTCAGTGGAGATGGTGAAACCGGCGGGGATGTTAACCCCGGCGGCGGTCATCTCGGCCAGACCGAAGCCCTTTCCGCCAAGGATTTCCTTGCCGAGTTTGAGCTCGTGGGCTTCCTTGAAGGAGTAGACGTACTTCTTATCTGCCATTTTTTCCTCCTAATGACATATGTGGGGCATTACCCCGACGTCGATAATGATAACACAGCCACCCTTGTTCTTAGAACAAGAAAGAGAAAAAAGAAGTGAAAAGGGATTATTGGTAAGGCAAAAGCCTTATTTAAGGATGTATTCGACGGCTTCTAGCGTGGTGGAGAAGGTGGCTTCAGGCACGGCGTCCGCGCACTTTTTCGCTGGACGGGGATCCCCGCAGGTGACGAGGAGGGGGTGCGCCCCGGCGTTGATCCCGGTTTGCACGTCTTGGAGGGTATCGCCGATGAAATACGATTTCGTTAGGTCGATGTTGAAGGCGGCTTTGGCCTTTTCTAGCATCCCGGTCTTCGGCTTTCGGCAGGAACAGGAAATCAAATAAGCATCATCGCCCTTCCCGTGGAAATGTTCTTTCGGGAAATGCGGACAGACATACAAAGCGTCCAAATACGCGCCTTCCGCCCCGAGCAACTTGCCCATATAGGCATGAATATCGTTGACCTGGGCTAGACTCGCTTCCCCGCGGGCAACGAGGGGTTGGTTGGTGGCACAGATGCAAAGATAGGGGGATTCATTGATTTTCTTAACGGCTTCCGAGGCGAAAGGGAGCAGGGTCAGCATCTCTGGGCGGACGACATAGTCGCCGAAAACATTGATGGTCCCATCGCGATCCAAAAAGATGGCCCGTTGAGGGTTCTTGAGGTTGCGGGCCTCCATGCGGCCGGAAAGATAGTCTTTTTCCGCGGGGATTAGGCCCTCGTCATCCAAACGATGGACGATTTCTGGGGAAGAGTAGTAGCAGGCGAGGCCCGATTCGACGGTCGGGAGCAACACCCCGTCATGGAACGGGAAGGCCTCTTCTTCCTCAGGGTCGAAGGTTTCGGATAGGTCAGAAGACACGAAGCATAGATCAAGTGGCACGAGGTTTTGATAATTAAAGTCCGCGCGCCCATCCGCGCCTTTGGGCATGATGGCGGAGACGTGTTTCCCATCCGGGGAGAGCGCGATGTCTTCCGCTTCCGGATAAGGCTTTGGCTGTGCGAAAAGCGTTAAGAAGCCATCGCCTTTGTTATGAGCTTTATAGAAGCGCGAAAAATCAAGGCACGGGAGCAGGTTGCCCGGGACGAACAAAAACCCTCCCAAAGATGCGGCGACTTTGGCGAGGGAGCCTCCACCTCCTAGGGGCTTCTTGAGATAGACGTATCTGATTTGCTTTCCTTCGGGAAACGAACTCTTATCCGCCCCTTTTGGAAGCAAAACGACAATCTCGTCTGCCCCACCATACAAAAGCAGAGAGATTTGGGCCTCCAAAAGCGTTTTCCCTGCGAAAGAAGCGAGGGCGGAGGTTTGCCCATAACCCGGGGTTTTAAAATCGGGAGAATAGGCAGCGTGATCTAGAAGGATTTTCATATTATGACTCGCCTATTATCCCAAAAAGAGCGGGGCCATTCATCTGTTTTCAAAAGAAAGGCCCGCTTTTTCGCGGGCCGTTCGTTATTTCTTCGTGAAGAGTTGTTCTAGAGAATCCGATGCGATGACGAGACCGTTTTTCTCGATGGCCGCCATGGCGGAGCAATAGAAGATCGCGGCGAGGATCAGCGCCAACTGATGGGGATCGCCATCGACGAACACGCCCTTTTTCTGCGATTCGATGATCGCGGATTCATAGGTGAGAATCGGATCGAAGCGGACGCGGATATCCGTATTTGCGCGGTCGATGGTGCGGGCTTCGCGGGCACGGATGACGACTTGGATAATCAACATCGTGCGCTGATCGGCGGTCTCAATGTCTTTGATTATCTTGCCAAAAGCCTTGGGGAAATTCTCGGCGACGGCCGCTTTGTCTTGGGCGAAAAGGGCCAGCGGAAGGATGATTTCGTTATACAAAGCGCGGAACACGTCTTCTTTAGAATCAAAATAATGATAGAAAAGACCATGGGAGCATCGGGCTTGGTTGGTAATGGAGTCGACAGAGACCTCGTCATAGCCAAGGCGGGCAAAGACCTTAATGGCGGCTTCCAAAAGCTTACCGCGGCGGCGGTCTTTGATCGCTTGGTTTTGCGCGGGGGTGCGAGGCATAGAAAATACTCCTATTTCTTGTGTACCATTATTGTTTCTTCTAGACCTTTTTTCGTCAATAGAAAAGCGCCGGGAAATTATTTTTACGCGTGCTAACGGCTTATTTGATTTCGGATATAAGAGCGCGTTTTTCCGCCTTTTTGATAGCAAAAAATGTCAAAGCGGCCACGCCGAGGAAAAGAACGACACCGGCGACGAACTGCCACCATTGGTTGGTGTGGGGGTTAACGTAAACGCCATGCATGTCGTTGTTTACGAACATGGATATGACCGAGCCTAGGACGAAGCCCAGGACGACCCCGAAAGTCCCTCTTCTGTGGTTCTCGAGAAGGGATTTCATCGCTTTTGAAACGGCGATCAAACCCACGAAGATCCCGATGAGCAAAACAAGGATAATCAATAGCCCGCCACCCAATTTCGATTTGTCGTGGAAGATCGATTCGTTGACGATATTTCCTTCCACATCATATTGGTTCATAAATAGGTTAACGACAGGGTTATATAAACCAAAAATAAAGAGAACCATTGAGCCAGAAATACCCGGAATCAAGCAGGCGACCGCCGCTAAGAAACCAACGAAAAGCACAACGAAGAAGATCCACCAAGACTGGAACGGGGCATTAAACGCGGCCTGGAAATCCAAATTGGTGTTTATAATCCCCGCGGCGGAAAGGAAGGAAAGAACGCCAATCGAAGCAGCCAGCAAAAACCCTATCAAAATCCTTCCAAAGTCCGCAAAACCCAACTTTTCTCCACGCAATTCTTTTGTGATCACAGGCAACCCGCCCGCTACAAAACCAGCTAAAGCGCCAATCACGATGAAAGGGAAATAGACATAGGCCAGTTTTTTCCAAAAGATGAGCAAGGCCACCGCAGAGACGATGCAACCCAAAGCGATGGGAAGCAACGCCAAAAACGACCGTTTGAAATCCTTCCTCAAAGAGCTGATAGCTTCAATGAGTCGATCATATACATTGACGATAATTCCAACCGTCCCGACGGAGACGCCCGGGAGGATTCCGGTGCCCAATGCGGCGCCACGGCCAAATTCCAAAAACCAGTCTTTCGCTTTCATTCGCGGATTAGTATATGCGTTTGCAATCCAATTGCGAAGGACGATGTGATACGATTATTTCGCTATGCGAACCCTAGTTTTATATAAATCCAACACCGGCTGCACAAAAGAATACGCCGAAAAGATCGCCAAGGCTTTCCAGACCGAGGCCGTCCCGCTTAAAAAAGGAGAATTTAAAAAGATCAACTTCGAGGACTATGACACCATCGTTTTCGGTGGCTGGATCCTCGGTAGCCAAATCCAAGGGATCGATGATTTCCTATGGCGGTGGGACGAGATGTCTGAGAAAAACGTCATCGTTTTCGCCGTCGGGATGTCCTTCGCTACCAAGGAGTCGCGGAACAACCTGATCTCCGCGAACCTTTTGGATATGTATCATCTCCGCTTTTATCAATTGCGCGGCGGATTTGATTATCAAAAACTCGGCCCGATTCAAAAATTTATGTTCAACATCGGCATTTCCCAAGCCAAACGCGAAACCGACGGGAAGACCGATGTCGATTTCCTCACGACCATTAAAGAGACCCCCTTTGAATATAGCGACGAAGCCGGCGTGAACCGCATCATCGGCGTTATGCAAAGCATCGAAAACGGGACCCCTAAGGCATAAATCGGACAACATGAAGCTCATCGTCGGTTTAGGAAACCCCGGACGGGAATACGAAGGAACGAGGCACAATGCCGGTTATTTGGTATTGGACCAATTCGCGGAAATGTGCCGCGCCGATTTTGACCGCTCCGGATTCAAAGGAATCTATGCTTTGGTGAAGAACCCCTCGTTTGCTGAGCCGATTCTGCTTTTGAAGCCCGAAACCTTCATGAATTTATCCGGGGAATCCGTCCGCGCCGCGATGGATTTCTATAAATTGAGCCCGGAAGACGTGCTCGTCATCTATGATGACATGGCCATTGAACCGGGCCGCATCCGACTGCGTCCTTTTGGAAGCTCTGGCGCGCATAAAGGCATGCAGAATATCATCGATTTGCTGGGCACGGACCGCATTAAGCGTATCCGTATCGGCATCGGAGAACCTCCATTCTCCGGGGTTGACTGGGTGTTGACCAAGCCCAAGGGCGAAGAAAAAGAAAAAGTCGAATCCGCCGCAGGCGAGGCCGCGAAGGCGATTCGCGACTACTTACTTAACGGTTGGGACTACGCGATGAACCACTACAATCAAAAGGAGGGGCACATTGAAAGAACTGCTTGATCAGATTTATTCGTTGCCCATCACCTCCCCCCTCCTTGAGAAAAAGGGGTCTTTCGTCGTGGAAGAAACTCTCGGAACCGGACTCCTTTTTGCCTCGATTTATCAAAAAGAGCCGCGAAATTATGCATTAATCGCCACAAACCTATATTCCGCCCAACGGCTTTATGAGTTCCTTTTGAACTTCCTTTCCGAAGAGGATGTCGCCTTCTTCCCCGGCGACGAACTGCTCCGCGCGGAGACGCTTGCCAGCTCCCGCGAACTGCTCTCCCAACGTCTTTATGCCTTGGGGCAAATCACCGCGGGCAAAAAGGGAAAAATCCTTGTTACGCATCCCGGGGCCCTGCTTCGTTATCTGCCTGACCCCGCCCTCTTTAAAAAGAAGACCCTGAAACTAAAAATTGGGGATCATCTCGACTTTAGGCAGTTGAAGGCGGATCTGCTGGACATCGGCTATCAGGCCGTGGGCAAGGTGGAGCGCTCTCTCCAATACGCCTCACGCGGGGACATATTGGATATTTATTCGGTTTCTTCCCTCGACCCCATCCGGATCGAATTCTTCGACGACGAGATCGAATCGATCCGCCTCTTTGATGTCAGAACCCAACAAAGCAAAGGCAATTTGAAAGAATGTTTGATCCTGCCAGCCACGGACATGCTGCTAAGCGACGAGGAGATCACCTCCTTTGCCCAAAGGGCAAGCGACGCTATTGAAGAAGAAGGCAAGCTAAAAGATCAGGCGGGCAAAAAATGGATGGATATGTTCCGCGCCTCGGTTTCTTTGGCGATGGAAGACATCGTTGGGAAGACCTATCGCAGCGATCTATATAAATACTATGGTTTCGCCTGCGCCCGCCCGCATTCGGTTTTGGAGTATTTCTCGCCGGAAATCATCTACGTCACATCGAAAGACGCCTTCTACGACGGCTCCAGCCGCCTGATCCATGAGGCCGAGGGCTTTTATCGCGAGCTTTATTTGGAAGGAAGGCTCCTCCCTGGCTGCCGTGCCTATATGGATATCGGGGATGCCTTAAAGCCCAAGACCAAAGTCATCTATTCGACGCCTTTCTCTACTTCGGGCGACGACCATCGTTTCCAAGCCCACAAGATTTCTTTGACGGGAACTTCCATCGCCTCTGTCCTGCCGTCGGTCCAAAGCTATTTGGCGATGAACGACAAAGTGGTGCTGTCCTTGCCTGACGCCAAGCAGCGGTCCGCGGTTGTTTCTTTATTGGAAGAAAACGGGATTCCGTACGAGAAAACAACGGGTTTTCAGCTTCCGGAGGGGAAACTCTGCATCCAAGAAACCGCGATTTCCGAGGGGTTTGAGATCCCTTCTTTGCGCATCGCCTTCATCTCTTCTGCGGAGCTTTTCCGTCATAAATCCGTCGCCTCCAGATTCGTTTCCAGATTCAAGGAAGGCACGGTGCTGCGGAGCTATGAAGAGTTGAAGCCGGGCGATTACGTGGTCCACGAATATAACGGGATCGGCCAGTTCCTCGACATCAAAACCATCGAAAGCGAAGGCGTGCACCGGGATTACCTCCATCTGGCCTACGCGAACAACGAATTCCTCTATGTTCCTTTGGAACAATTCCGTTTGGTCCGGAAATACGCCGGAAGAGAAGGGGTTGCCCCCAAGCTCTCCCGTCTTTCCACCCACGATTGGGAAAAACGGAAAGCCAAGATCAAAGACCGCGTCAACGAATTGGCGGATCGCCTTGTTTCCTTATATGGGGACCGCGCCAAGTCCGCCGGGTTTGCCTTCCCGCCGGATGACGAATTGCAAAAACCCTTCGAAGACGAATTCCCCTATGCCCTGACCCCCGATCAGCAAAAAGCCTTGGATGACATCAAGGCTGACATGGAAAAGCCCTTGATCATGGATCGCCTCCTGTGCGGGGATGTCGGATTTGGCAAAACCGAGGTGGCCTTCCGCGCCGCCTTCAAGGCGATATCCGCGGGGAAACAGGTAGCATTGCTCTGCCCGACCACCCTTTTGGCGAGGCAGCATTATGAAGTGGCCGCGGAAAGGTTTGGGCAATACGGGGTCCATTTGGCGTTGTTCTCTCGCCTGGTTCCCGAAAAGGAACAAAAGGCCTCCGCCGCGCTTCTAGCGGAAGGGAAGATCGACTTCGCCATCGGCACGCACCGCCTACTATCCAAGGAAATCTCCTTCAAAGACCTTGGTCTATTGATCGTCGACGAAGAGCAGCGCTTCGGCGTCGAGCAGAAAGAAAGAATCAAGGAAATCAAACGGAACGTCGATGTTTTGACCCTTTCGGCTACGCCGATCCCCAGGACCTTGCAGATGTCTTTGGTGGGCATTCGGCCCTTGTCGGAGATCAACACCGCGCCGGCTTTCCGCATGCCGATCCAAACCTATGTCACCCCCTTCAAAGAGGATGTCATACGAGAATTGATCGAACGGGAATTAGCGAGGCACGGCCAGGTTTATTACGTTCATAACAAAGTCGAAAGCATCTATGCGGTCGCCAATCGCTTGGCGGCTAAGATCCCTGGCGCGGAAGTCGGGGTCGTCCATGGGAAGATGGACAAAGAGGAAGTGGAAGACGTCATGGAACGATTCTATGAAGGCTCTGTGAACCTTTTGGTCTGCACTTCCATCATCGAAAACGGCATCGACGTCCCCAACGCGAACATGTTGATCGTTGAAGACGCCGACCACTTTGGTTTGGCGCAGCTTTATCAAATCAAAGGAAGGGTGGGGCGCGGAAACCGCATCGCCTACGCCTATCTGACTTACCGCGAAAGAAAAGAAATGAATGACGAAGCGCAGAAGCGATTGACGGCCATTCAGGAGTTCACCGAGCTGGGCTCGGGATACAAAATCGCCCAACGCGATTTGATGATCCGCGGGGCGGGCGACATCCTCGGCCCCGAGCAAGCGGGCTTCATCGATTCGGTGGGCCTTGACCTTTACTTGAAGATGCTTAACGAGGCCGTCGAGGCCAGGAAGACGGGTGTCGAACCGGAGCCGCCCAAGGCGAAAAAGATGTTTTCCATCGATGCCTATATTCCCGCCGAATACGCCTCAAAAGGCGACAAGTTGGAACTCTATCAAGAACTCGAAGATGCCAAATCCGATGGAGAAATCGCTGCGTTTTCCAAAAAAATCCGCGATATTTATGGTAAAGTTCCGCCTGAGGTCAACCTGCTGATCTCCAAGAAGCGCATCGACCTCTTAAGCGAAAACGAGGAGTTTGAAACCATCACCGAACAGCCCGATCGGATCGACGTGGACATGAGCCCGCTATTCACCCGCGTCGACGGAATCGCCACCGAGCTATTCGACGCGTTGGTCCCGTTCTTGCAAACCCTCAAGGTTTCCTTCTCGGGCAAGAAACTTAGGCTTTCTTTGTTCAAGAAGGGCGAATGGCTCATCACTTTAGAAAAGATGATGAAGGCGACCCATCGAACTTATGAGAAACACCGCACAATACCTTAAGGGATTGTGATAAACTTTACTAAGCATGCGGCTGGATAAGTTCCTAAAAGTCTCCCGTTTGGTGAAAAGAAGAGAAGTTGCCAAAGAGCTTTGCGATGATGGGGATGTCCTCATCAATGGCAAGGTTGGCAAACCCTCCTCCGAAGTCGTCCCCGGGGACAAGTTGGTCCTCTACTTAGGACGCCACACCGTCACCGCGGAAGTGTTAGAAACCAGGCCGTTTGCGAATAAAGACCAAGCCGGGGAGCTCTATCGGATCCTCTCCGACGAAGTCAAAGAAAGGACAGACGAAAATGTTCAACTTCACCCTTGATCCCGAAGCGACGTATTTGGTCGCTTGCACCTATGGGGCCGATTCCATGGCCTTGCTGGATATGCTTTTGAAGAAGGGCGCCAAACCCGTCGTCGTTTCTTTGGACTATCACAAATTCGATTCTTCCCCCGCCGATTTCGCCGGGTTGGAGGCTTTCTGCAAAGAAAAAGGCCTTCCTTTTGAGCTTTTGGATGCGGCTAAACTCCCCGAAGAGAAGCAATATCACGAAGGGCAAGACTTCAAGGCTTGGGCGAGGAAGACCCGTTACGACTTCTTCAAGGAAATCTATAAGAAATACGACGCCAAGGCGCTTTATCTCGCCCATCAGCAGGATGATTTGCTCGCCGACTACCTCCGTCAGAAGAGGCTCAACAAATTCGAAGAGACCAGCTTCTCTGAAATCCGCACCGTCCGCGGGATGGTCGTCGTCCGCCCGTTGATTCACTATTCCCACGAAGACTTGGTGGAATATAACCGCGAGAATCAGGTGCCTTATTCCCGTCGCAGCGACGCCTTCGAAGCTTTCCACGTACAAGATCCCATCCGCCAGGAAATCGCCGACCTCAACGAGATCGACCGCGGCCGTTTGGAGGAGGAAATGCAGGCGAAAAACGAGAACCAACTCCGTCTCAGCTCCGAGCTTCAAGAGAAGGCCGGGCGAAGCGAAGAACTCGAAATCCGCGCGCTTTTCGCCTTGCCAAAGGACGATTTCTCCGCGACGCTCATCCGTTTCGTTAACTCTGGGGACGCGAAGGTCCACCTTGGCGACGAAGACATTCAAAAGATCCGTCAATTCCTTTTGACCCCCCAAGCCAGCGCCGTTTATAAACTCAAAGGCAACACCCATCTCGTGAAACAATACGATGTCGTCTTCTTGGGAAAACGCTTTGACAAATTGCCCTATAGCTACACGTTGGAAAAACCGGGCAAACTCTCCACGGAGCAATTTGACCTCGACTTCTCCATGGGCGCGGAAGACCGCTTCATCAAAGAAAGCGACTACCCCCTGACCATCCGCACCGCCTTGCCCGCGGATACCTTCGTTTTCGCCGGCTACCTGATGAACGTCCTCGAAGCCTATTCTTCTTGGAAAATGCCGGTAAAACTAAGGTATGTCTGGCCTGTATTCGTGAATAAGGACGGAAAGATCGTCTATGTCCCGCGTTATCGCGAGCACTTCCAGGAATATCATTCCTCCATCCTTCAGATGCACATTGAGGACAAAGAGCAGTAAGCAATACGATTGACATCTTTCTCCGCGCGTTTAGATTCTTTACGCAACCGCGCGGAGATACTCCGCTTAGGCGGATTGAGACGAAAGGAAAGCAAGTAGCATGAATGACGGAAAGCAAAAAAGAAGCATAATCGGGTATATCCTCCCGTACATTTTGGGCCTCGCCTTGGTCGGGTTATTCGTTTACCTGATCGTTGGCAACCTATTCAACACCACCGAAACATGGGCCGAATCCGTTTTGGATGACTATCTCGGTACTTACGTCGACGTTTCCGGAGGCGAAGGTGAGATCAAGATGCTTTCTTATGAAGACTATCGGAACAACGACGCTTCGAAGACTCACATCCTCCGTAGTTTTTCTGTTTCCGAAAGTTATAAGTCCGTTGGCGTTACCGGTCGCTATTTGAACCGAAACACTGGGAAAACTGGCGCCTTCACCGTTCGTATTCAGGCCGAGAAATGGAATTCCGAATTCGTTTTGTCGTTTGATGACCACGGAACGGTTTCTACTGTAAAGCACCTTTCCTATTCCTCGATGTTTACCTCTCGTGTTGATCAAGGTCGCGCGGCCGCAGAAAGTCCCGCGGAAGCCAAAACCTTCTATTACACCGTTTCCGATGCCTTCCAGGTCAGCTGGTGGGACACTTGGGGACCCACGATCATCATGACTGGTATCACCGTCATTGTGGCGATTTTCCTCTTCTCCCGCCTGAGTCGCGCCGTAGGTGGTGGACGCGATGGCATCACCAGCTTCAACAAATCTCCTGCGCGCCGCGCGGACAATACGAAGGTGAAATTCACCGACGTCGCGGGTTGTGAAGAAGAAAAGCAGGAGATGGTCGAACTCGTCGAATATCTCAAAGACCCGAAGAAATACTCCAAATTGGGCGCTCGCTTGCCCAAAGGCATCCTTTTGATCGGCCCGCCTGGCACTGGCAAAACCTTGCTGGCCAAAGCGGTCGCTGGCGAGGCTGGCGTTCCTTTCTACAGCATTTCCGGATCCGATTTTGTTGAGATGTATGTCGGCGTTGGCGCAGGACGCGTCCGCGATATGTTCCACCAGGCCAAGGCCACGGCTCCGTGCTTGATCTTCATCGATGAAATCGACGCCGTCGGTCGCCAGCGCGGCGCTGGCTTGGGCGGCGGCAACGATGAACGCGAGCAAACCCTGAACCAGTTGCTCGTCGAAATGGATGGTTTCGAGGCCAATTCCGGCATCCTCGTCATCGCCGCGACCAACCGTGACGACGTCCTCGACCCCGCGCTTCGTCGTGCTGGTCGATTTGACCGCACCGTCACCGTTTCTTTGCCAGACCGGGCGGGGCGTGAAGCGATTTTCCGTGTCCACGCCAGAGGAAAGAGTATCGATCCGAGTGTTGACTTCGATGCGCTTGCCAAGCGTACCGTCGGCTTCTCCGGCGCGGATATTGATTCCGTTTTGAACGACGCTGCGATTCTGGCTGTCCGCGGGAACAAGAGCGCGATCACCCTTGCGGATATTGATGAGGCTATCGACCGCCGCATCTCTGGCCCTGCCAAATCTTCTAAAGGCATGTCGGAGAAAGAGCGCAAGCAGGTTGCTTACCATGAAGCGGGCCACGCCGTCATCGGCATCAATCTGCCTTATAGCGATAAGGTGCAGAAGATCACGATCGTCCCGCGCGGCAACACCGGTGGGCACGTGCTCATGACCCCGGAAGACGACCGTTTCTTGATGACCAAGAACGAATTGATCGCCAGAATCACGGGCCTTTTGGGCGGCCGCACCTCCGAAGAGATCTTCTTCCAGGACGTTTCGACGGGCGCTTCTAACGACATTTCCGAAGCCACCAGGCTCGCTCGTTTGATGGTTACGGAATTCGGTATGAGCGAGCTCGGCCCAATCCAATATGAGCGCGATACCGGATCGGTCTTCCTCGGCCGCGACTATGCGAATACCCAAAGGAATTTCTCCACCCAGGTGGCCTTTGAGATCGACAAAGCCGTTCGCAAGATCATCGAAGAAGCTCACGCGAACGCCGAAAAGCTTCTTCTTGAGCACAAGGATCAAGTGATCCTCGTCGCGGAACGCCTCCTCGATAAGGAAACCATCACCGCCGAGGAGATCGAATACCTCTGCAAGAACGGCCGCCTTCCTGACGCCGATAAGCCTGCGGAAGAACCAAAGCCTGAAAAACCGGCCGAAGAACCGAAGTCTGAAGAGTCCGCCAAGGAAGAGGACGCCCCCTCTAAAGAGTAAGGGCGATTACTGACGGTAAACTATGGCCACAAGATTTTTGAGTGACGAAAAACACAATTGGAATTCACTCGCTTCTTGTGGCCGTTTTTCTTTTCGCGTTTTTAGTTCGAGAACAAGGGGCCGCATGATCTCGTTTTGGAGAGAATTCGTAACCATCAGGTCAGTGGACAACCCTGCCTTTGATGACTATCGGGAGCGCTCCGCCTGTGTCTTGGAGGGCCAATATGTTTAAGGTTGGCGACGTCGAAATCCAAAAGCGCGTTCTCCTTGGGCCGATGGCTGGCATCACCACCATGTCCTACCGAGAATTCATGAAACCCTTCGGCGTAGGACTAAGCTTCTCTGAGATGGTTTCTGACTGCGGGATCGATTTCAATAACCGCAGGACTTTTGAGTATCTGAAGACTTCAAAAATCGATACGCCTGTCGCAATTCAGCTTTTCGGGTTTTCTGCCGAAAACACCACAAAAGCGATCAAAATAATCGAGAACGAAGCAGATTTTGATATTTTGGACATCAATTTAGGCTGCCCTGTTTTGAAAGTTACCAAGACGGGTGCCGGGTCGGCCTGGCTAAAAGACAGGGACAAACTTCGCGCCTATATGAAGGCCGTCTGCGAGACCTCTTCGAAACCCGTCAGCGCGAAGATCCGCCTGGGCTGGGACGAGAACTCCATCAACGTTTATGAGGTCTCCAAAGACCTGGAAGAGGCCGGCGTTAAGCTGATCACCATCCATTGTAGAACCAAAGCCCAAGGCTATTCCGGAATTGCCGATTATACCAAGGTAGCCAACATGAAGAACGTTATTTCGGTCCCGTTTGCCATCTCGGGAGATATCTTCACTCCCCAGAAGGCCAAAGAGGCAATCGACATCACGGGGGCCGATGCCGTCATGGTGGCCAGAGGCGGGGTTGGAAATCCTTTTCTATTGACACAAATCAATGAATATTTGGAAACGGGGAATCTCCTTCCTGACCCTACCGTGAAACAACAAGCGGAATGGGCGCTGGAATACGCGAAAAAACTCTGCGAAGAACATGGGGAATCCGTCGCGATGAGAGAGCTTAGAGGCATCATCCCGCATTTCTTCTCCGGCTCCCCGGGATATAAAAAAGTCCGCGTTCAGATCGCCTCCTCTTTGACGACGATGGACCAACTAGAAAAGATCCTGGAGGGGATAAAGTCCCGTGAACATTGCTGAACGGCACGACCACGAATTTCCTCCGCTGATATTCCCGGATTCTGAGATTCTTATCCTTGGTTCTTTTCCTAGTGTCGCCTCCAGAGCCCAAAAGTTCTTTTATGGATATCCCATGAATCGGTTTTGGGGGATGCTGGCCGCCGTATACCAAGAGGACAAACCCAACTCCATAGAAGAAAAGACCGCTTTCTGCAAAAAACACCGCCTCGCGCTCTATGACGTCATCGAATCCTGCACCATCGTCGGCAGCAGCGATTCATCCATAAAAGATATCGTTTTCGCGGATATTTTCGGTTTATGTCAACAAGCGGGCATCAAAAAGATCCTGCTAAACGGGAAGACCGCTGGAAAGACTTTTCAAAAATACTTAGCGACCTTAGACAATCCTCAAGGATTCCCCGAGTTTGTCGTTTTGCCTTCCACATCCCCCGCCAATGCGGCTTGTTCGATGGACAAATTGGTCGAGGCCTGGCGCGCTGTTTTGATTGATTTCGCAACTTTTAAGTAGTAAAAGTTCGTAAGCGAACAAAAGATGGAAAACCAACAAGGCTCTATTGGAAAACAAATCGGCAGAACCGCGAAGAAGATCCGGCGAGAGCTGGACCTTCTTTATGATGCGAATTTCGGAGAAGAGGGGATCACCCGTCAGCAAGCCCGCGTCCTGCGTTATCTGCACGAGCATCCTAATGCGACCGCCTTTGATGTCCAACAAGAGTTCTTTTTAGTGAAATCCTCCACCTCAGATTTGTTGAACGGATTGGCCAAAAGACGCTTGATTGAGCATAGAAAAGCGGAAAAAGATCGTCGCCGTAAGACGATCGCTTTAACGGAAGCGGGTCGCGAGTTCGTTTATCGAGTCTCTGTTGTGTTTTCCCGTTTTGAGGAGGCCCTTTCTGTCTCAATAAGTGCGGAAGAAAAAGACGAACTTTCCCGCTTGCTTGACAAGGTAGAGGCCGGTTTGGGAGTGAAATACGATGAGTAGCAACGACGATATCTTCATTCAGCGGGCCGAAGAACGGGCCGAAAGGGAACTTGCGGAAGCAAAAAAATCCCGCGCTTTCACGCGTCTATTGAAATACACCAAGGGTTATCGTGGCCAAATCGTCCTCGCGTGGATCTTCTGCGTGTTGGAAGTCGCTTGCGAGGTCGCCATCCCCACCTTGACTCGCCAGGTCATCAATATCATCGAGGGTGCCGGGGCCGTGCCCGCGGTCCCCATCGATTTTTCCCAGCTTTGGCTTTGGAGTGGCATTACCATGGGTCTTGCCATCTTCAGCGCCTTCTGCGGCATCGTCGCCGGTCAATTCGCCGCGGTCGCCAGCGCCGGTTACGGCCGTAACCTCCGTAAGGAGATGTATTACAAAATCCAAGACTATTCCTTCACCAACATCGACAAATTCTCTACCGCTTCCCTGGTCACGAGGATGACGACGGATGTCTCCAATGTCCAATTCTCCTTGCAGATGATCCTTAGAACGGTCGTTCGTTCGCCGTTGATGCTCGTGTTTGCTTTGACCATGGCCCTCATCACCAAATGGGAGCTTGGACTTATCTTCCTCGCCGTCCTTCCCTTCCTCGCGTTTGCCTTGTTTGGCATCGCGATAATCGTCCACCCGACTTTCGTTCGCGTCTTCAATGCTTATGACGACCTCAACGCCTCCGTTCAAGAGAACCTCAACGGTATTCGCGTCGTCAAATCCTTCGGTCGCGAAGAGTTCGAGAAAGAGAAGTTCGGGCGCGTGTCTTATTACATTTACCGCGGGTTCATCCACGCGGAGAAAATCTTGGCTTGGAATAACCCCTCCATGCAGATCGCCATGTATACCGCGACGCTTTTATTAGCGTATTTCGGGGCTAAATTCATCGTCGCAGGCGGAGGAGCGGGGGATTTCCAAGTGGGCCAATTGACCTCGATGTTCAGCTATTCGGGGCAGATTTTGATGTCCTTGATGATGCTGTCGATGTCCTTCGTCATGCTGACGATCTCCCGCAACTCCGCGGAGCGTATCTACGCCGTCATGAAAGAAGAACAGGACATCGTTTCCCCGGAGAACGCCTTGACCGAAGTCCCCGACGGATCGGTCGACTTCAATCACGTCCATTTCAAATATTTCAAAGACAGCGAAAAGGACGTCTTAAACGACATCGATTTACATATTCCCAGCGGCTCCACCGTTGGCATTATCGGTGTAACGGGGTCCTCCAAAACGACTTTGATCTCCTTGATCGCCCGTCTTTATGACGCGACGGAAGGAAACGTCCAAGTCGGTGGGAACGACGTCAAAGCATATGACCTCCATGTTCTTAGGGACGCGGTCGCCGTGGTGTTGCAGAAGAACACCTTGTTCACCGGGACGATCAAATCCAATTTGCTTTGGGGCAACGAAAACGCCACCGACGAGGAAATTAAAGAAGCCTGCCATTTGGCGTGCGCCGATGAGTTCATCGAACGCTTCCCCGAAGGATATGACACCAAAATCGAGGAGGGGGGCACCAATGTTTCCGGCGGTCAGAAGCAACGCCTTTGCATCGCCAGGGCGCTTCTGAAGAAGCCCAAGATCCTCATTTTGGACGATTCCACCAGCGCGGTGGATACCCACACCGACGCCTTAATCCGCGCCTCTTTCGCGACCAAAATCCCCCATGTGACGAAATTCATCGTCGCCCAAAGACTTTTATCGATCAAAGAAAGCGACATCATCCTCATTTTGGAGGATGGCCGCATCATCGCTCAGGGCACCAACGACGAATTGATGGAATCCTCGCCGGTTTACCGCGAGCTATATGAAACGCAGCTGGGAGGAGGTGACTTCGATGCCGAGTAAGATGAAACGCGGGGGCGGAAGAAAACGCCTGACCGGCAAAGAAGCCGCCCGCATCCTAAAGCGTCTTTTGAAGACGATGTTCTCCCTCTATCCGTGGCAGATTCCTTTGGCGTTGATCGTGATGTTCATCAACTCCGGCGCCGCGGTCATCGGGTCGCTTTTCACCGGCCAAATCGTCATCGGGCATTATCTAAGCCTGGCTTTGGGCCATCAAAGCGAAATCACGAACCCCTTATTGCTCGCTTTGCTTCCGAAGCAGGACTTCCCCGAGGGGCTGACCGTCGCCATCCTCATCATGGCGGGCATCTACCTCGTGGGCATCGCCTCCGCCTATTTCTATCAGATCATGACCTCGATCATCGGGCAGGGGACGCAGAAGAAGATTCGCGACGAAGTGTTCATGCACATGGAATCGCTGCCCCTATCCTATTTTGATTCCCGCACGCACGGGGACATCATGTCCATCTACACCAATGACATCGATACCTTGCGCGAAATGATCAGCCGCGTGATGCCGATGCTCATCAACTCGTTGGTCACCATGGCGGTCGTTTTGATCGGCATGCTGCTCTCCAGTTGGGTCCTTGCTTTGGTGGTCTTGGGCTTCGGCCTCATCATTTTGCTCATCGTCTTCTACGTCACCTCCCAGTCCGCGAAATTCTTCATCGGGCAGCAGCGCGCCCTTGGGGCAACCGATGGCTATATCGAGGAAATGATCTCCGGCCAAAAGGTCATCAAGGTGTTCAACCACGAAGAAGCCGCCAAAGAAGGCTTCGACAAGCTTAACGATGAACTTTGCTACTACACGACGAAGGCCCAACGTTTCTCGATGATTCTCGGCCCCGTGGTCAACAACATGTCCAACCTCCTTTACGTCGTCATCGGCGTGGTAGGGGCCTATGGATACGCGAACGCCTGGCCGACCATCGGTGTCGGCATCATCGTCTCCTTCTTCGGGATGGGCCGTTCCTTCACGATGCCGATCATGCAGATATCCAACCAAATCAACATGCTGACCATGGCTCTTGCCGGGGCCCAGCGCATCTTCGAATTGATGGATGCCACCCCCGAAACCGATGAAGGTTATGTCACCCTCGTCATGGCCAAAGAAGATGAATCCGGGCGACCCATACCATCGGATTCCTTCACGGGGAAGTGGGCGTGGAAGCATCCGCATACCGATGGATCCGGCACCGATTACGTGTGGATGAAGGGCAAGGTCAATCTCTATGATGTCGACTTTGGCTATCGCCCAGATAAGCTCGTCCTCCATGACATCACCCTCTACGCCAAGCCCGGGCAGAAAGTCGCTTTCGTCGGCCCGACGGGCGCGGGAAAGACCACGGTCACCAACCTCTTGAATCGCTTCTATGACATCGCCGACGGGAAGATCCGCATCGACGACATCAACGTGAACAAGATCAAGAAACACGATCTGCGACGCACGATGGCCGTCGTTTTGCAGGAGACGAACCTTTTCACCGCGACGGTCAAAGACAATATCCGTTATGGCAACCCCGAAGCGACTGACGAAGAAGTCATCCAGGCCGCGAAGCTCGCCAACGCGCATAATTTTATTGAGATGCTCCCGCAGGGGTATGACACGATGCTCGATGGGGCGGGCGCAGGGTTATCGCAAGGCCAACGCCAATTGATTTCCATCGCCAGGGCCGCCTGCACCAACCCGCCGATCTTGATTCTCGACGAGGCCACCTCTTCCATCGATAGCCGCACCGAAAAGCTGGTGCAGCAGGGGATGGACGCCATCATGAAGGGGCGCACCGTCTTCGTGATCGCCCACCGTCTAAGCACGGTTAAGAATTCCGACGTCATCATGGTCCTCGAATCCGGAAGGATCATCGAGCGCGGATCCCATGACGAGCTGATCGCCGCGAAGGGCAAATACTATCAGCTCTATACCGGCGGGAAAGAGGATTTGGCCTAATCCGGCCGCGAAATGAGGCAGTTTTTATGAAAGACGAAGCAATTAAGCAACTGATGAACCGCGAAGTCGAAAGGCAGAATCGCGGGATTGAGCTCATCGCCTCGGAGAACTATCCGTCCAAGGATGTGCGCGAGGCTTGCTCCTCGATTTTCATGGCCAAATACGCCGAAGGATATCCCGGAAAACGGTATTACGGCGGCTGCGAGACCGTGGACGAAATGGAAACTCTCTCCATTGAAAGGGCCAAGGCGCTTTTTCGTTGCCGTTACGCGAACGTCCAACCCCATAGCGGTTCCCAAGCCAATTTCGCCGCCTACCGCGCCATGCTCAACCCCGGGGATAAGGTTTTGTCTCTCGCCTTAAATGACGGAGGCCACCTCACCCACGGTTCCCCGGTGTCCTTCTCTTCCGCGGACTACACGTTTGTCCATTACGATTTGGGAAACGACGGACGTTTGGATCTGGAGATCATCAAACGGCGGCTTCATGAAGAAAAACCACGCCTATTCTTGGCCGGTTATAGCGCCTATCCCTTCGCTATCGACTTCGCCGCGATGCGGAAAATCATCGATGACTATAACGCCCAGGCGGAAACCCCATGCCTTTTCATGGTGGATATGGCCCACATCGCCGGGATCGTCGCCGCAGGGCTATGCCAGAATCCCTGCGATTATGCGGATGCGGTTACCTCGACCACCCACAAGACCCTCCGCGGGCCTAGAGGAGGCTTGATCCTCACCAATCGTGAAGACTTGGCCAAAAAGATCAATTTCGCCGTTTTCCCCTATTCCCAAGGCGGCCCCTTGGAACACATCATCGCCGGGAAGGCCGTGTGCTTCCTAGAAGACTCCAAACCAGAATTCAGGGCATACATGCAGTTGGTTTTGGATAATACCAAGGCCTGCTGCGATGAGTTGATGAAGCTTGGATGCGTCTGCTCCGGAACCGAGAACCACCTGTTCCTGCTCGATGTGTTATCTTCCTTCGGCATCAATGGGAAAGAAGCTCAAGAGAGACTGGGGGAGATCGACATCACCGCGAACAAGAACATGATTCACGGCGATACCTTGCCCCCTCAGCAAGCTTCCGGCGTCCGTTTCGGATTCGCCGCCGCGACCACGCGGGGCTGCACCAAAGAAGACGCGAAGGAAATCGCCCACATCATCTATGACGCCTTAAAAGGCGAGGCAGACAAACAAAAGCTTATTTCTCGGGTGCAAAGCATCGTTTCCCGTTGGAAAAACGTATTGGAACTCGAAGCGTAGAACCCAAAGCGTGTGCCCGTTCCCAAATGGGCGCGTGTAGAGTAAGATAACCCACGACCTTAGGCAGGTGAGAATTATGGAAGAAAAACTGAACGACCAAGAACAAGCGCGCGTAGACAAGCTTGCCAAATACGAAGAACTCGGCATCGACCCCTTCGGATCCCGTTATGACTGGAAGGATCGCCTTTGCGACATCCGTCGTGAATACGGCGACCTCTCCGCGGAGGAAATCGAAGCCAAACAGGTCCGCGTGAAAGCCGCGGGCCGCTTGATGGCCATCCGCCGCATGGGGAAGGCGAGCTTTGTCAACCTTCAAGACGAATATGGGACCATCCAAGGTTGGATTGGGATCAATATCGTCGGGGAGTTCGACTACTCCGTTTTCAAGTTGGCCGACCTCGGCGACATCGTCGGGCTAGAAGGCATCTTGATGAAGTCCCGCACTGGCGAATTGACGATTCGAGTGGAGAAATACACGCATATTTGCAAATGCCTCAAGCCGCTTCCTGAGAAATTTCATGGCTTAACCGACACCGAAGACCGTTATCGTCATCGCTATGTCGACATGATCGTCAACGAGGATTCCCGCCACATCGCGATCCTCCGTCCGCGCATCGTCAAAGAGATTCGCGACTACTGCGATAGCCTCGGCTTCGTCGAAGTGGAAACTCCGGTTCTTGACCCCGTTGCCGGCGGCGCGGCCGCTCGCCCGTTCATCACGCACCATAACGCTTTGGACAAAGACTTCCATCTTCGCATCGCCACCGAGCTTAACCTCAAGAAGGCGATGATTGGCGGCATCGATCGCGTCTATGAGATCGGCCGCATCTTCCGCAACGAAGGCATCGATACCCGCCACAATCCGGAATTCACGACCATTGAGCTCTACCAAGCCTATGGCGACCTCCAATCCATGCGCGAATGGACCGAAGGACTGTTCAAAGACATCGCCACCAAGGTTCTAGGCACGGAAAAGGTGCGGTGGGGCGACATCGAAATTGACTTCTCCAAGCCCTTCCGCTGGATTTCCATGGCGGAGGCCATCAAAGAGAAGACCGGCATCGACTTCACCCAGGACATTTCCTTCGAGGAAGCCGTCCGCCTCGCCAAGGAACACAAAGTCCCCTTGGAGAAGAGCTGGAACAGCACCGGTTACATCATGCAGGCCTTCTTCGACGAGTTCGTCGAGAAAGACCTCATCCAACCGACCTTCATCCATACCTATCCGATCGAAGTGAGCCCGCTCACCAAGAAAGGACCGGACCCCCGTTTCGTGGAGCGCTTCGAGTTCTTCATCGGCGGATTCGAGTTCGGCAATGCCTATAGCGAGCTGAACAACCCCTTCGATCAGATGGAGCGCTTCCAGGCGCAGCTCGCGGCGAAGAACCGCGGCGACGAAGAGGCCAACGACATCGACCACACCTTCATGGACGCCATGCGTTACGGCATGCCTCCCGCGGGTGGAATTGGGGTCGGTATCGACCGCCTCTGCATGCTCTTCTGCAACGTTCAGAACATCAGGGAAGTCATCCTCTTCCCCACGATGAAGGACGAGAAATAAAAACGTGCAAAAAACCGGATTTCGTTGCAGAAGCCCGGTTTTTGTTATCGATTTATAGGTTGATCGTGCCGACTTTGTATTCGTTCTTCGACCGCCCGACAAGATAGAAATTCAACTCAACCCCAGCGGGGATTGGGGCAACCTTTTCATAGTCGTCGCCCACCTTGTTGAGACGCAGCGAGACGAGGTCTCCGCCTTGCTCATATTCGACTTTGGCATAGGAGAAATATTCGGGGTCGTTCTTGATGGAAGAGATGGATAAATGGCAACCATCTTCCTCAACCAAAGCAGACACTTCCGCCTTAGGCAGACGATGGGTCTTTTCCAGATGGGTCATATCCAAATTGCGGAGGCGGAGGAGTTTCTCCATGATCGGGGTTTCTTTTTGGACGTCCGCGGAGAGGCGGGCAAAGCCATATTTTTCGACCAGGGTTTCTTCGTTAGAGAACAGGTTGGCGCCTAAGCCCAGGCGGTTCCCGTCGATTGTGCAGCCCAAGGCCGCCAAAGTGGTGGGGAAGGCATCGAAGGAGGAATACTCTCTTCTGGCGTTGGTGTCATAAGCGGAGACGGGCGCGGCGTTGATATAGGAAGCATAGGTGCGGCGTTGATAACCCTTGGGGGCGCCGTCAGCGAAATTCTTCGCCATCGAGGGGTGATCCCCCATTAGAACGAAAGCGGTATTGGCCTTGACCAAAGGATCGATTTCCGTATTCGTGGGATCATAGAACCATTCCACGAATTCGCTGACTTGCTTGGAGTCGCAATGGAGGGCCTTTTCGTATTGGCGGTCATATTCGGGGTCGTCGCGGCAAAGATCGCATAGGTGCCCGTCGCCGCTGAAGATGTCCCCAAAATGGCTATCGACGGTGATGGCGGTCATATTGAACGGGCGGCCTTCGTCCACATAGGTTTGGCTCTTTTCGATGAGGTCTTCTTTCATGAAACGGAGAAGATCTTGGTCGTTGAAGCCCCACCACCCATCGTAATCAACGTGATTGGGGTCCTCTTCCGGGAGGGAGTGATAGTATTCGTAATCCTTGAACTCGAATTCGCCGTGTCCGCTTAGGAACAATGCGCGCCCGCCGAAAGTCGCCGCGGAACCGCAGTAGAAAGTCTGGTCATACCCTTCGGTTTCTAATAGATCGCCAAGGCTCGTGACGCCGCCGAAGAAATCGACTTTGTTGCCGATCGCGGTCTCGAATAGGCCGATTTTGCAGGGAAGCCCGGTGCTCGTGGAGAAAATTCCGGCGGTGGTCCAGTTGGTGAGGGGAAGGGACAAGGCGCCGTTTAGCTTGGGGTCGGTTCCGCCGAAATCCTCGCCCATACTCTCGTTAAGCGCCGTGAGTTCGGGGATGATGTTTTTCTCGAAGATCCCGCCGTGGGCCGGGTCGGTGAAAGTGACTTCCGTCGATTCGAGATAGATGAAGACGAGGTTACGCTTCATCGTGGGGAAGAAAACGCGGGGATTGTCTTCTTCGTCATAGGGATCGACGTAATTCTCATCGAGCAACAGGGTCTTTTGGGAAGATAAGGCGATGTAGCCAGAGACATCGAGGAAGTTCCAGGTGATCGTCCCAATGACCACGATGCCGATGAGGGCGAGGGCCCCAGCGCTATAGAAGGGAAATTTCTTTTGGGTGGGCCGTCTCCACCAAAGGGCATAAAGCATGACGGGGACGGAAAGCAAAAGCAAAGGCGCGACGACCGCGGACATGCAGAACCAGAAGACGGAACGCGCCGCGGTGCCGTCGAGCATCTTGAGCTGGGTGATGACCTCGACAAGGCCGACGTCATCCCAGTTCACGAGCATGTAAACGCAGGCACCGCAAACGAAAAGCAAAGCAAAGCAGCCAAGGAAAAAAGCAACGGATCCAATGATCCTCCAGACCATTTTCTTGCGACTTTGCTTAAGGTCTTTTTGGGGTTCTCCGGCGTTTTCCGCGGGAGTTTCCCCTTCGTTTTCCAATTTGGGCTCTTCTTCGTTCGGCACGACGCTATTTTATTAGCCTTCTCCCTTCAGTGCGAAAACTTTTGTTCTTTCCTATGGAAAAACGAAGCGGTTTTTACAATTTCGCCCGTTCATGGGTATAGGAAAGGTGTAGAGGGTTTGACGCCGCCCTCTACGCAAACAACGGGAAGGAGAAAGAAAAACCTAGGTTGCCTAATCGCGTATGCGCTTGTATAATCCCATAGCCGTTTTGAAGGAAACGGCACACACTTCTATGGTCGCACGGTGCCAACCGAGGCGACCCATAGTCCGAAATTAGGAGGTGCACACAGCTATGGAAAAGTACGAACTCATGTACATCATCTCCGCTGACCTGGACGAAGCGTCCCGCAAAGCTGAGATCGAGAAACTCCACAAGATCCTCACCGACAACAAAGCGGTCATCCGCGATGTCAAGGAATGGGGGGTCCGCGAGTTCGCGAGCCCGATTCACAAGCTCACCAAAGGCTACTATGTCGTTCTTAAATTGGACGGCGAACACGCCGGGTTGCTCGAGTTTGAACGTCTTGCTCGCCTTGACAACCAAGTTATCCGTTTCCTGTTAACCGTTGATAAAGACTAAGCTCTTAGGAGGATAACAAAATGCTTAACAATGTCGTTCTAGTCGGTCGCCTTACCCGCGATCCCGAAATCCGTCAAACCACCAGCGGCAACAGCGTGGCTTCCTTCACCCTCGCTTCCGATGATAGCCGCCGTGGCCCCAACAACGAAAAACAGACGGTGTTCATCAACGTCTCGATCTTCGGTAAACAGACCGATGTCGTCAGCCGCTTCACGCGCAAAGGTTCCTTGGTGGGCATCACGGGTCGTTTGATCCAGCGCAAATACACCAACCGCGCCGGCGTGGAAGTCACCGCCACCGAAATCGTTGCCGAACGCATTGAACTCATGGACCCGAAAGGCGCCGGCGTCTCTGACGCGGAAGCCGGATATCAATCCGACCGTCCCGCCCCCGCCGCCCCCGCTTCCCAGGTTCGCCCCGAACCCGAAGAGAACGGAGGAAACCTCGATCCTCTCCTTGAGGACGACCTCCCCTTCTAAGTTCAGAAAGGATTAAAAAAAATATGGCTTTCCGTAAAATGCGGTCCCGCCGCAAGGCCTGCTACTTCAAGAAAAACCACATCAAATACGTCGATTACAAAGACGTGGAGCTTCTCTCCCGCTTCATCGGCGCCGATGGGAAAATCACCCCGCGTTCCATCACCGGAACCTCGGCGAAGTATCAGCGTCAGCTTGCCGTCGCGATCAAGAACGCTCGCTTCATGGGCCTGCTCCCCGACGTCAAATAAGTGCGAACCCGCTGTGTTAGGACGAGACCGATTCCCCTCGTTAATACGAAGACCGTTCTCCCCGAAGCACGAAGCAACAAACCAATAAGACCGTCCATCGCTGGGCGGTTTTCTTATGTTTCTCCTCTTGCTAGTAGTATAATTGGCTTGGGAATGATGTCTCCCATCTAGAAATAGAGAACCGCAATGAAGTGCTGATGACGTCTATGACTTGTTTTGTCATAGAAATCAGCGCTTTTGTTTCTATGGCAGATGGGAGGTATCGATGAATATATTTCTGTCTTTGTTTATTATTTTTGGTGGTGGGATCCTCGGTGGGTTTTTATTTGAGAAGATCAAACTCCCCAAACTGGTGTGGTATATCATTCTCGGGATTCTTATTGGACCATCTTTGTTCAATATCGTTGATGATACGTTGCTGTCGGTTTCGTCTCATCTAAGGCAAATCGCTTTGGTCATCATATTGACCAGGTCAGGCCTATCTTTGAACATTAAGAACCTAAAGAAAATAGGGCGACCTGCGATATTGATGTGCTTTTTACCCGCTTGTTTTGAAATTGCGGGCATCACGATATTTGGCCCAATGCTCCTCGGGATATCCTATTTCGAAGCCTTGCTTCTTGGCTCGGTCTTGGCGGCCGTTTCGCCGGCGGTAGTGGTTCCGAGAATGATTCGCCTAATGGAAGAAGGATATGGAAAAGAACACTGCGTGCCCGAACTTGTGATGGCGGGGGCATCTTGTGACGACATCTTTGTAATCGTCCTTTTCTATTCGTTCAAGAATCTGGTCGCAACGTCCGCCTTTGACGCTTGGAGCGTCGGGCAAATCCCCATTTCGATCGTCTCCGGTGTCATTTTGGGCATCGGAGTAGGCTTCTTGATGGTTTTAGCCATTCGATACATGAAACTAAATAGAATCGTCCATGTCATTTTGATGCTCGGTCTCTCCTTCGGGATGCTCGCCCTCGAGAATGCCTTGAAACCGTATTTCAGCGTTTCGTCTCTATTAGCCATCATCGTCATGGCATTTGTGGTGGGCGTCTTTAAAAAAGAGGAAGCGAAGGAGATGCAGAAATCCTATAACGGCTTATGGCAAGGTTTTGAAATCCTATTGTTCGCTCTCGTTGGCATTGCGGTCGATGTTCGTTACGCTTTTTCAAAAGAAGGGGCAATCATCGTTGGGCTGGTTTTCATTGCGTTGGTATTTAGAAGTTTAGGCGTGTTTTGCAGCATAATTGCAACGAAATTCACTTGGAAAGAAAAACTATATATCGTCATTTCTTATCTCCCTAAGGCGACCGTTCAAGCATCGATTGGGGCGATTGCTTTGTCCGAAGGCCTTGCTTGCGGCACGTTGGTGCTGACCGCTGCGGTGGTGGCAATATTGATAACCGCTCCATTGGGTGCGATATTGATGGATAACCTGAAAAACAAATTGCTTAAGAGGGAGGCGTAGTTCCTTCGACTCTTTTATAGGCAAGAAGCAACAAATCAACAGGACCGTCCCTCGTGGGCGGTTTTTTCATGCTCGTCCGTCCCTCGTCCCGGATCTACTTAGAACCATCGACGTCGAAGCGACCTTATATATTTCATATATAACTCATTCTAACTAACCCCGGTCGGTCCACGTCACACGATCGTCCTTGTGGCTGGCAAATTGTTAGGCGTCGTCCGAATCGAGTCCCACGGGTCGAATATGGGCTTCGTCGGAGAGAGCGGAGTTTGTTCTTTTTCGGAGAATTGGCGTCGTCGTCGAACACCCGCTACAAAAACAAACCGTCCCTCGTGGGCGGTTTTCTTTATGATCCGGTCGATTCGTATCGCCTGGCGCACAAGGTCCAAATAAGCACGGACAACGCGAAGAACGCCACCGAAGCCCCGAAGATGATCAAGCTGAGCCAATAGGGGTTATAGCTTCCGTAGAGCAATGTGTCGATCGGTAAGGAGATGAACAACCCGAACGGCAGGATGAAAATCAAAATGAAGCGGATGGCCGCCGGGAAGATGGCGATCGGGTATTTCGCGTAGATGGTGAAGTTGTAGACGATCTGAAGAAGCGGGCCGCTGCGCTTGAAGATGAACGCCAATGACGAAATGGCGATTTTGAAGGAAGTGATGATCATCGCGCCGAAGATCGCCCCCACGACCAAAACGAAGATCGCCCCAAAGGAAACAGATACTTGAAGGTTTACCCCGCAGATGACGATCATCGTGATGCCGACGATGACTTCGCCGAACCCGTCGGGCTGGAACGTCTCCGCGAACATCTGGAAAATGACGGGGATCGGCCGCAGAAAGTGGCGGTCCATGTCGCCTAACTGGACGCGGCGATAGGCCACCAGCCAGAACTCGTCGCTGAAGAGGTGGTCCAAGGCGATGGGGATCATCGAGAAGCCATAAAAGAAACCGACTTCCGCAGGGGTGTACCCCTTCAACGAGGGAATCGTCTGCAAAATGAAGAAAATGGAGGCCAAAGAGCACGCGTTGGAAATCAAGAAGGACAGAATGGAAATGATCGTGTCCTTTTTGTATTCCAGGCGGGACAGCATGCTGCGCTTGATGCAGGTGAAATAGAGCTTGACGTACCGCATGCTATCCTCCCTGAACCGTCACGATTTTTATTGCGTGGTTGAAAAGCAATTTGGCCAACAGCTCCAATAAAATGAGCCAGCCAAAGGAAATCAAAAGAACTTTCCCACATTCGAGGTAGTCGTACTTCATCATCAGAATCAGGACGGGGTTTTGGCTCATCCCGGCGAAGGGCATATAGGAAACGATTTCCCGGAAGATGTTCGGGAAGAAGGCGATGGGGAGCAACGTGCCCGACAGAAAGGAGACCACGGTCGTCTTCAAGGCGTTGAGCCCCCATGCGGCGGAGGTGTAGAAGCAGAGGATCCCGAAGATGTAGGAGATGGCCCCGTTGAGCATGCAGGCGAGGACGCTGGCAACCAAGAACAGACCGAGGTGGGCGATGAAATCCCATACGGAAGGCACGGGCAAATAACCGATGCCGATAAGCACGCCCAATGCGCACGTGTATAAGGCAATCCCAAACACGACGAACATCATAAAGAACGCCCCGAGGGTCGATGCGATGAACTTGCCGCGATAGGAAATCGGCTTGATCAGGAAGTTTCCGATCGTCCCTTGGCGGACGTCATGATTGATGGACCACAGGGTATCGTCGTTGAACGTCACGAACCCGAATATCGTCGTCAGCACGACGTAGACGATCATCTCTTTGTACGTGAATCCGTTGATGGCGGCGTCGATCCCGCCTTCGCTGCTTTGATAGACGGCGAGCCAAAGGAAAACCAAGCACGCCACCTCGAAGACGGTGACGATCGCCCACGTGATGATGTTGAAGCGGTACGCCATCATGTCGATGGCCGCCGCGCGGGCGAACGGCTTATATTTTCTTAGCCATTGCATGTTCTTCCTCTTGCTGTTCAAGAATCTGCTTTACGACATCTTCGATGGAAATATCCGCGATTTTCATATCTAAAGCGCGGTATTGGGAGAAGGCGTATTGAACGACGTGCTCAAGCACGACCTTGTCCGCGTCGAAGGATAGCAAAACCTTGTCTTGGTCCATGGTCATCGTGACATCGTCAGAGAATGGTTTGACCGCGTTCGGGTCGAGATTCGGCGGAATGGTCAGCGTCAAAGTTTTGATGTTGCCGAAACGACGTTTGATATCACCTAACGGTCCGTCATAGATGATTTTGCCCCTCTCGATCATGATGATGCGGGAACAGAGGTTTTCGATGTCGGCCATATCGTGGGTGGTGAGGACGACGGTGGTGTGATATTTCGCATTAAGGGCATGGATCGCCGTGCGGATCTTGTCTTTGACAAGGACATCCATGCCGATGGTAGGTTCATCAAGGAAGAGGATCTTCGGGTTATGAAGCATCGAGGCGGCCAGGTCCGCGCGCATCCTTTGCCCCAAAGATAGGGTGCGGACGGGCTGGGTCATGAACTCATCGATGCCCAGGACGGAGGATAAGAAAGCGATCCGCTCCTCATAATCCGCATCGCTGATTTGATAGATTTCCTTGAGGACTTTGAAGGACTCGACCAACGGAATGTCCCACCAAAGCTGGGTCTTCTGCCCGAAGACGACGCCGATGTCCTTGGCGACGACCCGGCGCTTCAGGTAAGGCTCTAAACCATCGATTAAGACCTTTCCGGAAGTGGGGGTGAGGATGCCGCACATCATCTTGATGGTCGTGGATTTGCCGGCGCCGTTGGAGCCGATATACCCCACGATTTCACCCTCGGATATGTCAAAGGACACATCATCGACGGCGCGGATTTCCGTGTATTTGCGCGAAAATAAAGTGGCGAACATGCCGATAAGGCCTTTGCCCCGGATCGGCTTACGGAAAATTTTGACGAGGTTTTGAACTTGAATCATGGTTTGGAGAACTCGAATCGCTTTATTTTAGCGAAATAAAGAAACGAGATAAACGGACGGCCTATTTGTTATCATTTTCCCATGACGGAAATACAGAAATATTTACTTTCTCAAGCCGATCAGAAATACCGCGACTTCACTTTGCCGCTTATCCCTACCGTCGATCCGGATACCTTCATCGGGGTCCGTCTTCCCGTCCTCAAGAAACACGCGAAAGTCTTAGGGACAGAGGAAGGAGAGGCTTTTCTCAATTCGTTGCCCCATAAATACCACGAAGAAAACATCCTGCACGCCTTCATCCTTTCCAACATCAAGGATTACGAAGAATTCATTAGAAAAGTTGATGCGTTCCTGCCTTATGTCCAGAACTGGTCCGTATGCGACACGATCTGCAATAAGCACCTGGTCAAATACAGGGAGCCGTTATTAAAAGAAATCTATGCCTGGCTCAAAAGCGATGAGGTTTACCGGGCGCGTTACGCGATTAAGTGCCTGATGAATTACTACCTTGGCGAGGATTTCGCCCCCGAACATATAGTGAAAGTGAAGGCCGTGAAGCTCACGGATTACTATGTGCGCATGATGATTGCCTGGTACCTCGCCACCGGGTTAGCCAAGAACTATGAGGATTTCATTAAACCCATTGAGGAGAAGTGGTTCGACGACTTTACTCACAACAAGGCAATCCAAAAGGCAATCGAGTCCTATCGCGTCAGCGATGAGCACAAAGCCTATTTGAAAACATTGAAGGTCAAATAACCGCCCATTGATGCGTACCCAATTTGCTGGACCGAATCGTTTTATTCGACAACAGGCAATTCTACCGATGTGGCGCCATAGTCGCTGACCGCGGTTTTCGAACTCCAGTGCACATCGGGACTATATGTGGCGTAGTAGTCATAGGATTGATAGAGGATCCGTCCGTTTTCGAATTTGGCTCTGATATTGGAATAAACGTAATTGCCAACCGTTTTGGTTTCGGCGATCAACTCGTAACGGCGCGTGCTGCCGTTATATTTCATTTCGTTGAAAGCGACCCAATCGGCGATGGTCGGGAAAACCATATCATCGGGCAGGGAGTCGTTTTCATATGTCTGTTTTACCATCGCGCCCTCTTCTTCGTAATAGACGTCATATGTCCAAGTGCGATCCGTCTCGCTATAGGTGCCTTCATGGAATTGGAGATAACCCACCCCATACGAAGTCTCCATACAGACTTTTCCGTTATCGTATTTGGTGCGATAGGTATACGTTTTTTCCCCATTGTTTTCGGTCCATTCCGCGGTGAAATTCAGCGTTGCCATTTGGGCGACGAACGTCCTATAAGAGAATTGATTATATTGTTCTTCCGTCACCACGTGATTGACCTTGGGCGCGGCCGACTTGCTGCTCGCGGTTTCGCCGCTTTGGCCGCAACCCGCCATCAAAGCGCCCGCGGCCGTCAGAAGAATAAAGTGACTCAATTTCATAATGGCTTCCTCTTTAATCATTATATCCCATGCGTGCATTCTTAATTCCTTGCTTTATTGTTGGCTCACCGATGGCCCCTCTTTTCTACACGTCCCGAAATGCGTGGTAAAATATCGATTAACATGAGTTTTTACGATTGGTTTTTCCTTGAAAAAGACCGCCCGGCGGCCGGGCTTTTTTCTTGGTCCCATCTATTAAGCGTCACCATCATCCTTGCCGGGCTGATGGTTTGGGCGTATTTCCTTGGAAAGAAGCATAAAGATAATCCGAAGGGCCAACGAATCGTCTTGATCGTCGCTTCCGGCGCTCTGATCGCTCTCTACATCATGAAAATGGCCTTCCTTTTGGCGACCACCGATGACGTCGTTAATACGTGGCGCGAAAACATCCCCCTCTTCTTTTGCGATGCCATCATCTTCGTCGTTCCGATTGCGGCTTTTGCAAAAGGCAGGGCGCAGGATATCTGTTTCGATTTCATCGCGATATGCGGTTTCTTGATGGGATTCATGGGAAATTATTTCGCGGGGAACGTCTATAGCTACCACCCCGCGTTTAGCTATCTGTCTTTGATCAGCGCCTTCAATCACGGCATCGCGGCATTTGCGGCGATGTTCGTCTTCGTGGCGAGGCTGAACAAGATGGAGAAACGGAATATCCCTTTCGTCATTGGCATCCTTTTCGTGTTGATGACCATCGCTTTGATCGTCGACTACATCACCGGGGAGAATTACGTGTTCTTCCTCGGCGGAAGCGGCACCCCATTTGGCCTGATTTTTGACTGGGTGCAGCATAACCTCATCATCTACCAAATCATCATCTACGTCATGCAATGCGGGTATATCGGCCTCTTCTACGTGGTCTATTACCCCATCAAGAAATGGATGGATGGCAGAAAGAAAGTAGAAGCGCCCAATGAGCAGTGACCTAAACCAAACGAGCCTAGAAAAGCGCAGGTATTACCCGGTTTTGGATTTGGTGCGGTTCCTCGCCGCGCTTTTGATCGTCGGGGTGCACATCTTCCCCGAAGGATCCACCACGGAAGGAATCGGATTAGATCGTTCCGTCCCCACGTTGCTTGGATTGTCATTTATGAATGCCTGCCTGCGCATCGCCGTCCCCGCGTTCTTCCTCATCAGCGGTTTCCTTCTTTTCAAGAAGATCGGGGATGATCCAGAACATAAATGGCAACACATTGGGGCTTTCTGTCTCAGAATCTTGTTCCTCCACATCTTTTGGTATGCGGTGGGTTTGCCGTTAACCATCAGGGATATCACCGGCTTTGTCTCCCAAAGTGACACGAATGGGCTGATCAGGTACATCGTGATCACTTTGTGGAAAGGGGCCCCCAGGGGGTATTGGTTCCTGGTGTCCTTGGTCCTGTCGGTGGTGATCACCGCTTCCTGCCGCTCCAAGAAATCCATGACCGTCTTAGCCGTCATCGCGGGCACGCTATATGTTTATGGCTGCCTCAACAGCGCGTATTTTGGGATTTTTCTCTTAAATAATGATCCCGTTTCGAAGGCGTTTTACCAAGTCGGGGAATACCTTGAATTAAGTTTCTGCCCGTTGCAGGCCCTCTTATTCGTCGTCCTTGGGCGGTTCTTCGCGGAACACGGGTCTTTTAAGATCAAGGGCAACGCCGTAATCCTTCCCGCGGTCTTTCTCCTGATGATGGGGGAATTGTTCTTAACCATGTATGGGAACCTTTACGTCTATCCTGACGCGTTCTTTTCTCTGCCGATCTTTGCTTTTTTCCTGATGAATCTATTGCTTGGCATCAACGTGGAAAATGAAAAGTTCACCGAAGTGGCGAAAAAGCTGAAACGGGTCGGAAGCTTCTCCTATCTATTCCATTTCCAGTTCTTCTGTTACATGCATTGGATTTTAGACGCCACGGGGAACAACATCTTCCGCGATCAATATGGCTGGCTGTTCATCCCTTATTTGATCTGCGTGGCTTTGTGCTTCGGGCTGCAAACCCTCTTCGAATACCTATCGAAAAATAAATACCTGGGATTCCTCCGATATTCTTATTGAATTTACTTTGTGACGCTTTTGTGACCGGAAACCTGACACCATAGAAACAACAAAAGAGGTCGCCATTATGAGAAAAGATCTACTGAAAGGCCTGAGCGAAGAACAAATCCAAAAAGCCAGCCGTTGCGAAAATCCCGAAGAGCTTTGGCCCTCGCCAAAAAGGAAGGCGTCGAACTGACGACGGATGAGTAACTCGAAGCCGTCAGCGGCGGATGCGGCTGGTTTACCACGTTGCCTTCTTGCCCCGAATGCGGCAACAAATGGGTCTACGAAATCGACGAAGGAAAACGGTGGAAGTGCTCCTCCTGCGGCAAGAAGTGGCATAAATAGAATTGCAAACAAGAATAAATCCACCCGTTGCTGGGCGGATTTTTCTTTTCCTCAAAGCGTCTTTACGCGGTCGAGTTTTTCTTTGTCTTCTTGGGTCAATTCGAAGTCGAACTCGAAGTTGTCCTTCATATGGTCTTTGCTGCGGCTTCTAGGAAGCGGGACCGTCCCTAACATATCCGCGTATTTGATGCAGACCTTCGCTGGGGAAACGTTGTATTTCTTAGCGATTTCCCCAACGGTTTCGTTTCCCAATAGCCTGCCGACGCCCAAGGGAGAATAGGCTTCGACGAGGATGTTCTTCTCGTGGCAGTAATCGATGACTTCCTGCGGAACGTGGCCGACGTGTATGCGAATTTGGTTGGCGAAGATTGGCTCCGAAGAATGCTCTTCGATGTTCTTGATGTCCTTGACGGTGAAATTAGAGACCCCGATGTTTTTGATTCTGCCTTCCTTCTTCGCCTCGGTCAGGGCGCGCCAGACTTCGAGGTTGCCTTTGTGGAAGCGGGGGCCCGGGAGCAGCATCAGCGCCCAAGGCTTCGGCGCGTGGATGAGCATGAGGTCTAGATAATCCACTCCAAGGCGTTCTAAGGATTCATCGATTGCCTTCTTGGCGTCCTTGTAGTTTTTGATCTCTGCGGGGATCTTCGAGGTGATCCAGATCTCTTCCCGCTTCAGGCCGAGTTCTTTGATGGCCTCGCCGATCTCGCTTTCGTTGCGGTAGGCGATCGCGGTGTCGAAGTGGCGGTACCCGATTTCGTAGCCTTCGATGAAGACGCGCTTCGCATCTTCCTTCGCGATTTGCCAGAAGCCGAGGCCGGGATTGGTGATTTCCATAGACGTTCTCCTTGGGGGTGATGGCCTAAATATAAAGTATCGCGCGGAATAGGAAAGGCATATGCACCCGTCCCCACGCCTTCGCGGTTTTTATAATAAAAACCAAATATGACGAAGATCCGTTAGCCTACCAAGAGGAAAAAAGAATAACCCCCTTTGCCAAATAAGAGGATAATCCTTGCTTGTCCGTTATGTTGGCGACCCTGATCATTGCTCTAGTTACCTTCGTTCTGATGGCGGTGTCCATCGTCTTTTTCCCGATGGTCTCCATTGGGAAGGTGAAAATAGGGACTTATTGGATCGTCGCGGTGATCGGCGCGGTCATTTTACTATCCACGTCCTTATCCCCGATTCAAGAGGTCTATCGAGAATTGACCGCGCCCACCAGCATCAATCCGTTGAAGATCCTGATCCTATTCTTCTCAATGACGATCCTCTCGATCTATCTGGATGAGGTAGGGCTGTTCCGTTTCTTGGCGGGCGTCGCCACCAAAAAGGCCAAGGGTAATCAATTGGGTTTGTTCTTCGCCATCTATGGCCTCACCTCGATTTTGACCATCTTCACCTCCAACGACATCGTCATTTTGACGTTGACCCCCTTTATTTGCTTCTTCGCCAAAAACGCGAAAATCAACCCCCTTCCCTACCTGATCACGGAATTCGCCGCGGCGAACACGTGGTCGATGATGCTGATCATCGGGAACCCGACCAACATCTACCTCGCTTCCTCCGCGGGCATCGATTTCCTCGGTTATTTCAAAGTCATGCTCATCCCGACTTTGTTTGCTGGCTTGACGGAACTTTTGGTGGTTTTCTTGGTGTTCCGGAAACAGCTGAAGGCGCCGATGTGCGCGGAAGGCGAGGAATATCGCATCGAAAGCAAACCGGATTTGATCCTCGGGCTCGCGTTATTGACGGTGTGTTTGGTCTTGATGGCGATTTCCAGTTATGTGCCTTTTGAAATGTGGATGATCTCCGCCGGATGCGCGGTCGCTTTGATCGTCGGGGCGCTAGTGGAACGGCTTTTGACCCACCGCCACTGGGAATACCTCATCGATTCCTTCAAGCGACTTCCCTATTCGTTGATCCCCTTCGTCCTTTCGATGTTCGTGATCGTCGTCGGACTGAACGCCCAAGGCGTCACCGCGGAATTCGGGAGTTTCCTTAACGCGGGCAGCCCCATTTGGGTTTATGGGTATTCTTCCTTCTTGGCCTCCAACCTCATCAATAACATCCCGATGAGCATCTGGTTCTCTTCTTTGCTTTCGGGGTTAGAGGGAAGAGCGTATACCCAAGCCGTATTCGCGAGCATCATCGGCAGCAACATCGGGGC
This sequence comes from uncultured Erysipelotrichaceae bacterium, assembly GCA_900317295.1. GTDB lineage: Bacteria > Bacillota_I > Bacilli_A > RFN20 > CAG-826 > Alloenteromonas. The sequence continues at coordinate 53,219 of ONGB01000003.1, forward strand.
GTTCCTGACCCCCATCGGCGCTTTGGCGGGAATCATGTTCTCCGCGACGCTTCATAAATATGAGGTCAAATACACGTTCTTCGATTTCGCCAAGCACGGGGCTTTGATTGCCATCCCGACCATCTCCGTCGCCTTGCTTGGGCTGCTTCTTGTTTCTTAAGCCGCGAAAAAAGGGGCGTGGTTTTTTGCCCCCTTTCATTTCGTTTTAGCCTAGACGTGTATCGATTAATTGCAGGTATAGGTGAATTTCAGTTCTTTGAACATGCAGCTGAGCTTATGGCCCGCCTGGATGAATTTGCTTTCGTAGTAGGTGAACTGGAAGCCCATCAAATTGAAGCCGCTGGCGCTATATTCGATGGAATCCGTGATGGAGAGCATGTTCACGGCCTTGTGGGTGTTTTTGTAAGAGCCGCTGTCGTAGAACCCGCCGAGGGAAGGGATTTTGACGAGGCTATCATAGGAAACCCCTTTGAGGTTGTTATAGAAGTTCGCGCCGTCCAAATTCGCGTATTTGAGCTGAACGCAGTATTCCTCGCTGCTGTTGTTGCTGTTGGAAGTCACGTCGAACGTGGCCTTCATGCCGACATTTCCCTCGAAAGAGAAAAGGACATTGAAGTTATAGGCGTTCGCGCCCGCGCTTCCCGAGTTGTCAATGCCAAACGGGTCGCCCAAGGAGCTTCCGGTCGATTGCAGCCCGCAGTCATTGAAGATGATCGCCCCAAGGATGAAACAGCCATTGGCTAAGGGAATGGTGAACTTTTTGTCGGCTTTGCCGGCGGTGTGCTCCCAGTCTTCTAGCGCGACGGTCTTCAGGGTGTTGTTGTCGAGGGTGACGGATTTCTCTACTCCCGCGCCCCGAAGAAGTTGGGATTGATGTCTGCCGAGCGCGGCGACGCCGACGGCGGCGATGGCGGAGACGGCGGCGAGGGCCGTTAATCCGATTTTGAGGGTTCTTTTCATGGTGTGCCTCCAAAAATACAAGGGATAGTATGGGAATTTGAGAAAGCATTGCAACAATAAAATTACTTTTAGTAATCCGAAGAATGGCCTTTTAAGACATTTCGTTTGGAAATGAACAACTTCTCAAAGCAAAGGCGGCGAAAAAGGGGAATGATGGAACCCCCTCGTCCTAAATTCTTGTTTTTATAAAACACCTAAGGGCTTTTGGGTATAATAGAGCCCGCCTATGAACATCGTTGAAACGAAAGATTTAGTGAAGAAATACGGCGGCCACCCCGCGGTGGACCACGTGAACATGCACATCCCAGAAGGGGCGATTTATGGTTTTGTTGGGGAGAATGGCAGCGGCAAGACGACCATTATGCGCGTCTTGACCGGTTTGGCCGAGCCTAGCGAAGGCACTTATTACCTCTGCGGGATCGAAAGGAAGGACAAGGCCATCTACGCGGCGAGGAAGCAAATGTCCGCGCTCGTGGAAGTCGCCTCCCTCGTCCCGACGATGACCGCGAAGGAGAACATGGCCTACCAAGAGCTTTATCTCGGCATTCGCCTGACCGATGCGGAACGGGACGAATTGCTTCGCCAAGTGCATTTGGAAAACGTCGCGAAAAAGAAGGTCAAAAACTTCTCCTTGGGCATGCGTCAGCGCCTCGCGATCGCCCTGTGCTTGATGAACAAGCCCAAATTCCTGATGCTCGATGAGCCGATGAACGGCCTTGACCCCCAAGGCATCGCCGAACTCCGCGACCTCATCGTGGAACTCAATAAAACCACCGGGGTCACCGTGCTGATCTCCTCCCATATCCTTTCGGAGCTCGAGAAGATCGCCACCCATTATGGTTTCATTTCCCATGGCCGGCTCTTAGAAGAATTGACCGTGGAGGAACTAAACGAAAAAGGCCGTAAATCCTTGATGGTTTTGGTCGATAACGTGAAAAAGGCGGCGGCCTGCTTGGCCGCCGCGGGATTAAAGGAAGTCCAAAGCGCCCCCAACGGGGAGGTGCGGATCTACGACGATTGCGATATCGCCTCGACCGTCGCCGCCTTGGCCAAAGACGGCATCAAGATCCTTTCGATCCGCTCCAATGACGAAAGCGTCGAGGATTATTACCTCGATTTGGTGAAGGGGAGGTAAGACCATGAGAAATCTAATGCGTGCCTTCTTCTTCAAGCTCTTCCGCGATTGGACCTTCCGCATCACGTTGTTCATCGGGCTTGGCCTCGCCGTGTTCTTGACCTTGATCTATTGGGCGATCGACCACGGTTTCGGCTCCGCGGCGGAGGATGGTCTATTCTGCACGGGCGAGAATTTATTGATCAGCTCGCTTAGCCCCGCGCAGAACTTCGGCATCGCCGTCCCCATCAACCTCATCAGTTTCACCGTCCTTGAATTCACCCACGGCACGATCCGCAACAAGATCATCGCGGGCAATTCTAAAGGAAAGATTTATCTTAGCCTCCTTTTAAGCGGGCTGACCTTCACCTTCCTTTTGATCATCGCCTATGCCGGGCTTTGCACCGGGCTCGCCTCCCTCTTGGGCGGATTCCATATCAACGGAAGCGTCTTGGGCATGGCCATGGGGAAGCTCAACGCCGAATATCTCTGGAAATACCTGGTTTTGATTGTCTTGGCCTATGCTTTGATCACCTTCATCGCCGTGTTCTTCGCGACGCTGTTCCGCAGCATTGGGCCCTGCATCCCCATCGTCATCATTCTCGTCTTGTTTGCCTATTTCAGCGCGACGATCATCGGCGGCTTGACCTCGAGCCTTCCCCAGCTCGACGGCGCCCGCGAGGTCCTGCGCATCGTCAACCCCTTCTATTCGATCGGGGCCTTCGCCGTCGACACGGAAGGCGGGAACCTCGTCATCTCTAACGAAGCCTTCTTCTCCGAGATCATCAACACCGCCGTCTATTCCTTCATCTTTGTCTTCTTCGGGTTCCTCCTGTTCAAGAAGCGCGACGTCAAATAAAGAAACAATTCGCGGAAAACTATGCGAAATCAGCCATATTTTGATCCTAAACCGCGCCGCTACCCCTTCCCGGAATTGACCGATCAGCATTATCTGGTCGTCAAGAAAGACCGGGGCATCGTTTTCGATGAGAAGTATCCCTATATCGATCATTCGAAAACTTTTTTGCGCAAGCAGTGGTGGACCCGCTTGCTGCTCCGCACCATCGTTTTCCCGATGACCAAGGTGAAGCTTAGCCTCCGCATCAAAGGGAAGGAAAACCTCAAGAAATACAAAGACGTCATCCAAAACGGCGTCGTCGGGGTCTCCAACCACGTCAACATGTGGGACTACCTCGCCATCCTTTCCGCGGTGAAGCCCAAACACCCCGGGCTGATCGCCTGGGCGAAGAACGTCAATGGCGAAAGCGGGACTCTGGTTCGCCTCGTCGGCGGCATCCCCATCCCCGAGAAGAATTTCAAGGCGACCAAAGCCTTCATGGAGACCGTCGTCGACCATGTCAAAAACGGCGGGTTCCTGCAGATCTACGCCGAAGGCAGCATGTGGGAGTATTATGCCCCCATCCGCCCCTTCAAAAGCGGGGCGGCCTATTTCTCCGTCAAAAGCGGAAAGCCGATACTCCCGATGGCCTTTTCCTATAGGAAATCCACTTGGATCAGGCGGCTATTCGGCCCGCTTGCCTCCCTCAGCTCACGATGAAGTGTGCCGCCTCGCCGGGATCGATCCGAAGAAAAACATCTATCCCGCGGTTTATAACCACGACCACCGCATCGATTACTATTGAAAACCCCGCGGAATCGCGGACGGATGCGATTATCCCTCGCATTTCCTTCCGCTGAAGCGGATAATGTCCAAGCCCTATGTCACACACCCTTATCGCCACATCGAACATCATCGGCATCGTCGTGCTGGTCGCCATCCTCGCGGTGACGATCGCCGTGTGCTTCTATTTGATATCGCTGAAAGATAAGGGCGACAAATAACCTTTCTTTATTCCAATAAGGTGTTTGCACTCTCCGCGCCTGCGCCTATAATTTTCTCGCTTATGCCCAAATCCACGTATTCCAGCAAAAAGAAAGCCCCAAAGACCTCGATGTCGGTCGTTTTGCGCCGCATCGTCATCCAGACCGCCGTTTGGCTACTTTCCGAAGCGGTATTGCTCGCCACGCTTTCTTTGCTTTATTTCTTCGATATCCCCACCGGCTTTAAGGCCGCGATGGTCGACTGGTATTGGCTCTTCATCGCCATCGCTATCACCGTCATCAACATGGTGTTCCTTTTGATCGCCGAGGTGCGGATCTTCCGCATCCGCCGCCGCAGCGACATCGAAGCCGCTACCGTTGTCGGCAGCGATATCCAGGAAGCCTATAACTTCGGCCAGCTCGGCCTCGTGGTCACCGACGACAACGACATGGTGCTTTGGACCAACAATCTCTTCAAAGAACGCCAAGTCGACTTGCTCGACCAAAACATTCTCGAATGGCAACCCGCCCTCGCCGAACTGAAGAACGCCCCGGCGGAAATGACCCAAAAGCTCGAGATCAATAGCCATAACTACGTCGTCAAATACCTCGCCGATGCCCGCCTTTATATCTTCAAAGACACCACCGACTACGAATCCGTCAGCGAATATAACCGCCAGCAGGCGATCTGCATCGGCGTCATCATGCTCGACAACTATAGCGACCTCGCCGGCAAGACCGAAGACGACAACAATGACCTCATCACTAAGGTCCGCACCGTCATCATCGATTACGCGAAGAAGATGGGCATGCTGCTCCGCCGTTACCGTTCCGACTCCTATTTCGCGATCTGCAACTTCGAAAGCCTTGATCGCATGGAGGCCGATGGTTTCTCCGTTCTACAGGAAGTCCGTTCCTTAGGAAAAGGCCAGCAGGTCATCCCGACCCTTTCCATCGGTTTCGCCCACCACATCGATGACGTGAACAAGCTCTCCGAAATGGCTTCGAACGCCATCGACATCGCCAACTCCCGCGGCGGCGACCAGGCGGTCGTCTCCCATTATGGCGAAGAGCTTCGCTATTTTGGCGGCAAAGTCGCCGCGATGGAGAACACGGGCCGCGTGCAGTTCCGTTCCGTCGCCGACTCCCTCATCGGCATGATCCGCGGCGCTTCCAACGTCTATGTTTCCGGTCACCTTGACGCGGATATGGACGCGCTAGGCTCCTGCTTGGGCATCATGGCGATCTGCGACTATTGCAAAGTGCCCTGCGAAATCATCTATGACCCCAAAATCACCGAGAAAAAGACCCGTTTGGCTTTCCAAAGCTCCTTCCCCAAAGCCGCTTTGGAACGCATGACGATCTCCCCGAGGGACGCCGAAGAAAAGATCCGTCCGTCCACCTTGTTCGTGGTCGTCGACGTCTCCGTTCCGAGCTTGGTTATGGGGCACCGCGCGCTTGAGAAGAGCGCCAAGACGGTCGTCATCGACCACCATCGCCGCGGCGAGACCTTCATCGATAAGCCCGTCTTGAGCTACATCGACCCCTCCGCTGGCAGCGCCTCGGAAATCGTTGCCGAAATGATTAAGTACGCGACCGCGAACCCGCGCATTGAAGTGCACCCGACCTTCGCGACCATCATGCTCTCGGGCATCTTCCTCGACACCTCGTTCTTCAAATCCAAATCCACCGGCATCCGCAGCTTCGAAGCCGCGGAAATCCTCAAGGAATTCGGCGCGGATAACTCCAAGGCCGACGACTTCCTTAAGGATGAGATCGAGGAATACAACCTCGTTACCCGTATCGCCGCGACCATGCGCACGCCTTATACCGGCATCGTCTATTGCCTCTCTGAGGATAGCGAAATCATCGAGAAGGCATCCTTGGCGAAGGTCGCCAACCAGGTGCGCGAGCTACGCGGCATCAACGCCTCGTTCGTCATCGGGCGCACCAAACAGAACGAAATTGGCATCTCCGCCCGCTCGGATGGGTCGGTCAACGTTCAACTATTGATGGAAAAAATGGGTGGGGGCGGCCACTTCGGCATCGCCGCGGCCACCTTCACGAACTCCAGCGTCGCCGTGGTGGAGGCTAAGCTCCTCGACACCTTGGAGATGTATCTGGAAGAAGCAAAAGCGGATCTGGGAGGTAATCGATAATGAAAGTCATTATGTTGCAAGACGTGAAGAAAATCGGAAAGAAAGGCGAGACCGTCGTCGTTTCCGATGGCTATGGGGTCAACTATCTGATTCCCCGTGGCTTGGCCAAAGCCTCCACGGACTCCTCCCAAAAGCAACTCGCCCGCGATAACGCCGCGGAAGAGGCCCGTCAGAAAGAGCTGAAGGCCGAGGCAGAGAAAGTCAAAGCCAAGCTCGAAGGACTCACCGTCGAGTTCGCTTTGAACGTCGGCTCCGACGGCCGCGTCTTCGGCTCCATCAGCACCAAAGAGATCGCCGAAGGGCTTTTGAAGCAGCACGGCATCGAAATCGACAAACGCAAATTCATCGATAAAACCCCCGCGAATGCGCTTGGCTATACCCGTTTGAAGATCGAACTCTATAAGGGCAGCCAAGGCCAAGTCGTCGGCACGGTCAACGTCCATGTTTCGGAGCAGGAATAATGGCGAACTCCATCCTTTTGCCCTCCAACTTAGAAGCCGAGCGCGCCGTCTTGGGCTCGATGCTCATCGAAGCTAGCGCCACCGACATCGCTTTGGCCACGCTCCGCACAGAGGATTTTTCCGACGCCGATCCGCGCAACCGCCTCGTCTTCGAAGCGATGAAGGAACTCCATTCCCGGAAGATCCCCGTGGATGCCGAAACCGTCATCGGCCAGCTCATCAACGCGAAGAAGGATGAAATCGCCGGGGGCGTCCCCTATTTGCTAGAACTCGTCAACACCACCATCACCCCGGAGAACATCAACCAATACGTGGAGATGGTCAAAGAGGAAAGCGTCCTCCGTCAGTTGCTTTTGAAAGCCAATCAGATCATCGAGCAATATGGCAAAGGCGTCCCGAGCGTCAGCGATTTTATTGTCGAAGCCAATAACGAGATCACCAAGATCGCCCAACAACGCACCGTTGGGGGCATGCGTTCCGCCCAGGAAGTCGCCATCACCGTCGAGAACATGATCGCCGAGAAGATGAACGCGGATAACCGCGGCGTCACCGGCATCTCCTCCGGTTACCGGAGTTTGGATAACTTCACCCATGGCTGGCAAAAAGGCGACCTCATCATCTTGGCCGCCCGCCCTTCCGTCGGGAAAACCGCGCTAGGGATGAATTTCGCCTATAATGCCGCCTACGAATCGAAGGTCCCCGTGGGCTTCTTCAGCCTTGAAATGGGCGCGGAGAAGGTCATGGAGCGCTTGATCGCCTCGCGCGCCACGGTCCCCAACGACAAGATCCAGACCGGGTTCTTGAAATCCAATGAACAGGTCAAGGTGCACGCCGCCGTCCAAGAGATCGCGACCACCAACCTCTATATCGACGATACTTCCGACTCCTTGCTAGGCGACTTGCTCGCCAAAGCGACGAGGCTCAAGACCATGCATCCCGACCTCGGGCTCATCGTCATCGACTACTTAGGCAAAATCCGTTACCAGGAGAAGGCTGATCTTTCCCAGCGTCAGCAGGAAGTCTCCTATGTCTCCACCGCGTTGAAATCCTTGGCCAGAAGGCTTAACGTCCCGGTCATCTGCTTAGCCCAGCTCAACCGTAACGTCGACCAAAACGAAGACAAGCGCCCCTCGCTTTCCAACCTCCGCGAATCCGGTGCCATTGAGCAGGACGCCGACATGGTCCTTTTGATGTATCGCCCCGACTATTACACCAATCTCGGCATCTCCACCAAAACCCGCGGGCAGCGCCGCGCCGCGGAGCATGGGGAAGAGGACAAGGCCCAGGAACAAAACGCGCTATCCCCCGAAGAGAGGGAAAAAAACGGCGACGCCTCCGACACCGAGATCATCGTCGCGAAGAACCGCAACGGGAAGACCGGCACCATTCACCTGTTGTTCACCAAGTCCTATTCCCGCTTCTCCGAACCGACCCCGGATTACATCGAGAAGCAGGCCGCCATCGAATACGCCGCCACGACGGGCACCAATCCTTTCGGCGACGATTCCAATGATTAATCTTTGCTTTGTCGCCTCCGGTTCCAAAGGGAACGCCACGCTGCTTAGCGATGGCGATACTTTGATTCAAATCGATATGGGGGTTTCTTTGAAAACCCTGCGCACGGGATTGGTCCATTTTGGCAAATCCGTCAGCGAAATCGATGCGTTATTCATCACACATGGCCATGCCGATCACATCTCCGGCGTGCCTTTGTTCCGCGGGAAGATCCCTATTTTCGCCACGGAAGGCACCTTGGATGAAGCTGAGGTTTTCGAAGTGATCGAACCCTATGTGGGAGTCAATGTGGGCAACATCTCCATTTTCCCTTTCTCCACCTCCCATGACGCGCCTAATCCCGTGGGATATCTCATCTCCGCCGGGGAGACGAAACTCGGTTATGTGACCGACACGGGGACATTGGATGACACCGCGCTTAGCCTGCTTCATGACTGCGACTATTACCTATTCGAGAGCAATCATGACCTGGAGATGTTATTAAAGAGCAACCGCCCCAAGATCCTCAAAGACAGGATCCGCGGGGATTATGGCCACCTATCTAACGCGGATTCCGCCTCTTTCCTCTCCTCTTTGGTCGGACCAAAGACCAAGGCCATCTACCTCGCCCATCTTTCCGAAGAATGCAACACCCCTGACAAAGCCTTATCCACCCAACGTAGGATTCTAGAAGAAAGAGGCGTCGATTTAGGAAGGGTGAAAGTCGTTTTGACCAACCAATGGAAAGAAGTACTCGGAGGGGATTGGGCGATATGAAGATCACGCTTTATTGCATCGGCTTCCTTAAGGAAACCTATTGGAAGACCGCCTGCGCGGAATATCTGAAGCGCCTTAAGCCCTACGCCGAAGTGAATATCGTCGAATGCCCCGATTTCCCCTGCCCGGAGAAATGCTCCCTCGCCGAAGAAGAGGCGATCAAAGACAAAGAGGGGAAGAAGGTATTGGAGAAGCTTTCCCCAAGCGATTACCTCATCGCCTTGGATCTCCATCATCCAGAATGCGACTCCCCCACCTTCTCCAAGCGCCTTGAAGCCGCCTTCGTGAAGGGCAAAAGCAAAGTCTCCTTTGTCATCGGGGGATCGCTGGGGCTATCGGATGAATTAAAGAAACGCGCGAACGAATTCCTGACCTTCGGGGAGATGACTTTCCCCCATTCCTTGGCCCGGGTGATGCTATTAGAGCAGATCTATCGCGCCTTCCGGATATCCCGAAACGAACCCTACCATAAATGAAAACACCCGCGATTTCGCGGATGTTTTCTCTTTAAGGACGGATTTTGTCGATGAGCCCGAAGTGGAGGCAGGCGGAAGCCCAGCCATCTTCATCAATGTCGGGCGCGGTATACTCCGCGACCTTCTTGGCTTTGGGAGATCCGGCGCCCATGCAGGCAGAATGGCCGCAGTAGAGCATCATCTCCACATCGTTTTCCCCGTCCCCCAAGCACGCGGCTTCTTCGGGGGAGTAACCGTAATATTCCAAGACGGATTGGATGCCTTTGGATTTGTCGGAATCGTTGAGCATGATATCGACCGCGTATTCATCCCACCTGGCGGATTTGCAGCCCTGCAAGTGGGGGAGGAAGAGCGATTCGTCGAAGGCATCGCAGAAGGCGATCATCTGATAGACCACGCGGTCATAATGATCAGGGAAGGTGCGCGGTTGGGGGAAGCGGGTGCCGTATTTCTCGTGGGCGGAGATGACGCGCTCATCGATCATGTTGATGTGGCCTTCGCTTTCTTCGATTAGGGTAAGTCCGAAACGGAGCCGCTTCGCGAAGGTGATCATCTTATCGACGACTTCGCTGGGAATCGGGTATTTGTAGATGATGTTCCCGTCGATGATGGCGTTGCTGCCATTCATCGTCACAAGGCCATCGGGGGTGACGTAGCTAAGGATCCCCGATTTGCGGATTAGGTAATAATTCCTGCCGGAGCAAAGGAACACCTTGATGCCTTTCCGCTGCATGTCCTCAAAAGCGTGGATCGCGGAGCGGGGCACTTGATGCGTGACGTGGGAAAAAAGCGTGCCGTCGATATCGGTGAACACGATTTTGATGTCTTTCTTCCCGTTTTTCATAAATCTTTTTCGCTTAAAACAGGCTTATTGACCACAAGAACGCGCCAAGGGTGTAAACTTGTTTGGCGAGTATTTTATGCTTTACGACGCGTTTGACAAGTACCAACCCTTCGTGGATGAGCGCAATAAGCTCGTGCATGCCTATAAAGATGAAGAAGGCAATACCTTTTACGTCGAGCCTGGATTCTATGAAGGATTGATGGGCTTCAAGGAAAAGCGCGCGGACGATTTCCCCCGCATTATGGAGGCGATCGACCAGGTGATCAAAAAAGAAAAGAAGGTCATCTTCACCGCGGATTTCGAAAATCCATGGATCACGAGAGACGGCTTCATCTACCGCGAGATATCCGACATCACCGATCCCCTGCTGATCTTTGTGGAGGACAAATCCCGCGGATCGGATTACGGAGACTAAAAAGCACGGCGGACCGTGCTTTTTGTTTTACTTGGCCGGCGCTTGTGTGCTTAGCGATTTCATCGACAGCCACATGATGCGGATGCCGTAGAGGAAGACGAAGGCGAACAAGGCGAACTGCGGCAACAAGAAGCCGACGCCGAGGGCGAGGATGCCAGGAGCCAAGGCCGCATAGAAGGCGATCTTCCAGCAATCCCAGATCGTGAAGATGCGGTAGGGGTTGCGCTTGCCGCGGGTCAATAAGAACAGGATGAGACCGAAGAGAAGTTCCACGCCGGCGAAGATCCCGGCGGCGATGCCGGTGTAGGCCCAAGCGGTGGAGATGCGGGTTTGATCGGTCGAGCGGTTGATGATCGACTTGTATTTCTTGACGACGGCGGTCTTCAATTCGTCACCGGTGAGGTGGGCGCCGCCTTCCCCGGTCGCGGAATCATAGATGTCCTTGAAGTCCGTGCCTTTGAGGGCGGAGTAGGAGCCTGCGGGAGCGGAGTAGGAGAGCGCCCCGTTGGCTTTATAACGGATGAAGTAGATGTGGGAATCGCCGAAGGCCAACGCGTTGATACCTTCGATATCGGAACTATATTGGTCGACGAAGTTCGGGTTGTTCCCTTTGGTGATGGATTTCACGAAAGCCGCGTCGGAGAATTCCTTGTAATCCCCGGTTCCATCGGCTTTGTAATGCTCTTTGACGAAGACGTTGAAGATCGGAGCGCCGGCGGAGGTGGATTGATCGCAATACCACGGATAATCCTCGGCGGAACCGAGGAAGTCGGCCCAGGCCTGGACGTTTTGCTTGGCGCGCGCTTCTTCCGTGGTGGTTTCCGCGTTATAGGTGGCGGTGGTGATTTCGAGCTTGCCCTCATCGTTGATGAGGATGGTGCATCCCTTCTCGCTTAGGGCTTTGGAGAAATTGACCAAGCCCTGGTCATAGGAGAAGGTGGGGGCCTTAAGCAACCCCGACCCGTAGTTGACATTAAGACGGGTGACGAGGTTCGGGACCGCGGAGGTGACGACGCCGGTGAGGGCGAAGCCAACCGCGAGGAAAACGAATCCGAGCCCGCGGAATTCGCGTCCCGCCTTGATGCAGGCGTCATTATTGACGAGGGTCAGGAAACTGGTTTTGATCCGGTCTTTGGCCTCGGGGCTAAGGGGTTTCTTTTCCTTCTTCGGCCCGTTATTGACCGGAGTGGCCCTGACGGTTCTGTTGTTCTTCTTCTTTTTCTTCGACATCTTCTCTAGCCTTTTGCTAAAAGCAAAGTAAAAGATACACGCAACCGGGATAATTTGCCACATAAAAAGAAATGAGGTTTATAATCCCCTTCATGCGAGACAAAAGAAGCGACTATAACCGCCACGGCTGGTCTTGCTATGTCGCCGGGGGCCTTTTGCTTTCTTCCGCGGTCTTTTTCTTCTTCCCGTTCGTCGGGTCTTTCCTCGAAGGCGGGAAGTTCGTTTCTTTCCCCGTGAATGCTTTGATTTTCGGCGGAGAAGCGACTTACGAAAACCTCGGATACACGACCTCTTTTTCCTTCTCGGAGAACTATTGGCTTTTTGCCTTTGCGATCTGCTTGGTCTTGGGGGCGCTAGGGGCTTTCCTAAGCCGGAACGCCACAAGGGAGCTGACCATCTCGCTTTTCCTATCTTCGATTGGATTCATCGGTATCGCGATGGCTTTGCTGATCCTGCATTGGGTCAACCCCGGTCTTCCTTTGATGTCTTTGCGTTTCGGTTGGGCGTTCTTCGTTTGGGATAGTCTTGCCGGCGCTGCGTTAATTATCCTTTTGGTTTCGATCATCCGTTCCCGCCTCTACTGGCGGAATCGGAGCGTGAAATAATAGGGTTTTCGCTTATTTTCCATCTTCCTTTGTCTAGCGGAGGCGGTATAATGCTCCTCGCCTTTAAGGCAGTTGTTCTTTGATAACGTGGGGACGTACTGGTTTTGATTCGGAAGGTCGGTCATCGACTGCAGTGGTCTGGTAGACCCTAAGACCGAAAAACAATAACTGACAACTCTGTCAAACCCTGGATGGTGCGTAACAACGCCGTCCTCGCTCGCGCCTAATTAGAGCACCCCTCGATGGGTTCCCGCCAAGCGGGACGAGCACGTCCGCCCCTCATTTCTCGCCTATTGAGGGAGCGGGCGCAACACCAAGGCGATAAGCGCGTAGCGTTGGCTAGCGCGTAACGTCGAAAACCTTACCAGCCATGGGTCATGCGCTTTGGGGCGTATCTTCAACCATGACCCGAGACTTGAAACGCCATAAACTGTAGGCGTCGATGGTTAGTCTTCCGAAGACCGGAGTTCGACTCTCCGCGTCTCCACCACGTTGAATCAAAAAGCCGAGCACTTGATTGTGTTCGGCTTTTGCTTTCTGATCCTTTAATCGGCCAGCCTGAATTCATTCACTTGAAGGGTGAAGACATCTATTGTCTTGCCATTTGAATCAAAGAGCTCAACTTCATAAAGCTCGCCCGGACGCCAGATTTCAACGACTGCGCCCTGGGTGCCCTTTTTAACCGACCCTTTGTCAACGGTTGTAACAACCGAATCAAACAGTTTAATTTCCATAAAAACTCCTTTTACTTGATGTAGTTGGTAATCATTCGAGGTTCTTTTGAAGTTTTTTCAATGCCATAGACGGCGACTACCGTTGCGGTTCTTCCGTTTGCCCCGGTTACTTCTATTCCATATGCGTATTTTATTACACCGAATTTGTTTTCGTGTATTTTCAATAGACTCGCTGTTCCAGAAATAATCGCGACATGAATCTGGTTTTTCAAAGAAAGGTAGTTTTCCTTTGTATACCCTAGCAGTTTTTCGTACAAAACCGCTTTGTCCCTCCCATTTGGGTTATTAAAATCAAGCGAATACTTTAGAAACTTTTCGTCAGGAGTAATTGCCTTCTTATAATTGGGCATTATTCGACTGGTTGATCCTTCCTTGGGATAGGTTTTAACATCGCTAATTTGCGAATGGCCCTTTTTGTAATTAGATGAAGCGTCTTTTTCACCACCTCCATATCTTCCGTTTGACGAATCATAGGGCTGGAGCTGATGCCCTCCGCCGATTTTCACTGGCATAAAGAAGCCTCCTTTTTATAGCCAATAATCTAGAAGGAGATTGGTTGAGTTGACAATCTATGGGAAGTTGATGAAAAATTGATGTGAAATGGACGAAAAAACAGAAAATCATAAATTCAACATCGGAGCTTTTTTGAAAGTGCTGTTTCAGTACCTATCAGACAAATACACAAAAGCTACCGCCACGAACGAGCTGTTTGACCCGTTTTTTAAATACATCGACAGCTCCTACGATTTTGATAAGGCCATCGTCAGCAAACTCGCTTCGCACAAAATCAATATTCCACAAAAGGTTATCAAGGCGGTTTTGAAATTCGGTAATGCGAGCAAAAAGGAGTTCGAACGCGCGATTCAAGACATCACTGATGAAAAGTTTTTTCTTTTTCTGGAAGGCTTAGCGGAAGAAATCGAAACACACAAGACCGAAAGCGCCAAAGAGCTCTCGAGGGTTTTGGATTTTTATAAAGGAAGCGAGGTGAGCGATTTTCTAAATGCGGCGTTTGTTTATGCTGTCCTTTCTCCCAACGCGCCAAGCGAGAAAAAACAAAAAACGGGAAGACCAAAAGGAGGCACACACGAATACATTTTTTATCTCTCTCAGACAGAAAAAGAGGAACAGGCCAAGGTCTTAAAAAACAAAATCCTCAAAAGCGTAAAAAAGTTGACGCTCGACGATCTTCGCGACATTTTGGCTTTAATGACATATACAACGGTTTGTTTTTCAAAAGAAGAAAAAGTGAAAGCCTCCCTAAGATTTCTTCAAGGATGGAAAGTCCTTTATGGTTTGACCCCGACCCAAGAGCTGTTACAAACAATAAAGGACATAGGTAGGTTCAGCGAACCGGATGTTCGTGAAATATTCGTGGGATGGGAGGAAGCGGTTTATGAGGCCAATGATACGAAAAAGGCCAACCATCTAAAAAACCTTTTTACCCGAGCAAAAAGAATGAATAGTTTTGCCAACATATCCAAATACGCAGACAGTTTGGTTGATGAAGAAGACTTAGGAAAATCCGGTGCGTTCTCTGCTTCTTTAGTGAGAAACAAATTCTTTCTCCCAAACTTTTTGGATCATTTGACTAGTTCGTTATGGAGTTATTGTTGCTCGGTGGCTAGGCTGGCGCACAAAGCGGGAGTCCAAAAGGATTTTGAGAAAAAGCTTGACGATATGATGGCGGTGACTCCTAAAAACAAAACAACAACCGAGCGGATTGAATACCTCAGGGAGCTAGCAACACAAGAGATTTCGCGACATTTCTGACCCGCCAATTAAGAAATGTGCAACGACCAACTTGCAATAAAAGTCCAATCTTTTTTCGCAAGGATATTGAAAACAAAAACCTTTAAAAAATAAAAAAGAAATTTTTTGAAAATATTTATCGCGCGTGTTTCCTATATATAAAAAGATTAAAGGTGATTTTTAAGAAAAAAGTTCGATGATTCCTAAGTTTTTGCACATTTTGAAAATTTTTAAAAAAATGTGGAAAAAAGTGTTGACATGCGTTTCGAGAGGCGTATAGTAATGTGTTCCGCGGGGAACGCTGAGCTTCGGCTCTGCGAAACCGCGAAACCTCAGATCTTGGTTCTACAAGTTCTGTGAAGGGAATGCACGATGCCCCCAGGGCTCCTTGCCTCAAAGGTCGGCTGCCTCGAAAGAGACAAAGGCGATGCGGAATCTTGACCCCGCACCTCTACGGAGCGCTTCTCCGTTCGGTAAACCGATAAAACGAAGGTGGACGGTTAAACCTCTTGGCTACGGCCTTCTGGTGGACCCGCTCACAAAGGGCTCCTCTTCTTGGGTTGAGGAAAGCCACCGCCGAAGCGCTACCCTGGCGGCCAGTGAACTGGTGAGAAAGGGCGCTGCGAGAAAGCTTGAAAAAGCCAACCTCGCGATCTGGAGACAACGGACTTCGCCGAATCTCCAAGCGGAATTCATCCCTCCGCCTCGTGCACGAGAAAAAGCGATGATGCCCCGCGTAAACGCTTGCCAAAGCGGTAGCAACGGGCGAAGGGCAACCCTCGGAAGGAATCCTGCCTTCCCCAGTAAACTGGGAAAACCAAGGGTGACGGGCCAAACCGGACCATCAATCCCGGTCAACCGTCTAAGCCAGAGGAAGCGATTCCTCTCCGTGGAACACCCCATCCACCCGATAATCATCGCGAAACATGGGACCCAGCAAGGACCTAACCCCGCAAGGGAACGGACGACCTGGTCAACGGGCTGCATCGAAAGATGATGTCCGCGGCGCTTCTGCCCCGCCGCCAAGTAGAACTTGGATAAAGTCTCAGGTGGATGAACCGCAAGGTTCGAAGAGGTGAAAAACCTCCGGCCCCGAGAGAAGGCCCCGGTAAACCGATAACTTCCCTCTCCGACCGCATCATGGCATGGCCCAATCCGCCCTCTGCCGCGGAAGGTAGTCACCTACATCAGGTGCGACGATAGCCTCGCCGTCAGTGAAACTGGAAATGAGGCTGCGAATCCGTCGGTTCCCTTCGGGGCTCAGGCTGATCCGTGAACTCCTAGGAATTCATAACTAGGATGGTGCCAAAAGAGGCTCGGCGCGCGGTAAACCGCTGGAAAAGCCTCGAACCCAGACGCAAGCCTGGGGGAGATCAGAGACGCAAGTCCCTGAAGGAAGTCGTTCCACCCTGCAATTCGTGAAGTCGGAACGTGGTAGAGATACCTGAGCGAACGAAGATGTACCTCAGGATCGACATCGAGACCTACTAGGAGCGATCCGAAATAGGCCTAGGAAGATAAGAGTTCTTCTCAGCGGTACACCGCGAAATCAAAAACTTGTTCCTGAATGCCTTCCTTGATCAAGCAAGGTCCGCGGTAAGGATCGATCATCCTCGGATGAGTGGTTGGTTGGAATCTCCCACGAGGTAAACCTCGAATACGAAATATCCCGACGCAATTGGAGCTATACGAGTCGTTAAACAGGAAAGCCAAGCGACACCACGCAGCGATGCGTGGCGTTTTCTTTTTTAGGGCTTATTTGTCGATGTAGAACACCCGTCCGGGCTTTCTTTCTTTCGCCGGAGCGGGTTGGCCATAGCCTAAGGCGCAGTGGCCAATGCCTTCATAATCCCCTTCAATCCCGTGGGCTTTGAGCCAGGCCTTGCCTTCTTCGGAATCGAATTCCTCTTTCGCACGATGGATCCAAATCGATTGGACGCCTTCCGCTTGGGCGGCGTTCATGAGGTTGCCTAAAGCCAACGAGCCATCATAGATGTAGCAGAACGCGTCTTTCCTGGCCAAGACGATGACGATGACCGGGGCGCCATAGAAGGGGTCAATGTCTCCTCTTCCTAGGATGCCCGCGTTAAGCTTGCGCAGCCATTCCCTTTCTTTCTTATCGCGGACCACGACGAAGATCGGGCTTTGGGAGCCGACGCCGGTGGGGGCGTATAACCCCGCTTCGAGGATGCGGTCGAGTTTCTCTTGCTCCACCGTTTTCTCTGGATCGAAAGCGCGGCAGCTCCTCCGCGTGAGTAAGGCTTCTAATGCTTCCATGATGTTTTCTCCTATCTGCCTTATTTTAAGACGGCTTTCGTTCTATACTAAAGCCCATGGATTTCTCTGGCTGGGAAAAACTGTCTCTCGTCGACTTCGACGACAACCTCACGACCACTCTTTTCATGGCGGGCTGCCCATTCCGCTGCCCCTTTTGCCATAACGGGGACTTGGTCCTTCATCCGGAAAACGCCCCGAAGATCCCGTGGGAAGAGATCCTAGACTATCTAAAAAAGCGTAGAGGCATGTTAGACGCCGTCTGCGTCTCCGGTGGCGAGCCGACCTTGATGCCCGACCTCAAAGAGAAAATCCGCGAGATCAAAGAGCTTGGCTATATCGTCAAATTGGATTCCAATGGCTGGCGGCCCGATTTATTGAAAGGGCTTATCGAAGAGAAGCTCGTCGACCACATCGCGATGGATATCAAGAACTCCAAAGAGAAATATTCCGCGACCGCGGGGGTGGAAGTCGATATGAGCCAAATCACCCAATCCGTGGACCTATTGATGCATTCGGGGATCAGCTATGAATTCCGCACGACGATCATTGAGGAATTCCATGACGAAGACGACATCCGCCGCATCGGGGAATGGATTAAGGGGGCAAAGATGTATCGGTTGCAAAGATTCATCGACGGGGAAACCTGCATCTACCGTGGCCTTCATCCCATTAGCTTAGATAAGGCCGAAGGATTCATAGAGATTCTCAAACCCTATATCGAAAATGTCGATTTAAGGGGATACGACAAATAAAAAAGAGCGGAATTCCGATGCATGGGTCCGCTCTTTTCGTTATTTCGAATTCAGGTAATTGGCCGCGCTCATCGCCGCGATCGCCCCATCGCTGGTGGCGGTGATGACCTGGCGGATTTTCTTCACGCGGCAATCACCCGCGGCGTAGATCCCAGGGGTCTTCGTCGCCATGCCTTCGTCAACGACGATGAAGCCTTTATCTAGATCCACCCAGGAGGCGAAACGATCGTTATCGGGGATCTGGCCGATCGCGATGAAGCAACCGTCGCAGGGGAAGGTCTTAAGTTCCCCGGTCTTCTTGTCTTTGAAGGTGACCCCGACGAGCTCTTCTTCGCCTTCGAACCGCACGGCTTCATACTCATGGACGAAGTCGATGTTTTGGATTTGATTCATCCGTTTGATGAGGATGTCATCGGCGAAGAATTTGTCGAAAAGAGTGACCACCTGCACGTGTTTTGAGGTCTCCGAGAGCATGATCGCATATTGAAGGGCGGTGTTCGCGTCCCCGATGAGGAGGACGTCTTTCCCCGTGTAGAAAGCCCCATCGCAGACGGCGCAGTAGGAGATGCCTTTCCCGGTGAGTTCCTCTTCGCGGTCCAGCCCGAGTTTGCGGTGCTTGCATCCGGTAGCGATGATGATGGTCTTGCTCTCTTTCTCGCCATAATCGGTGATGACCTTGAAGCCTTCTTCGGTCTTCGTAACGCTTTGGACATCACAGACATCGAATTCCACCCCTAGCGCGCTGATCTGCTCAAAAAGATGATCGGAGAAATCTAGCCCCGAGATCGAGGCGACGGAGGGGAAGTTCTCTAGGCGCGGGCTTTCGGCGATTTGCCCGCCGAAGGCTTCGCGTTCGAGGATGAGGACGCTTTTGCCGGCGCGCAATAGATATAAGGCCGCGGTCATTCCCGCGGGGCCGCCGCCGATGACGATGCTATCGTAGATCATGGTTGTCGTTCCTTTCTTAGTGAGAAGAAAGCCCTCTCCGTTTCGGGAAAGGGCTTGAGGTTTCTGGGCTTACGCCTTCTTCGATTCGATGAAGCCCTTGATGTTGCTGGCGTTCTCGTAGATCTTGTAGCCCTCTCCGTCAGGAGCGACGAGGGTCGGGGCTTGCTTGATTCCGAAGGAGTTCGTCAAATCGCGGTTGGTGGCCGCGTCGATGTTCTGATAGGCGATGCCGGCTTTGTCGAGGAGCATCTTCGCCATCTTGCAGTTCGGGCAGGTCGGGGAGGTGAAGAGCATCACTTCGGTGACCTTCGGCGCTTCCTTGTTCACGTGGTCATGACCGCATGCGCAGGAGGCTCCGTCATGGGCGTGGGGCATCTGGGAGTCGCGGATTTCGTAGGTTTTGCGCATCTTGAACTCCTGGACTTTGCCCGCGTTCCAGTTCTTGACCGGGCGGTAGTAGCCGGTGATGCGGGAGTAGACCTCAGCCTCTTTGCCGCAGATCGGGCACTTCCATTGCTCGCCGCTGAGATAGCCATGGTCGGCGCAGACCGAGTAGGTCGGGGACATGGTGTAGTAGGGGAGCTTGTAGTTCTCCGCGATCTTGCGGACGAGCTTCATGCAGGATTCCCAGTTCGGGAGGCGCTGGCCAAGGAAGGCATGGAAGACGGTGCCGGAGGTATAGAGGGTCTGGAAGCGGTCTTCGATGTCGAGGGCGTTGAAGATGTCATCCGTGAAGCCGACGGGGAGGTGGCTCGAATTGGTGTAATACGGGGTCTCGCCGTTTTTGGAGGCGGTGATGATGTCCGGGTAACGCTCCTTGTCGTGCTTGGCAAGACGGTAGGAGGTGGATTCCGCCGGGGTGGCCTCGAGGTTATAGAGGTCGCCATAACGCTCCTGGTAGTCGGAGAGTTTATTCCTCATGTGGTTGAGGACCTCTTCGGTGAATTCCTGGGCGGCCGGCTGAGTGAGGTCGGCGCGGATCCAACGGGCATTGAGGCAGGCTTCGTTCATCCCAACCAAACCGATGGTGGAGAAGTGGTTGTTGAAGGTGCCGAGGTAATGCTTGGTGTAGGGGTAGAGGCCAGCTTCCAAGAGCTTGGAGATGGTCTGCCTCTTAACGCGGAGCGAACGGGCGGAGATGTCCATCAAGCGATCGAGGCGGGCATAGAAGTCTTCTTTGTCGGTCGCGAGGTAGGCGATGCGCGGCATGTTGATCGTGACGACGCCGACGGAGCCGGTGGATTCGCCAGAACCGAAGTAGCCGCCGCTCTTTTTGCGGAGCTCGCGGAGGTCGAGGCGGAGACGGCAGCACATCGAACGGACATCGCTAGGCTTCATGTCGGAGTTGATGTAGTTGGAGAAGTAGGGGGTGCCGAACTTCGCGGTCATCGTGAAGAGAAGCTTGTTGTTCTCGGTCGCGGACCAGTCGAAGTCGCGGGTGATGGAATAGGTCGGGATCGGGTATTGGAAGCCGCGGCCATTCGCGTCGCCTTCGATCATGACTTCGAGGAAGGCTTTGTTGACCATCGCCATTTCTTCTTTGCAATCGGCGTAGGTGAAGGGCATTTCCTTGCCGCCCACGATCGCGGGGAGGTTGGCCATGTCATCGGGGACGGTCCAGTCGAGGGTGACGTTGGTAAACGGCGCCTGGGTGCCCCAGCGGGACGGGGTGTTGACTCCATAGATGAAGGACTGGATGCACTGCTTGACCTCTTTGTAGGAGAGGTTATCGACTTTGACGAACGGAGCGAGATAGGTATCAAAAGAAGAGAATGCCTGCGCGCCCGCCCACTCGTTCTGCATGATGCCGAGGAAGTTGACCATCTGGTTGCAGAGGGTCATCAAGTGGTTGGCGGGGGAGGAAGTGATCTTCCCGGGGACGCCGCCTAGGCCTTGCTGGATGAGCTGCTTCAGCGACCAACCGGCGCAATAGCCGGTGAGCATGGAGAGGTCATGGATATGGATGTCCGCGTTGCGGTGGGCGTCGCCGATCTCCTTGTCATAGATCTCGGAGAGCCAGTAGTTCGCGGTGACGGCGCCGGAGTTGGAGAGGATGAGGCCGCCGACGGAATAGGTGACGGTGGAATTCTCTTTGACGCGCCAGTCGGAGATGCGGAGGTAGTTATCAACCACGTTCTTGAAGTCGAGATTGGTGTTCTTGACTTGGCGGAGCGCCGCATGCTTGGAACGATATTCCATGTAGGACTTGGCCACATCGACGTAGTTGGCCTGGATCAAGGCGATTTCGACAGCGTCCTGGATGTCTTCGACCGCGACTTTCTCATCCTTGATCTTGTTGTTGAAGATCGAGGTCACGCGGAGGGCGAGGAGCTCGACGATGTCGGGGGTGCAATCCTTGTGTTCGGCGAGGAAAGCACGCTCGATGGCGCTTTCGATTTTCTTGAGGTCGAACGGCACGACGGTGTTGTCTCTTTTGATGACTTGAAGCATGGCTTGTCTCCTTGATGATGATTTTCCAAGAGGGGCTAAGAAAGGTCAGGACCCCTTTCCCTCTTATGTCAGGCAATAGCCCCCTTCGGGGCTGTGCTCGATAATTATGGTGAATGGAGAAGCAAAATCAAGGGCAATGCGCAGCCATGAAAAATGGGGTCGAAAAGTGCCCCTTGAAAATTCTTTTCCACATTTTTTCCACACGACATCGGAACATTTTGAAAACTCGTTTTGAAAAGGGGCGCGAAAAAGGCGAAAAAACAGCCTATTTTTTATATAAAAAATGTTGTCAGTGTCCAAACATTTCATAAAAAAACCTGGAACCATCGAAAGTTTTCGTTTTTGCACTTTTTGACAGAGCCCTATACCAACAAACTACTAACTTGACGATCCGCGGAAAAAAGAGACCTCCTGGGAAACCCTAGGCTTTTCCACATTTTCGAACCGCCGATTTCTTAAATTGACGGAAAAACGGAACGCCGTTTTGCCCCTTTTTATCGACGGGTCGGCTTAAGGTGAAGAAAAAACCGTTTTCGGAAAAAATTTTCTTAACGAAACTTAAACCCCCGTTTGCTTTATGCAAAATGGGTTTTATTATATTTGCCGTATCCTAAAGGAGTGTCTTATGACAAAAGAAGAAAAGAAAGCCGCGAAGGCCCAAAGAAGGGCCGAGCGCAAAGAAAAAGGAAAAGGTCTCTGGGCCGAATTCAAGGAGTTCATTAACAAGGGCAACGCCTTCATGCTTGCCGTTGGCGTCGTCATCGGCGGCGCGTTCTCCGCGATCGTCAACGCGTTCGTCAACATCCTGACCTCGCTCGCCACCTGGCCGGTCCCTGGCGGACTTGCCGGTCTCGTGAGCCCGCTCCCCGCGATCACGGATGTCCAAAAAGGCCTTGGCGCTGGTGCCCATCTTGATATCGGCATCGGCCAGCAATTCGCCGCTGCTGACCTCCTCGACAAAGCCGATGCCCTCGCCACCAAGCTTTATGGCGCTGGCTATAGCGATGTCCAGTTCGTCGACGCCAAAGGGATGTTGACCTCCAACTACACCCTCTATGGCAAGGTCTACTACTACAACGCCACCGCCCTCATCAACTGGGGCACCCTCCTCAACGCCGTCATCGCCTTCGTCATCATCGCCGTCGTCCTCTTCATCATCGTGAAGGTCGCCAACAGCGCCGCCGCGAAGAAGGCCCAGATGGAAGAAGAAGCCCTCGAGCGCTACTACCTCAAGCATCCGGAAGAAAGGCCGGCCCCCGAGGATCCCGCGAAGCCGAAGCCCACGACCGAAGAACTCTTGGCCTCCATCCTTGTCGAGCTTAAGAAAGCCAATGGCGAAGAAGCTCCCGAGCCCGAAGAGATCGTCGCTCCGGAAACCGAAGCCGCCGAGGAATAAAACCTTAAACCAACAGAAGACCGCCCTTGTGGCGGTTTTCTTTCTGTTTCGTTGCCCTTAAACTTATGGGCATGCGAAACGTGATGCTAGAAAAGATAGAGAATTTCCGCGATTTGGGCGGATATGCCTGCGATTATGGCGAGACCTCCTTCGGGGTCGTTTACCGTTCGGCGACCATCGCTTATGCCAGCGATGACGACAAAGCGAAAATCCGTTCCTTGGGCATCAAGACGATCATCGATCTCCGCGAAGAGAAAACCAAAGAGGCTTTGCCTTGCCCCTTCAAAGGCGAGGAGGGCATCACTTTATTGGAGCTTCCCGTTAATGGGAACGGGCGCATCGCCACGCATTACGAAGACTACGTCGCCTCATATTTGGAAATGCTCGAAGACCCCGCGAGCGCGCGTCGCGTATTATTATCCATATTGCACGCGGAGAAGCCGGCGCTCATCCATTGCAATGCCGGAAAGGATCGCACCGGGGTGTTCTCGATGATCCTGTTGCTCGCCGCCGGGGTGGCCTTCGATGAGGTCAACGCCGACTATATGGCGTCTTTCCCTTTGCTTTCGCGCATGACGAAAGACACGCGGGAGAACCATCCGGAGGTTCCCGAGCTCCTATTGACCCCGGATATCCGCTTCCTCCGCGACGTATACGACGAGTTCCTCCGTCGTTATGGTTCGATCGATCACTATTTTGAGATGATGGGATTAAGCGATGACGAGGCTTTCTCCTTGAAGAACCTTCTCGGGAAACAGGAGAAGAGCTGCGGGGCGGTCGTCTTCCGCGACGGCAAAGTCC
>ONGB01000046.1 GCA_900317295.1 uncultured Erysipelotrichaceae bacterium
GACGAGGAGATGGACCCCGTCGGGCCTCACATCGGCGAGGCCGCGGAAGATGGCGAAGAATTTGGGCTTGTCCTGGATGACGACCTTCAACACCCCCGCTTCGACGCAGCGGACGATCGAAGGCGTGCACCCCGCTTGGAATTGCAATGGGCCGCGCTCCGTAGGCAAAAGAACGTAATCGACTTCTTGGTCGAAGAACGCGCCTTTTTCCGAACGGATGGTCAATCGCACCATGTTATTTAAGCTCCTCTGCCCTCTTCTTCACGTCCTCGATGGTGCCGCAATACATGAACGCGGCCTCGGGGTATTCGTCATAGGCCCCGGAAAGCAATTCCTTGAAGGAGCGGACGGTCTCTTTCAAGGGGACATACACGCCTTTGTAGCCGGAGAAGGCCTCGGCGACGTGGAAGGGCTGGGAAAGGAAGTTGCGCACCCTCCTGGCGCGGTTGACGATCGCCTTATCCTCATCGGAAAGCTCATCGATGCCGAGGATCGCGATGATGTCCTGGAGTTCTTTATAACGCTGCAAGAGGCGCTGGACGCCGCGGGCGACTTCGTAATGCTCTTCGCCTAAGACCTCGGGGTCGAGGATCGCCGAAGAGGATTCCAGGGGATCGACCGCGGGGAAGATGCCTAAGGCCGCGGTGTTGCGGTCTAGAAGCGTGCGGGCATCCAAGTGGGAGAAAGTCGTCGCCGGGGCGGGGTCGGTGAAATCATCCGCGGGGACGTAGACGGCTTGGACGGAGGTGATGGATCCATCCTTCGTCGAGGTGATGCGTTCTTGGAGCTGCCCCATCTCGGTGGCGAGAGTCGGTTGATAACCAACGGCGCTAGGCATGCGGCCTAAAAGCGCGGAGACTTCCGAACCCGCTTGGGTGAAGCGGAAGATGTTATCGATGAAGAGCAGGACGTCTTGGTGTTCCTGATCGCGGAAATACTCCGCCATGGTGAGCGCGGATAAGCCGACGCGCATACGGGCTCCGGGGGGTTCGTTCATCTGCCCGAAGCATAAGGCGGTCTTATTGAGGACCCCGGATTCCTTCATCTCGAAATAGAGGTCGTTGCCTTCGCGGCTCCGTTCGCCGACGCCGGCGAAGATCGAGGTGCCGTTATGCTCGGAGGCGATGTTGAAGATAAGCTCCTGAATGAGGACGGTCTTGCCAACACCAGCCCCGCCGAAGAGGCCGATCTTGCCGCCTTTGACGTAGGGACAAAGCAGATCGATGACCTTGATCCCGGTCTCGAGAATCTCTTTGGAGGTGGCCTGTTCTTCGAATGTCGGGGCCGCGCGATGGATTGGCATCCGCTTCTTCGATTCGAAGGGCATGCCGTCGATCGGTTCGCCGAGGACGTTGAACATGCGCCCGAGGGTCTCATTGCCCACCGGGACGGTGATCGGGGATTCGGTATTGATGGCCTCCATCCCGCGGACGAGCCCGTCGGTCGGGCCCATGGCGACGCAGCGGACGACGTCGTCGCCGATATGCTGCATGACTTCGATGGTCAAGGATTTGCCTTCGGCCAAGGGGATGCGCAAAGCCGTGAGAATCTTCGGCAGGTTCTTGCTTTCGAATTTCACGTCGATGACCGGTCCCACCGCTTCGACGATGGTGCCGATTAGGGCATCGTTAGGTTTCTTCTCTGCCATGGTGTTCCTCCTTTATTTCTTTCCATTCGCGCCGCCGACGACTTCGGTGATTTCTTGAGTGATCGCGGCCTGGCGCGCTTTGTTGTATTCGATGGTGAGTTGGTTGAGGATCTCGTCCGCGTTGTCGTTGGCGTTGTCCATCGCGGTCCTCCTCGAGGCTTGCTCCGATAGCTGGCTCTCCGTCAAGGCGTCATATAGCACGGCGCCGAGGTATTGGGGCATCAGGCTATGGATGAGTTCCCTAGGAGACGGCTCGAATAGCGGCGGGCAATATTCCTCGTAGGGCTCTTTCTCGTATTCCAGCGAGAAGGGCAAGAGGGTCTTTTGGTCCGGCACGAAGCGGAGCGAGTTCACGTAACGGGTGTAGATGATGACGATTTTGCGGTATTTCTTCTGGTTGAAGGCGTTCTTCAAATGGAGGGCGGCGCGGTTGATGAGGCGCGGCTCCATCGAGAGGTCGAGGTTCTCTTCGTCGGTCAAGACGTGCTTGAACCGCGGATCCCTGAGGAAATGGGCCCTGCCCTTCTCCCCGATGGGGAGGATCGTGTCTATTTCGGGGTCGATGAGGCTTTCCGCGTAACGGAAGACCTCGTTGTTATACCCGGCGCATAGTCCGAGATTGGAGGTGATGACGAGGTAGAGGATGCCTTCGACCTCTTCGTTTTCCATTCCGTAATGGGAGGCGGTGAGTTTGTCGTAATGGAAGGCGGCGGCCATCGCGCGGGTTAAGGAAGCGCGATAGGCGGACTCCTGCTCAAAACCATCCTTGAAGCGCTTCAGCTTCACGGTCGCGACCATGCCCATGGCCTTGGTGATCTTCTGCGTCGAGCGGACGGAGAGAATCCTTCGTTTGGTTTTGTTGAGCCCTAACGACATAGTCCTTTACTTCCTCGAGGCGATATAGTCCTCCACCGCCGCTTTCATGTGGGCGGTCAGTTCGTCATCAAAAGCTTTCTTCTTCAATAGTTCCTGCAGGACATCCGCGTGGTGGGTGGAGACGAAGGAATCGAGTCCGGAAAGCCAGGGGCCGACCTCTTCCCTGGAAAGCTCGTCTAGATAACGGTTCTTCACCGCGAAAAGCTCGAGGATCTGCATTTCCATCGGATAGGGGTGGTATTGCTTTTGCTTTAAGGTCTCCATCAAGACGGCGCCGTGGGCGAGGATCTTCTTCGTCGAGGCGTCGAGGTCGCTGCCGAATTGCGAGAAGGAAAGCATCTCGCGGTAGCTCGCGAGTTCGATCTTCAAGGAACCAGCGACCTGCTTCATCGCCTTGATCTGGGCGGAGGAACCGACGCGGGAGACCGAGAAGCCGGAATCGACCGCGGGCCGTTGCCCTTCGGCGAAATAGTCGGTGACCAGGAAGATCTGGCCATCGGTGATGGAGATGACGTTGGTCGGGATGTAGGCGGAGATGTCGCCGGCCTGCGTCTCGACGATCGGCAGCGCGGTGATCGAGCCTCCGCCATATTCTTTCGAGAGGCGGCAGGCGCGTTCGAGCAGACGGGAATGGAGATAGAAGATGTCCCCGGGGAAGGCCTCGCGGCCGGGGGAACGCTTCAAAAGGAGGGAGAGCGTGCGGTAGGAAACGGCGTGCTTGGACAAGTCGTCAAAGACGATGAGGACGTCTTGGCCCTGCTCCATCCATTCTTCCGCCATCGCCATGCCAGCGAAGGGGGCGATGTATTGGAGGGGTGCCGCCTCGGAGGCCGCGGAGGAAACGACGGTCACGTAATCGAGGCAGTCCAGTTGGCGGAGCTTCTCCACCAAGACGGCGACGGAGCTGTTCTTTTGCCCGATGGCGACATAGACGCATTTCACGCCTTTGCCCTTTTGGTTGATGATCGCGTCCAAAGCGATCGCAGTTTTGCCGGTTTGGCGGTCGCCGATGATCAGCTCGCGCTGGCCGCGGCCGATCGGGATCATCGCATCGATCGCCTTGATGCCGGTCTCTAGCGGGGTATCGACCGATTTGCGGGTCATGACGCCCGGGGCGATGCGCTCGACGGGGCGGGTTTTGCTATAAGGGATCGCGCCTTTGCCGTCTAATGGCTCGCCTAAGGAATTGACGACGCGGCCAAGCAATCCATCCCCGACGGGGACTTCCACCACTTTGTGGGTGCGCTTGACGGTGTCGCCTTCTTCGATCTTGCGGTCGCTACCGAATAAGACGGCGCCGACGTCTTCGCGGTCGAGGTTCATCACCATGCCGTAGACGTCTCCGGGGAAGACCAAAAGCTCGCCGAGCATCGCTTTGTCTAGGCCATAGCAAAGGGCGATGCCGTCGCCGACGGAAATGACGGTGCCGACGTCGTCGGTCTCGAGTTTGCTTTCGTATCCTTTGATCTGCGCCTTGATCAGGGCGCTGATTTCGCTGGAATCGATTTTCATGATGCCTTACCTCCGGATAAGAGTTGGCGCTGAAGCTCCGATAGTTTGGATTTCAGCGACCCGTCGTAGACCTTGCCGTCCAATGCGACTTTCACCCCGCCTAAAAGCGAGGGGTCCACGATTTGGCGCAGTTTGACTTGGGAGCCCACCCGTTTGGACAATCCGTCCTCGATGGACTTCACCTGCGCAGCGCTTAGTTTGGATGCGCTATAGACAATGCCTTGTTTGATGCCGTCGGCTTCATTGACGAGGGTTTCGAACGCCTCGACGATCTCACGGAAACGCGAGAACCGGTGATGGGCGGAGATCACCTTGAGGAAGTCGACGAAATAAGGGAGCGTGATGGTTTTCCCAAACGTCTTCTCGATCGCCTGCTCGCGCTCGACCTTCGAGATGGCGTGGGAGCAAAGCAGCTTTTCCCATGCGGGATCCGCGTCCAACGAGGAAACCACCGAGCCCAAGGCGAGGCAATAATCCTTGCCCTGCTCCGGCTCGATCAATCCGTATAACGCGGAGGCGTATTGGCTGCTTAATGCGTCCATGGCTTATTTCTTTTCGTCCTTAAGGTCCTCAAGGAACTCATTCACCAAACGTTCGTTGTCCTTCTGGTTGACTTCGCGGTTGAGGACTTGGCTGGAAGCGGCGATGGCGACGTCGACGATCTCGCGGTAGACGTCGTCTTTGCTCTTTTGCTTCGCCAGCTCGATATCGATGTCGGCCTGCTTCTTCTTCTCGGAGGCGGATTGCTCGGCCTCAGAGAGGATGCGGGCCGCTTCCTTTTGGGCTTCGATGCGCGCTTCGGCGACGATGCGCCCGGCTTCGGCTTTGCCCTCCTCGATCGTCACGTCCTTCTTCGCGGCCGCCTCCTGGGCGACGCGGTTGGCCTCTTCGGCCGAGGCGATCTGCGAGGCGACGTATTCCCGACGCTTCGCGACCATTTTCTTCACCGGTTTGTAGGCGATGAAGAAAACCACGACCAAAAGCACCACGAACGCAGCGAGTTGGATCACCAGATCCCAAATGCCATTGGGGAAGAGCTTGCGGGTGAAGTCTTCGTCGGTGAAGGGAACGTTTTGGCTCGCGGCGGAATCCTCCAAGACAAGGAAAAGTTTTCCAATCGCCTTGAAGATCCCCATGCTTACACTTTGGCTCCGAGGATGAAGATGATCAGGATCGCGACGATGAGCGCGTAGATGGCGCAGGATTCATCGAGGGCGACGGCGAGGATCATCGTCGATTGCAGCTTGCCCTGCTGTTCGGGATTGCGGCCCATCGCGTCAATCGCGTGGCAGCAGATCCAGGATTCGCCTAGCGAGCTGAAGGCGCCGGTGAAGACGGCGATGGCGGCGGCGATGGCCACCAACCCGAGTTGGCCGGCGGTCGTGTCTGCCAATACCGGCATCAGGTTTTGTAAAAGGCCCATATTGTTTTCCTCCTATATGGCTTTTTCGCTTTGCTTATTCTCTTTGGCCCTCACGGCCTGCTTTTCTAGGCCCATCGCGTCGTCGCCGGGCATTTCCTGCCCGATCCATACGGCGTTAAGACTAGCGAAAACCAGGGTCTGGATGAACCCGGAGAATAAGCCAAAGTAGAGATTGAGGATCCCGATGGGGATGGGACCCAGGAAGATCTGCCCCGCTTCGCCCATGAAGGAGAAGAGGGCCATGGAGGCGTTTTTCATCGCCCAGTTGATGAGCCCGATGACGACAGACCCCGCGAGGGCGTTGCCGAACATACGAAGCGAGGTGGAGATGATCGGCGTCCACATCGTCAGAAGGTTGATGGGGAGCCAAATCGGCACCGGCTCGATGTAGCGATGGAAATAATGGAATTTCTGATAGCGGAGCGCGGTGACCTGGATCAGGATGAACATCACGATCGATAGGCTCAAAGGCAACACGAGGAAATCGATGATGCCGGGCAGGCCCGTCAATGACCAATTGAACGCGAGGAAAAGATAGGCAAAAAGGCAGAAGAAATACCCCACCATATCGCGGGGGTCATGCCCCATGATGCCGCGCGACCAGTTCTCCACCCATTCATAGAAGGCCTCCGCGAGGAAAAGGGGGCCCTTGGTGGGCTTCAAAGGATCATGGGTCGCGGCTTGGATGCCGATGACGATGGCGAAGATCGCCACCAAAGACATGACGATGAGGGAGCTGATGGTCGGGCCGGAGAGGCGGAAGGTCAAATCCTTCATCGACTCAATCATCTCGTTGAGGGGATCGCCGACGAGGAAGAGGTTATTCATGGTCGGCCTCGCTTTCCTGCGGTTTCTCTTCCGCCTTAGGCTCCTCCGCTTTGGCCGCGGGGGCGGGCTTTCTCTTAATGCGGATCATCGTGGCGATCACCAAGACGATGAATTCCGGCATATACCCGGCGAAGACGGTCCAGAGGTTGCAATAGCCGTGGGCCATGCTCCCCCAGACGAAAGTGCAGAAAGCGGCGAGGACGAGCCCCCCGCCATAGAGCAAGAGCCTTCCCATGGCGAAAACCGCCATCAGGTAACCGCGCTTGCCGTTTTTATCCTCGGGGTCGAGGAGAAAGGAGGCGCCTTTGTAGATCGTGAAATAAGCGATGAGCTCGATCCCGGTCCCTAATACCCATCCGATGGGCAGCCCGGGGTTATCGATGAAGAAGCCGAAAAGCAGAATCAAAAACCCGGCGATGCCGATGCAAGCGAGGATGAAGAGGTTCTTCTGTTCATCCTTCCAACCGTTATAACGTTCCGCGAGAGTCTTCATTTTCGGGCAAAGCAAAAAGCTTATCCGCGATAAATATTAAGGACTTCTCATCCTTTCTTCAAGAAAGGAAGCGCCCGATATGCGCGCATTTAGGCCGTTTTTTAGAGAAAAGCGCCCCAAAGCACAAAAATCCTTGAAATGAAAGCCCTTACATCTTATAGTTCACGGCTCCATAATTTTTGAATGTGAGCGCAGAAAAAGGAGGTTTGACCGAATGGAATTCAAAGTGAAAGCATTTGGCGAAGAGCGGGTCTACAACCGAAAAGTGAGCCTGCTCGAGATCCTTGGCGACCGCGATCCGGAAAAGAAAATCGTCGTCGCGAAAGTCAATAACCGCGTCCGCGAGCTGACCTACGAGGTCTATTACGACAGCGAAGTCGAGTTCTCCGGCATCACGGACATCCCGGCGATGAAGGTCTATGAGGCCTCCCTCCGCTACGTCGTCGCGATGGCCTTCGCCCGCTGCTACCCCAACCTCCGGGTGCGCTTTGCCTATAACGTTTCCCGTTCGATCGGCATCCATCTGATAACCCCCGGGGTCACCGCCACCACCGCGATGCTCATCAACATCAAGCACGAGATCGACAACATCATCCAAGCCGACCTGCCGATGAAGCGAATGAAGGTCTCCGTCGAAGAAGCGCGCAAGATGTTCGAAGACCGCGGCTGGTCCGACAAGATCGAATTGCTCAAATACCGCCCCGAAAAGGACGCCCACCTCTACGAATGCGATGGGTTCTATGACTACATGTATTCGCACATGGTCCCCTCGACCGGGTATATCCATAAATACAAACTCCGCCTCCTCGCCCCTGGCTTCGTGCTCCAATATCCGCGCACCGAAGCCCAAGGCGAAATGCCGGACTTCCAAGAAGAGCCGACCTATAGCCGCGCCCTCAAAGAGAGCCACGACTGGAGCAAGATCATCGGCTCCGCGACGGTCCCCGGCATCAACCATGAGATCGAAAGCCGTGGGGACATCGATTACATCAACCTCTGCGAAGCGCGCCATAACCGCATGCTCTGCGAGCTTGGCCAATTGATCCAAGACGACATCGACGATATCTCGATCATCTGCATCGCCGGGCCCTCGAGCTCTGGCAAGACCACCTTCGCCAACCGCCTCCGCATCGAACTCATGTCGCGCGGCATCCGCCCGATCCGCCTTTCGATGGACGACTACTACCTCTCGAAGGATCAGGTGCCGATGGACGAAGACGGAAAACCCGACCTCGAATCGATCGAGGCCTTGGATATCCCCCTCTTCAACCAAAACATGCTCGACCTCATCAACGGCGAGGAAGTCACCCTGCCGAAGTTCGATTTCCAAGTCGGGCACCGCGTCGAGGGCCGCAAACTCAAAGTCGGCCGCGACGAACCGATCATCATCGAAGGCATCCATGCGCTCAATGACCGTATGACCATCGATATCCCCAAGAGCGCCAAGTTCAAGATCTTCATCTCGCCGCAGGCGCAGATAAACCTCGATGACCACACCCCGTTATCGTTAACCGACCTCCGCCTCATCCGCCGCATCGTCCGCGACTTCCAGTTCCGCGGTTCCTCGGCGGAGGAGACCATCAACATGTGGCCGAGCGTCCGCCGCGGCGAATTCCGCTGGATCTATGCCACTCAGGAAGGCTGCGACTACGTCTATAACTCGCTCCTCCCCTACGAGCTCCCGGTCATGAAGAAATACGCGATGCCCTTGTTGCAGCGCATCGGGCCGGATGACCCGACCTTCCCGACCGCCCAGCGCCTCATCCGCATGCTGAAGTTCTTCGTCGACATGCCGGATAAGTGGATCCCCTCCAACTCCTTGATGAGGGAGTTCATCGGCGGCTCCTGCTACGCCGACGTGTGAGCAAAAAAAGAATAACCGCCCGATTTGATTCGGGCGGTTTTCATATGCATTTCGCGGCTATTTTAGGATTTCTGGGCAGTTTTCTCCGCGGTAGACGACCTCGCCTCCGACGATGGTCGCGGCCACGTGGAAGTCCTCATCCAGAATGACGAAGTCGGCGCGCTTCCCTTCTTCGATCGACCCCACTTCCTTATCGAGGTGGACGTTCCTCGCCGGGTTGATGGTGACGAGGTTGATGAGGTCGGTATAGCTATACCCCTCGGCGATCGGGCGGATGTTGCGAAGCGCCTGGTCGAGATGGAGGATCGAGGCGGCGATGGTGCCGTTTTCTAGCACTGCCACACCGTCTTTGACCCAGATCGGCTGCTTGCCGAGATGCGAGGATTGCCCTTCGGGCAGGTATTTGGCGGGGCTGGAATCAGAGATCAAGACGATGTCTTCTTTTTTCTTATTGCGGAAGACGACCTTTAGCGCATCCGCGCAGATATGGCGGAGGTCGCAGATCACTTCGGTGTGCACCCCGTCGGTGATCAGGGCCTCGCCGACGATGCCGGCATTGCGGTGATGAAGCGGGGTTTGGGCGTTATAAAGATGGGTGACGCAGTAGATGCCCTTCCCGAAGCCTTCGCGGGCTTTGTCCCCGGAGGCGTTGGAGTGGCCGATCGAGGGGGTGACGCCATGAGAGAGGCAGTATTTCAGGAACTCATCCCCTCCTTCTTCTTCATAGGCGAAGGTGACTTCCTTGATGTTCATCCCGGAGAGTTCGTTGTAATGATGGAACAAGGCGGCGTCGGGGCGTTTGATGTGCTGCTCGTCCTGCGAGCCTTTGTATTTGACGGAGATGAAGGGCCCTTCCAAATGGAGGCCGCGGATTTGCGCGCCCGGATGGGTGCCTTTCATGTAATCGCGGACGCAGACCATCGATTTTTCGATGTTCTCCTGCGATTCGGTCATCGTCGTCGCGAGGAAGGAAGTGACGCCTTCTTGTAGCAGCGAGGTGGCGATGGTCTCCAAGGATTCGACGCTCGCGTCCATCGTGTCGCAGCCCATCGCGCCGTGGATGTGTTCATCGACGAAGCCGGGGGCGACGTAGAGGTTTTCGGGGAGTTCAATGGCCCCTTCAGGAGCGGAAAACCCCACGATTTTCCCATTGGAAATGGAAATGGATGCGGTTTTGATGCCTTTTTCGAAGACGACGTTCGCGTTCTTGAAACCGGTGATTTTCATAGGTTGGAGAGTCCTTTCCTCGCTAATTCGGACGCGCCGATGATCCCGGCGCGGTTACCTAGTTTAGCAAAATCGATTCCTTTTGTGTCTTTAGACGATAAATAAGGGGCGAAGACGTCTTTTGCGCCCATCAGTCCGCCGCCTAAAAGTATTAAGCCCTCCCCCACCGTTTTCTTGACTTGGGAGAGCAGCTTTTTGAGCAGGGCGCAATAATCCTCGACGATCTTCTTCGCCAAAGGATCGCCGTTGCGATAATCGTCTAGAAGATCGGGGCAGCCGATCGGGCGGCCATATCGGCGGCTCGCCATGCGACTAAGCCCTTTCGCCGAGAGGTAGACCTCGGCGCATCCATTCCGGCCACATAGGCAAGGAAGACCCCCTTCCACCAACGGGAAATGGCCGAAATCATAGGGGGATTCCTGATGGATGACCCCATCGATCAAAGAGGCGCTTCCTACCCCGGAACCGAAAGTCAATAAGGTGACGTTTCCCACCACTTCCATCTCTTGGATTTCGCCATAAAGCGCCCCGGCGGCATCGTTAATCAAGAAAACGGGAAGGCCGAATTCCTGGATGAGTTTTTCCTTGATGGGGAAGCCATTGAGGCAGGGGACGTTGATGGCTTGTTTGATGACGCCTTCGTGGATGTCCCCGCAGCAGGCGACGCCTAGCCCATCGGGTTTGCCTTGGCTTTCGATAAGCGCGGCGACGGTTTCCTTGATGCCGCCATAAACCGAATCCAAACCGGCTTTGGCCTTGGTGCGTTTGGAAAATACCTGAAGCAGATCCTTATCGGAAAAATACCCGCCTTTGACCATGCCCCCGCCGATATCCAAGCCGATTAAGCGCATGATCAGTCTTTTTGCCCTAGCGGCAATTCGGTGACGGGCTCGTTTTCATCCGGGGCATTCTTCTTCGCGGAGGCGTTAAGGGCGGCGAAGGATTTCTGGGTGTGCTGATAAACGGCGAGGAGCTCGCTTTGATAAACCGTCCGCATTTTCGCATAGTTATTGCGCTCCGCCTCGTCGACGGTCGACATGTAGAGGGTGGTGAAGATCTTCTCCAAACGGAAGAAGGATTCGTAAAGGTTCAGCAACGTGAAGAGGAAGAAATACCGCTTCCGCGAATAGATGAGCAAGGGACTCGAATGGGCGATCTCCGAACTCATTTCATAGACCTTGGAATAGGGGGTCAATCCGGCGACGCGCTGCACGCCATCGCGGAAATTGAATTTGAAATCGGGAATGTCGGCAAAGCCGGGGACGCCGGAAAGCCAGCCGTATTCGATGAAGCGCTTGGTGTCTTTGGACTTGAGGCCGAGCTCATGCATTTGCGCCTTGATCTCTACGAACATCTCGTCGGTGGCCTCCTTGGTGGGGAGCCCGCCGCGGAAGGCGATCGCGTATTGGATGTGGCGGAGATACCGTTCGATGACGGGCTTGCCGTATTTGACGAGGACTTGGAGGATGCATTCGTTCTCGTGGAGGGTGCGCCAGGTGGAGAAAGCCTCGGTCTCGAAGCCGCCTTCTAATAAAGAAGCGACGCATTTGGCCATCTGGAAGCCTTTGTTCATGATGTCGACGATGACGGTCTGCGCGGGATCGTTCTTCCGATAACGGGAGAGCATGCCCAAGATGAAATTGAGATAGAGGTCGATCGTGGACATCATCGGGTTATAACGGCTCACCAAGCTCCCCATCCGATAGGCGAGGCGCTCATTGGTGAGGAATTTATCTAGCGAAACCGAGGCCAGCATTTGCTGGTAATCTTCGTTTTGCGTGATGTCGGAAATCTTTTTATCCGAATGCGTGGCGAGATAAAAAGCGTGTTCGTTGACGATATATAGGGCCAACTGGAATTCGTTGACGGCCAGCGTGGGGAATTGCGGCGAATTCGCCGCCAAATCCTTCCCGCCTTCCAAGCAAAGGGAAAAGACATCGAAAAGGAAGTCGTAATCGAATTCCTTTGGAACCCGCCAGGATTCCAAGGTCGAGATGAATCTTTTCTTCTGCTCGGTGTTATCCATATCGCTATTTTACCCTATTAGGGCCTTTCCGCGGGCAAAACTT